>JACMJS010000145.1 GCA_014380515.1 Chlorobiales bacterium
CGACCGCCGAACTCATATGTGTTTTCCACCTTCTGCATCTCCTGAATTGTTACAGGTTCACATATCATTCGCTTGTGCGCTAGAAGTATATCTCTTTCAAATTTCTCATCGGTAATCGTGCTTTCCAGAATTCTTAAGCAGAGTAGCACTTTCCTTCTTTACCTTTTAGCAGCCATCAATCATTTCATTTTTTGATACCGCAAAACATCTTCGACAACCTGATTGATAATCTTTCGCGTTGCTGCTTCCTGTTCCAGTTTCGTTGGCCTAACAATCTGTCCTTCCTTAAAAAGGAATGATACAAACATCGTCATCTTAAGCTTCTTTCCTTTGAACTCTGCTGGCGTATAAGTAGAAGCCATTAGACTAAGCATCACACTCGCTTCCACAGCCTTTGATACTGCATTACTCTTGAAATCATTGCTAAGTAACCTTTCCAAAACTTTCGTTTTCACAGGTTTGCCCTCTTCATCGATCAGAACCAAAGCAGTGATGTAACCATTGACGTCTGATTGTTTTAAGACACTAGGGAAAACGATGTCTGCGCGTCTTGCAAAGGCAGGTTGTTTATCGATTGAAAAAGTTCCTACTTCATCAATCGGAACGGGAAAAACAAACTCTTTATCGATTTCCGTAAACCCACTTGGATTTGTGTTTATGTTTTGTGTCGTATCATTTTGCAAGCTGGCGGTGATATTCGCCAAAGGTGCGTTTTCACTAAACCGGAGTGAGAACGGTAAGAGTGCAAACGCGAGCAAGACAACAATCCATCGTTTCATTTTAAAATCCTCCTTGTGAGTTGTGAGTTGATACAAGATTCTTTCTTTCAATGAGCGGTAAGATTCAGAGAACGCGAGCGCACCAAAGTGTTCCGGCCTCGGCTGCGAAACGGCTTCGGCGATCTCAACCAAGTGTGTCGCGTATTCGGCGGGAGAAATTGCAGTAAGGCGCACGGCGTCATCATCGCAAACCATCTCGCGGTAGCAATCCAACTTGCGAACCAAGAGCCAAACGAGCGGATTGAAAAAGTTGAGCGCGGTTGCTACGAGTGCGGCCAGACTTACCCACGTGTCATGCTGCAGCAGATGCGCGGCCTCGTGCGAAAGCACCGTCCGCTTCGCCCTGTCCGGCCACGCTTCAAAGCCAAAAGGCAAAACAATTTTCGGTTTAAAAAATCCGAACACCAACGGACTTTGGCACGCCGCCGATTGCGCTACCTCCACCGATAAATTCGGCGGCAAATAAGCCGTTGCATCAAACGCGGTTGCATCTCGAAACCGCCGCCGCAACAGCGCGGTGCGAATCATTGCGATGGCAAACATTGAAACTGTAATCACACTCCAGCCGGTCATCAACCACACTTGCCACGACAGGCTTGGCATCGTAGGCACGGCGGCTTGCACCGGCACGGTAACTACAGTGCTCAATTGCAACACTTGTAACGGCTCGGCATTCAATCCGAGCGTCGGAAACGGCACAACCGGCGGAACGCAGAGTTTCGCAAGGCCAATGAGCGCAACGAGCCGGAGCAGTTTTGCTTCGCGCGCTCTTAGCAAATGCAACGCAAGAAAAATGACCATCAGAAATAATGTGTTCTGAAGCGTCATCACCGCAAGACCTTGCCACCACACGCTTGCAATGCGGTTTAATGGTTCGATCACAGATTCTAATTCTGTAGCCATCACAGCCTCCGTTATTTTTTCGTTGTTACTTTTTCGCTTTTTGGTCGATGAGTTTTTTGAGCGACATAATTTCCTCGCGCGAAAGCGTGTCCGATGAGACGAGATAGTTTGCCAGTTCCGTCAGCGATCCACCGAAGACTTTACCGGCAAAAGTTTTGACTTCTTTCTTCACGGTATCGTCGCGTTTGCGAAGCGGCTTGTAGAAACCAACCAATCCGATTTTCTCACGCTTCAAAAAGCCTTTAGCGGTGAGGCTGTTCATCACGGTTTGAACCGTTGTATAAGCGCGTTCGCCTTTCGGGTAGGCCGCGTCCATCACCTCGCGCACCGACGTTCCATGCGGCGACTTCGCTGAAACATCCCATATCGTGTTCATCACTTCCCACTCCAACGGCGAAGGTTGAAAATTCTGTTTGCTCATTGCTTTATCCTAAACTATTAGTGAATCTACTACAAGTATAGTAGAAACGTAAAACGATTTTCCCACTTTGCCAAGCGGCCACGAATAAATTTCTTGTGAAGGGAAAGTTTAGGCGAAGTCCGGCGGCTATAAATGTCCAATCCTTTTGCGGATTTCACACAGGAAGATTTCGGTGTGATGCAGGCACGGAAAGGAAAACTAATTCGGAGCTTTTTGCGTAGAAAGGGAGCGAATTTGAGGCAGGTTTTTATTCAAGTTTCTATACCAACAACATTCAACGATAAGGAATAAGATGAATCAATATATGGTGGAGTTTGAGTTGCCGGAGACCATGACGGAAGAGTTTCTCTCTCTGATCCCAGAGCAACGCGAAAAGGTCGCCGAGTGGATGTCGGAAGGACGGTTGCTCAGTTACACTTTGTCGATGGACAGATCAAAACTTTGGGCGACTGTTGCCGCCGAATCCGAAGCAGCCGTTTCCGAGATGCTCGATACCTTTCCGCTTACACCGTTTATGGAAGCGGAAATTTTCGAACTGGCCTTCAATGAGCGTGCGAACATGTTCATTCCGAAGTTTTCGCTCAACTAATTATTACACTTGACTTTACAAAAAAGCACCGGCATCACCGGTGCTTTTTTATTCCTTTTTCTTCAAACCACTTTCCCTTTTTGCGAAAAGAGAATGCCATTGGGTTTGATGGCGGGAGGTTATAACTCTACTTCTATTTTTGCCTTGTCGTCGGCAATGACGCGGAACATAATTTTCTTGTCGGCATCGCGTTGTTCGTAACCCCAGATCATTGCGAGTTGCTCCAGCTCGGTTTCCATGCTGAACCGCTCCGATTCACCCAAGTAGACATCCGTTACGCCGAGTTCCTTGGCCGAATTGACAATCGAGAAAAACGCATTGTAGCTCGGCACAAGCAACGGAATGACGGGTTTGCCGACGTCTTCGGCAATGTTGACGATCTCGGTGAAGAGTTCCCGCTCCTGCCGCGTCATTTCAGGGTTGAACGGCTGCTCATCTTCGAGCACGCGGACGGTCATCACGATGATATCCGTCTTATCAGTGTCGATTGTGTCGATGGCTTTATCGAAGTGCTCTAAGTTTTTCGGGTCTTTGACGGCTACAAGCACGCGCGATTTTTTTTCAGAGCCGATGGATTCAGGCGTGATTTTCAGGCCGCTTTCCTGATTGAACTTTTCAAGTTTCTCCAAATCTTCCAGCGAAATCGCGCCGCGCGGATTTTTTTTCGCCTGTTCTTTCTGCCGCGCATTAAGCCGCTCCGATACATTAAAGAGAATCATAAAGAAGAGCGTAAACAAAATTCCTGCAACGGTTGCAATCGACTTGGTGAACAGATTCACAATCGCTACCGCCAGCAACACGATGAAGATAAGTGCGATGCCGACGGGAAACTCCACCTTTCCGATATGGATGTTGAGCGGCACTTTGTACCGCCGCTTGCTGGTGTCTTTGAAACGCAAGGCCAGCATGGCAAACGCATTGAAGACGAAACTCCATATCACGCCGAAAGCGTAGGCCTCGCCCAGCAAGATCACGTTGCCGCGGCTGAGCAAAATAGTAATGAGTTGAAACGCCGTGATGAGGTTGATCATGCGGAACGTCGTGCCGTAGGTCGGATGCGGTTTGCGAAACCAGTCGGCGAGAATCCCATCTTCGGCCACGCGGTTCAAGACGCCGTTCGCGCCGATGAAAGAAGTATTCACCGCGCCGGATAAAATGAGCACGCCGACTATGACGACGAATGCATTGAGTGCGTACGTCGCCCATTCAGGACCGATGAGATTGAGTGCAAGCCCCGATAGCAGATTGTCCTTAAAGATCGAGACGCGCACACTATCGGGAATAATCATCACCGCGAGAAATGAAAAGCCCGCCGTAAACACAATGCTGAACGCCCAGATGATGAAGCCGGCGCGTTTGAGGTTTTGGAGTTTCGGGGCTTCGATTTCGCGGTAAACCTGTGCGAGCGATTCCTCGCCCGACATCGCCAGCATCGAGTGCCCGAGTGCGATCAGAATGCCAATCAATCCAATCGTTTCACCGGTAAGCAGTTTTTTTCCGATCTCCCAGCCGTGAATAAATCCGAGCGATTCTTCACTGAAGTTGAAGTCAAACACCGGCCACTTGAACCCGCGCGTCGCCAGCGTCAGGCCTGCCCAGACGAGCATCACCGCAATCATCACCGTCGTGATCTGCATGATGCGCAAGGCTTTCTCGGAAGATTCTTCGATGCCTTTCGTGTTCTCCCACCAGAAAAACAGCGTGATGCAAATCGCAATAACCACTGAGATAATATCGGGCGGCAGCAGTTCATTGCTCCAGCCGAACTGCTTGGCGAAACTGTTGATGAGGCCGGAAAGATATTGCCCTGCCGAGACGGAACTGATCGGGCCGGTGAGTACGTAATCAAACATCAGCGCGGAGACGGAAACCTTCGCAAGGTTCGGGCCGAGCGAACTGCGGACGACGCGGTAAACGCCGCCGCGGGTGAACATCGAACAGGATTCGATATAGACCGCGCGTACCGCGTAGGCGAACATCATTACGGCGAGAATGAAATACGGTGCGGCGGTGCCGATGGCCGATTCGGTGATGCCGCCGATGTAGTAGGCGGTCGAGGCAAGATCGGCAAGCACGATGGAGGCGGCGCGCCAGAAGGAAATAAAGGAAAGCATCACGGTCGTAACGACGACGACTTTGACGGAGCGGGCGGCCTCGGTGGGCACGGGTGTCGGGTTAGGTTGCGAGTTTTGCATTGCGGGCAAACATAACATAACCCCTACCTACTTTCAAATCGCTTTCGAACGCCGTGCGCTGACACATTAACCATCAACTTGGAAATCACTTGGGAATCGCGCGACGCTTCTCTATTTTGGCCGCCTTAAAAAAACAAGTACACGATGCAGCTCGCCGTCAATGTTGATCACATCGCCACCTTGCGCAATGCCCGCAAGGACGTTCAGCCTGATCCGGTTGCAGCAGCAGTGCTCGCGGAACTTGCGGGCGCGACCGGCATCGTTTGCCACTTACGCGAAGACCGTCGGCACATCAACGACCGCGACTTGGCCTTGTTGCGAGCCACCGTCAAAACCAAACTTGATTTGGAGATGGCGGCGACGGATGAAATGAAACGCATTGCGATTCAAACCAAACCCGATCTTGTTACGCTCGTCCCCGAGCAACGCGAGGAACTGACCACCGAAGGCGGTCTCGATGTAAAAAAACATCGCGCCTATCTGAAGTCCTTCATCGCTGAACTTGCGTCGCAACATATTCCGGTAAGTTTGTTCATCGATGCGGATGAAGAAACGGTTTCGATGGCGGCGGAACTTGGCGCGGCGTTTATTGAACTCCACACCGGCCACTACGCGAATCTTTCGCTGATGAGCGCGGCAGAAATCACGGCGGAACTGCGGCGATTGCAACATGCGGCGGAACTTGGCGGCAAACTCGGGATGCGCGTCGTGGCAGGACACGGCCTCAACTATACGAATATTACTTTGTTCAAATCCCTGCGCGGCATCGAGGAAGTCAGTATCGGCCACGCACTGATTGCACGGGCGTCGCTCGTCGGCATTACCGCAGCGACGAAAGAAATGCTGCGGCTGCTCGTGTGATTACAGTTACTTTTGTTTTGCAACTGCCAACCAACCTTAAAACTTTTCCGCCCCTTCACAGCGGTGCCCTTCATACGATGTTAATTTACTTCGATACTTTTGTCAGCACGGTCGGATTGCTGTGCATCGTACTCTGCTGGATTCCGCAAACGATGGAAACCTTGAAAGTGCGCCGGTGCACCGTTAATCGTTCGTTTTTGATCTTGACTTTCGTCGGCGCGGTTTCGCTCACGCTGCATTCGGTGTTCATCAGCGATGTGCCGTTTATGATTCTTAATTTCTGCGCCGCCGTTGGCAGCAGCATCAATCTTTACTTTTCAATCTATCCGTCTGAACATCCGAACTGATTTCCATGGGCGTCATCTATAAAGCGACATTGCTCTCGCCCGAAACCCCCAGCAAAATCAAGGCTTGGCAGCAAGGCTACCTCGCCGTTTCCGCCCGCGGCGTCATTGAAGACATTGGCCAACTCGACCTTCGAGAAAAATATCCGTCATACATCTTCAAAGATTTTTCCGGATCGCTCATCACGCCAAGTTTCGTTGACCTCCACAATCACTTGCCGCAATATGCCTTTGCGGGTTTGGGCGATGGCGAACTGCTGACATGGTTGAAAAAATATGCCTTCCCGCGCGAGGCGATGTTCAGCGATGCCGCGGTTGCCCGCGCCGCCGCCGAACATTTTTTCAATGACTTGATTTCCAACGGCACCACCACCACCGTAACCTACAGCACCGTTCACAAGTCCTCGACGGACATGGCGTTCGAGGCTGCCCATAAATCAGGACTTCGCGCGGTGATCGGGAAAGTTGTGATGACGGCGAACGCGCCGAAAGGGTTGCGCGAATCTGAAACGAACGCCTTGAACGATACGGAATCATTGATCGGAAAATGGCACGGTGCCAATGACAAACTTTTTTATGCCATCACCCCGCGCTTTGCGCCCAGTTGTGGTTTCGGCGTAATGCAGTCGCTTGCGAGGCTTGCGGAGCGGTACGGTGTCTATGTGCAAACGCATCTGGCTGAGAACGCCGCGGAACTGGCGGAGGTCAAACGACTTTTTCCGAAGTTCAAAAGTTATACCGATGTGTATCGTAAAGCCGGATTGCTCACACCGAAAACCATTGCCGCTCACGGCATTTATTTAAGCGATGCGGAATTGAAAATCATCGAGCACACCGAAACCAAACTCGCCCATTGCCCGACCTCAAACCGGTTTCTCAAAAGCGGCATCATGCCGTTTCGAAAATACCAGCAGCGCGGCCTTTCTCTCGGCTTGGGCACGGATGTCGCGGGCGGCTACAGCCTTTCGATGCTGAACGAAATGAAAGAGGCGATTGAAAACTCGAAACTGCGCAGTCTTTTTTTTAGCCCGGAAGATTCGCCGCCGATGTCCGTTGCCGAAGCCTTTTATCTTGCCACGCTCGGCGGCGCAAAAGCCCTTTCATTGCAACACCGCACCGGCAGCCTTGCAAAAGGTAAAGACGCCGACTTTCTCATCATCGATATCGAACCCGCGTTGCCCCTACTCATGCCGCTTGAACGGCTCTCGAAACTTATCTATCGCGGCGATGCCGGTTGGATTCGACACGTCTTTGTTCAGGGCAAACGGTTGAAATAAATTTTCACTGTGCGAGTCCTGCAGCGAGCAATGAACACACGAGTGCTCCTGCACCGAGCAATGCCCGAAGCACAATCACACTATCCCACCGCGTTTGTAATTCCTTTGCATCCGGCAGCACTGAACCCTCAACCGCTGCTTGCGTCAACTTCCGATTGACCGGTTGAACAACCGTGAAATAAACCGCCAGCCAAACCAAAAGGCAAACCAGCGCAGCAATTGAAAGCCAACCTGAACTCATGCCGAAGTGCAACACTGCGCCCGCGATACTTGAAAGAACGCCGAGCATGATGAAGACCGGCATCCGTGCATCGGCGGTTTCATGCAAGCGTCCCATCACTTCCGTCAAGGCTGCGTTGCCCGTGCGTTTCAAGGCTGTTTGCCCCGCGACGGCGAAAAACATATCCGCGCCATACACCGCGCCGATACCAAGCACGGCCACGCTTGAAATAATTAATGACAGCATTTTGAGTCTGTAGGTTTGTGTGATTTTAGAAAAAGAATACCCAACCGATTCCCGGGTTTGGTGCAACACGAAGCACGCGCTCTGATGCCATCAAAGCCGAAACACCGAGCCGCACATTAAGGCCGCGCCAAATTACCAGCGAAATCCAGTTTCAATGATCAGCTCGCTTTTGTTTTTATAGTCGCGGTCGAGGCCGTAGAGATATGAAACGCCGGAGTAGAACGACGACGCACTTTCACCGCCGATACGCGCGGGCAAGTACCAAAAACTCACCCCTGTACGAATGAACGACGTTGTTTCGTTTGATTCGAAATTCGTTGGATAGTAACCCAGATGTACGGAAATAAATTGCTGACGATACTCCAGCCCGATGGACGGATTGCGAAACAAATTGACACTGAGTTCGCTTCGCGGCAGCCATGGCGCTTGCGACGCCAAGTCCTGTGCGGCGTCGTCGGTGGCGAAAGAATAAACTGTAATCGAGAAAGCGGCAAGGAAAAGATTGAAACGGGTTTGCAGGACGTCTCGATGGCCGACGCTAAAAAAACGCTCGCCCGTAATCGCGCGCTGCACACCGCCGGAACACTTTCCGATGCCGACTTACAAAAATCTGAAACCGTCATGCAGACTGCGAAAGCAAACGCCGCCGCCGCTGCCGCGCAATTTGCAAACACATTTGTTAACGCGCCGTTTGGCGGCCGCATCATTAAAAAACTTATCGATGTGGGTGGCACGCCTGCAACCGGCATCTGCACCATCGTTGATGATTCGGAAACCATCATAGAAGTTGATGTCAATCAGAACGACGTTGCCAAACTCAAACCTGATCAACCCGCGTTGGTTACGCTTGATGCCTATCCGCTGATGGAATATGCCGCCGTAGTCAAAACCATTATGCCCGCCGCCGATAAAACCAAAAACACCGTGCAAGTCAAAGTCCGCATCACCAAGCCGGACGATACCTTTAAGTATCAAATGAGTGGCAAAGTTTTTTTTGTAACTGAGCCGCAAACGGAGAACCGGAAAATCAAAGCTCAATTGGTTGTTTCTAAATCCGCCGTCTTCGAGGACAACGGTCAGAAAGCCGTCTGGCGGATCGAGGATGGAAAAGTATTTCGTCGCCCCGTCAAAACCGGCGAGGACTTAGGCGACCGCCTCGAACTCGTGAGCGGACTTGCCGCCGACGATCAAGTGATTTTGAATCCACAAGCGGCTCAGTTCAAAGACGGCATGCCGGTAGCGGTGAAGTGAAAGTTCACTTAAAGTTCTTCAACAACCCTTAAATCAGTTTTACATGCGACGACTTTCGCTTTATATCTCGATCATCTTACCGCTTCTCTTTCTTGCTTCGTCGTCCGCCGCGGCTCAAACTTCGGCTACCGACATTTGCGGGGAGTGGCTTACTTCCGATGAGGCCGGAAAAATTTTGATTTACCAAGCAACCGACGGTACGCTGGAAGGCAAAATCGTTTAGGTCAGGCAAACGGGCGACAGCCTTGACGCTCAAAATTCAAATCCCGTGCAATCGCCTGCTCGTCCGAAACCCGGCGCGATGGTTTTGAAAGGGTTGCGATTCAAAGGGGAAAATGACTGGGGCGACGGCATTATTTATGAGCCGCAACATGGCGGTCAGTACAGTTTATTCATTTCGATGAACGGGAAAAATACGCTCCATCTCAGAGGCTACCTCGGCATTTCCATTTTCGGCAGGACGGAAATATGGACGCGGGCGAAATAAAAAAGGCTCGATGAAGAGCCTTTTGGTTTTTGATGTTGGTGTTGGAAGCCTTGAAGAGTGAGCAAGTTTAAACTTCTCCGAAGCCACCGGCGACGACCATTTCCGCACCGAGCATATATGAAGAATCAGACGACGCAAGGAATAAAATCACCTTTGCGACTTCCTCCGGCGTGCCAAACCGCTTGAGTGTGGGCAGTGATGCCATTCCGTCTAGAACCTGTTTCTCTACTTCAGGCGGCATGCCGAGCCGTCCGAAAATTGGCGTTGCAATCGGGCCGGGGCTGCACACATTGACACGAATGTTTCTACCGGCCAAATCTGCTGAGAGCGTTCGGGCGAACGACCGCACTGCCGCTTTGCTCGCCGAATAGACGCTTGCGTTTGCCATGCCGATCTGATTGACGACTGAAGAGACAATCACAATCGAACCGCCATCGTTGAAGAGCGGCAAGGCTTTTTGAATCGTGAAGAACGCGCCTTTGACGTTGATGTCCATGATTTCATTGTAGAGCGATTCGTCGGTCGCTTCCACCGGCGCACCTTTGAAGATGCCCGCATTGACAACCAAGATGTCGATCTTGCCAAACTTTTCTTTCGTCTTTGCGATAAGTTTGTCAATATCGGCGAGCGACGACACATCGCCTTGCACGGCCAGTGTTTCGCCGCCGATGGCTTTCACCGATTCATCAAGCGTCTTCTGGTTGCGGCCTGAGATGACGACCTTCGCGCCCTCCGCCTGAAATTCTTTGGCCGTCGAAAGTCCGATACCGCTGTTGCCGCCCGTAATGACGGCGACTTTGCCTTCTAATTTTTTCATTTTTGTAAATGAGATGCGTTTGAGAAATGAGTTAACCTGAGAGAAATAAAAAAATATGTATTGATATATCTAAATGTATCGATGTGTAAGTCCAAAAAAAGTTGCCGGATTTCAGGCGTCAGCGACTTTTCCGAGAAACACGGTCAGGGCTTCGATGTTCTTTTGGTTGAGCGAGAGTATCGAAGTACGTCCGTCTTTTTCTACCGAGACAAGGCCTGATTCCACAAGCAATTGGATGTGATGCGACATGGTTGGCTGCGCCAGCGATGTGAGTTTTTCGGTTTCAGAGCAATTCATCGTGCCGCGCTTCGCAAGTTCTTTCACAATTTTCAGGCGGTTTTTATCTCCGAGAGCTTTGGCGGCTTTTACAATGAAGTCATCGTTTGTCATGGCTGCGGGTAATACATTGAAGTTTATCAATATGTTTCAAGACCGAAAAAAAATTAAATTTATTTTCTAACGGCCACTGTTATCGGATCACCATTCGAAGGTAACGCGGTTCTTATCCGTTTTCAATTTTATTTTCACACACCCTTTGCGATATAACTCCGATGCAACTCATACTTCCCATTCTTGTTTTGGCTACGCACAACCGCGATAAGATCAAAGAGATTACCGGCCTTGCGGCACCGTTACCGATTACGATCAAAACGCTCGATGACTTTGCGGACTTTCCCGAAGTAGATGAAACCGAAGCAACGCTCGAAGGCAATGCCCTGAAAAAAGCCCGAGAGATTTATGCGGCGGTCGGTGGGAAGTTTTCAGAGGTGCCTGAAGCGACGAGCGTCATCGTCCTTTCAGACGATACGGGGCTTGAGGTTGATGCGCTCGGCGGTGCGCCGGGCGTGTATTCGGCGCGATATGCGTCGCGGCAAGGTGAGAAGGTAAGCTATGCGCAGAATGTTGAAAAGCTTCTGAGCGAGATGGACGGCATAGTGAACCGGCGTGCACAGTTCAGGACGGTAGTTGCGATGGTTGGAAACTTCAGCGGTTTGGAAAAGGGCAAAGTCAGCGGCTTTGGAAAACCAAACGGGGCGTCCTATTTTGAAAAAAGTTTTGAAGGCGTTGCGACGGGAGAAATCACCGCGGAGCAGCGCGGCCAGAGCGGGTTCGGCTACGATCCCGTTTTTTTATCCGACGCCCTCCGTAAAACCTTCGCCGAACTTTCAAGCACGGACAAAAATCTGGTCAGTCATCGCGGCATCGCCGTCCGCAAAGCCTTGTCATTTTTGCAATCGCTGATGACTGCGCCGGAGTGAATTTTTATACATCCATGGCCACGATCACTTCTACCGAACTCAGCCGCTCACTCAAAGCCGAACTTTTCGCGGCGGCAACCGACGACAAAAAGTATAGAGCACTCATTGCCACACTCGATGCGCGGCTTTTAAAACAACTTCAGGAATTTGTTTGGGCGTTTATCGTCGATGAATCGCAAGCGGCGCCGACGAAGCGCAGCCGCTCTGAAATTATGGCGATGCTCGAACCGACGGCTCGCTATCAACAACGTGCCAAGTGCCTTGAGCCGCTCGGCTATTGCACCATTGCGATGTGCGTGCGCATCAACCCGTCGTGCGCCGCCACGCGCATCGGCGGCATCCTCACCACGCTACGCCCGCTCCTGACCACGCTGCTCGAAGAGCGACCCGAACTCACCGATCTGCCGCAAGTAGCCGAGCCGGATGATGTTATTCCAACGGCCATCCCGCAACCAGCCCTACCGGTTGCCGCGCCGAAGAAAAAAGAAATCGCCGCTGAAGGTGTGCCGCAGCAGCGCGAGCGGAAAGAAGAAATTGTTCCCGAAGAATTGAAAGCACGGTATGCCAAGTTCAGGCCGATGCTGTGGTCGATGGTCGAAACCGAAGGCTTGGAATATGCATTGCTCATCACCGAAGGCGGCGGCGTACTACAACATGCGTCGTCGCATGAACATGATGTAAGTGAGATTTCTCAAACCTTGGCCGATGAAGTCAGTTCGGTGATTGAGCAAGGCGAGGCGGTGAATTATACGCAGTTGCTCACGGTAACAAAAGAGTTCGAAGGCGGCGTCGTTGCAATGCGGTCGATTGGCGGCGGCCTTTACCTCATCGGTATTTCCTCGACTGTGCTGCCGGGTAAGATTCACAGCCTCATCATTAAACTCGGCGGGCAATTGATCGAGGAAATTGCGAAGCAGTAGTTGCCCAAGCCCTCTCTCCGAGGGTGAAGTTGTTGTTAGGAAGATTTAGAAGAGCGGGGGAAGAAAGAGAGATTAATTTCCGGTAAAGGCGTAATTGGGGTTGAGTTCGCGCACCATTAAACTTTCTACCGGTTTGCCGCCGATCAGATGTTCGTGAATCACACGGTCGGCTTCATCCTCCGAAGTAATCCGGTACCAAATCCCCTCAGGATAAATCACCGTAACAGGCGCGTGATCACAGGCATCCAAACAGCCCGATTTGTTCGCCCGTATTTCGTGCTTCATCCCTAATTTTTTAATCTGCGATTTCAAGTACGAATGCACCTTTTCCGAACCTTGCTGCGCGCAGTTCGATGAATTGACGCACGTAAAAGCGTGATGTTTATATCTCATTGGAGTTCTTGAATAGATTTGTTAGTTGTCAATCGTTAGCAAAGAAATAACCTTCTAGGTCTTCACCAACGACTGACAACGATCGACTGTTTTCACTCTTCCGATTCCTTTGGCTTTTGAAGCGCATACTTTTCGATTTTGGTATAAAGGTGGCTGCGCTGCATTCCAAGTTTTTCCGCCGTCTTCGATATATGCCACCGGTATTTTTCCAACTTCCGCAAAATGAACGTCGCTTCGGCATTGGCTTTGAACTCCTCAAAAACTTCGAAGTTATCAAAAATGTTCGTTGCGGATTTTTCTTTCGCAGAACCTGAAAGCGGCGCGAACAGATCGACGTCGGTTTCATCGATGGTCGCGCGGTCGGTCATAATCACGAGGCGTTCGATGATGTTATGCAATTCGCGGATGTTGCCGCGCCAGTCGTAGTGCCGCAATTTGGCGAGCGCGGCGGGCGTAAGCGTTTTTTCAGGCAGGGCGTTTTTTTCAGCGAGCACTTTGGCAAACTGTAACGCGAGCGCATCAATATCTTCGCGGCGCAGGGAGAGCGGCGGCACATCGATCATAATCACGCTGAGGCGGTGATATAAATCCTCACGGAAGTTTCCCTTCTCGATTTCATCGATCAGATGTTTATTCGTCGCCGCGAGTACGCGCACATTGACCTCAATCTGTTTTGCACTGCCGACGCGCTGAATTTTATTTTCTTGCAACACCCGTAATACCTTCGCCTGTGCGGTGAGCGACATGTCTCCGATTTCATCTAGGAAAATCGTGCCGCCGTGCGCCTGCTCGAACTTACCATGACGCGGCTCAGTTGCGCCGGTGAAACTGCCTTTCTCATGCCCGAAGAGTTCCGACTCGATCAGTTCCGTCGGGATGGCGGCGCAATTGAGGGCGACAAACGGTGCGGTGCTGCGGTGGCTTTTGTGGTGAATCCACCGCGCGACGAGTTCTTTGCCCGTGCCGTTGCCGCCGGTAATGAGTACGCGCGAGTCCGTCTTCGCCACTTTGTCGATCAACAATTTTACTTTTTGAATCGCCGCACTCCCGCCGATGATTTCCGGCGGATCGGTTTGAACTTTGGTAAGTTTATCGATCTTGCGTTTGAGGGCGGAGTTATCTTTTTGCAGGTCGGATTTTTCAATCGCGTTGCGCAGACTGACGAGCACGCGGTTGCGGTCGAGCGGCTTTTCTAAAAAATCCGTCGCCCCGAGTTTGATCGCTTCGACGGCGGTCTCGATGTTGCCGTGGCCGGAGATGATAATGACCGGCAGGTCTTTGCGGTCTTCACGGATTTTGCGAAGGACTTCGAACCCATCGAGGCCAACCATTTTAATGTCGAGCATGACGGCGTCTATCGTGTGCTGCGAAAGAGCGTTGATGCCTTGCACGCCGTCGCTGGCCGTCTCGACGGTAAAGCCGTCGTATTCTAAAATCATGCGGACCGCCTCCTGAATCGGACGCTCATCGTCGATGACCAAAATTTTTTTCTGCATTGAAAAAATCACTCTGTACGAAGTCAGCAAAGGTAAGCACCAAACCGGCTTGTGCAAAGACATCGAGCATCCCCGAGATAAAGAAGGCGGCTTTGAAACGAATCGCTGTTTAAGTACGTTTTCGTCCTCAACTTCAAGTTCGAAATGAATACATCCGCAACACACGCCCGTCGCCTCGGTAAATGGGGTTTATATTTCTGGCTCACAACCGTGATGATATTCGCCCTGCTCTCGCCGCAGCGCGTGGCGATGCTCGGCGAGACGACGAAGAATATGTATTTCCACGTTTCGATGTCTTTCACCGCTACGATTGCGTTTCTCGCTTCAATGTGGTTCAGCATTCAACTTCTGCGCACCAAAAATTTAGACTTTGATTTGAAGGCCGATGCCGCCGCAGGACTCGGCTTGTTGTTCAATGTGCTTGCGATGATCACGGGCGCGATTTGGGCGAGATTCACTTGGGGACAGTTTTGGAATTGGGACCCGAAGCAAACGAGCATTTTTATTTTGCTGCTCGTCTATCTGACTTACTTCGTGCTGCGTTCGGCGATTGAAAGCTCGGAGAAACGGGCGAGGCTTGCCGCGGTCTATAATATCTTCGCGTTTCCCTCCGTCATTTTTCTCTACTTCGTCTTGCCGCGATTGGTCGGCGGGCTGCACCCGGGTTCGGACAAGGGCGATGTGAATCCCGCCGTCTCCGGCACCACCGACCCGATGATTCGCATTTTTCTCTATTCCACAACCTTCGGGTTTATCGCTCTCTTTTTCTGGCTACATAGTCTCCGCTACCGTCAACTAAAACTTGCGCAGGCGGTGGAGGAAAGAATCGCATTACGCAGCGAGCACGCTTTTCAAACCCGCGCGGTAAAAACTTTAGAACACGTTTGAAAAAAGTATGATTGAGTTTTTAACTGCTTATCCGCTTTATACCGTGCTCGCCGTTGTGCTTTCGATCTGGACGGGACTGTTCATTTATATTTACCGGCTCGATCACAAACTTTCCAAACTCGAATCGATGCTCGGCGAGGCATCTCAACGCGAAACGAACTAGATAATTATTTTCAACCATGACACTCAAACCGAAATTCATCGTTGGCTTCGTCGTCATTGCAAGCGTGCTCGCTTGGCTAGGCTTCACCGCGCAGGAGTGGGGCAACAACGTCATTGGCTATGCGGATTTTCACACGGCGGGCGCAACGAAAAAACTTTGTTATGTGAAAGGGTATTGGGTTAAGGAAAAAGAGACGGGCACGAACCTGAACACGTTCAGTTTCTACATGCGCGATGACAAGGGCGAAGAAGTTCGCGTGCTTTACCGCAACGGCAAACCGAACAACTTCGAGCAGGCGACCAGCGTCGTTGTGCAAGGCACATTGGAAGGTGATACATTTTATGCGAAGGATATTTTGGTGAAGTGCCCCTCGAAGTACCAATCCGAAAAAGCGGATACCAAGAAAGTTTAGGAACTTGTCTCAAAACCATTGAAACGTCTCGAACCCCTTTCCCGCTTCGGCGGGACGCTCCCCTTTAACAAAGGGGAGATATCCGAAGGACAGAGGGGTTTCTGCAAAGACTTCAAGAAAGTCTTTCGCTCAAACATCGTTCATACAAAGCCAATATGTTCATAGAGTTTTTTACCGGAAAGTTCATCACCATCATCGGCTTTACGGCGGCGATGCTCTCGGCCTTTGCATTCTACAAAGCGGCACAGTCGGAAAAAATCACGGCGGTGTATGACGAATGGCTGCTGTTGGGACGGCGAACGTTTTTCGTCATGCAAGCGGCGATTGTAACCATCGGCGTTCATCTGCTCTACCTCATTCTCACCCACCAGTTTCAATACAATTATGTGAAGCACTACAGCGACACGACGCTGAACATGTTCTACCTCGTCTCCACATTTTATGCGGGACAGGAAGGCAGTTTTATGCTGTGGATGTTCTACGGTTCGCTCTTCGGACTTTTCTTGATGCGCACCGCCCGCGAGTATGAAGCCCCCGTTATGTCCGTCCTGATGCTCTCGCAAGTCTTTCTCATCTCGATGATTCTCGGCATCGATGTGCCGTTCATCGGCCTCATCGGTAGCGATCCGTTTGCAATCGCGGTCGGCCCTGCACCGATGGAAGGCGACGGCCTTAACGCGCTCCTGCAAAATCCGTGGATGGTCATTCACCCGCCGACGCTTTTCGTCGGGTTCTCGTCGCTCATCGTGCCGTTCAGTTATGCGGTCGCCGCGATGTGGAAAAAAAAATACGACGATTGGGTCAAGCCCGCGATGCCATGGATTCTGTTCAGTGCGGCGACGCTCGGCATCGGCATTATGATGGGCGGCTATTGGGCGTATAAAGTTTTGGGTTGGGGCGGCTACTGGGGTTGGGACCCGGTGGAAAATTCTTCGCTCGTGCCGTGGCTGCTGATCGTCTCGCTGATTCACTGCGTCGTTGTGCAAAAGAAAAACGGCGGTCTCAAAAAAACATCTTTGTTCTTCGCAGTGCTTTCCTATTCCATGGTGCTTTATAGCGCGTTCCTCACGCGCAGCGGCGTCTTGGGCGACACGTCCGTGCACTCCTTTACCGATCTCGGCCTTTACAATCAACTCGTCGCTTACTTGCTCACTTTCCTGCTCGGCGGCTCGGTGTTGCTTGCGGTGCGGTTCAAAAGTATTCCCGTCAGCCGTGCGAACGAATCGATGTACTCCAAAGAATTTTTCCTGCTCTGCGGTTCGGTGGTGCTGATGATGATTGCGCTCGTGATCGCCGCGGGGACTTCAACGCCGCTGATCGATAAACTTTTGGGCCGCGCGACGACGAAACTTGAACCTGAATTTTACAACAAAGTAACCTTGCCGCTTGCCGTCCTCATCGGTTTATTTTCCGCCATCGGACAACTGATCTGGTGGAAGAAGATTGATAAAGAAACATTGATCAAAACTTTCTCGCTGCCGGTCTCGGCGGCACTCGTCGGCACATCGGTTTTGGTCGTTGCCGGAATGCGCGACGGCAGCATGATCGTGCTTGCCCTGACAGCACTGTTCTCCGCGATTGCCAACGCACAAATTTTTTGGAAAGTCATCCAAGGCAACCCGAAGTTTGCGGGCGGCTCGCTGACGCATGTCGGGCTTGGTCTCATGCTGCTCGGTATGATCGGTTCGGGCAAATACAGTGAGACGCAGCAAATAGATTTGCCCATCGGACAATCGGTCGAGGCTTTCGGCAAGCAATTGAAATTCACCGGCATCGAGCCGATTGACGGCGGCGCGAAAAGCGGATTCAAAATCGAGGTTACGGATGGCGGGAAGTCATTCATAGCGATGCCGGTGATGTATGAAAATGCGCGAATGGGCACGATTTCCAATCCTGCGGTCGAGCATTATCTCACCAAAGATTTTTATGTCGCGCCGCAAGGACTTTCGGGCGGCATCACGCTGGCGAAAGATGAAGTGAAATTGCTCGGCGACTATGCGGTCAAGTTCACCGGCTTCAACGTGCCGAAAGATATTGATGCCAATTCGGATAAAGCCTTGCGCATCGGGGCGTTTTTGGAAATCACGAAAGGCGGCAAGATGGAAAAAATTGAACCCGTGTTCGTCATCGAAAAGAACCGGGAGCCGCAGATGATTCCGGCATCGATGACGGGCGACGGCATCAAGTTTATGCTCAGTGAAATCGATGCGACGAACAAGCGCATTTTCATCACCGCCGACGGCCTGCAAACCCTGACGATTGAAGCAAGCATCAAGCCTTTCATCGGCGTGCTCTGGCTCGGCACGTACATCGTCGCCGCAGGTTTCGCACTGTCGATCTACCGACGGTGGAAAGAGCGGAAAATTGTCAAAGCCATCGCCGCGTAATTCGAGATTCTCTTTATGTCATGCCTGTGAACGCGGACATGACGTGTGATTGAGCGACACCATTCTGGGGCGAACATCGGCTCTTCCGAACGGAAGGCAAGCGTTGTAACTTTGCATATACCTTTATCTTTTCAACTTCAATTCATCGCGTAATGCAAATTGCCCGCCCATTTCAGAAATCACTTAGGGAATCCCTTTTTATGCTGCTGTTCGGTGTGGTGGCTTTTGGTGTAATGGCTTCCGGTGCAGCGGCACAATCCAAACCCGTTTTCTTCGTCTCCGGCGTTTCTGCGGTGCAAAGTGATTCAGTGTTACCGAAAATAGATTTTGCGGCGAATGAAGAAAAGCGGAAGTCGCCTGCGCTGGCGGTGCTGTATTCATTTGTGTTGCCGGGCATGGGCGAACTGTATGCGGAGCGATTTGACGTCGGGCGATACTCGCTGGGCGCGGAGGCGGGGTTGATTACCGCGCTCGTCAGCACGATTATTTATGCCAACAGCCTCGCGTCCGATTACAGAAATCTCGCGCGTATCAATGCAAGCATTACCGGCGATCCTTCCGCGCAGTTTTACAAGGACATTGCAAACTACCAAAGCAGCGCGCAGTTCAACGAAGAGCAGTTGCAGAACCGCGATTTCGCGCGTGTTTATTCATCGGCCACGTGGCAATGGAATAGCGAGGACAACCGCCGCGGATACCGGAACACGCTCATCAACAGCGACGCTGCGTTTCAGGCGTCGTCTTACATCGTCATTGCCATGGGCGTGAACCGGGTGCTCAGCGCGATCAACGCCGTGCGGTTCATTGGTGATTTCAACACGCGCTATCCGGTCGAAGACACAACGACGGGATTGCGCATGATTCCCATTTATGTGCCGCAGCAAGCCGCCCTGCCCGCAGGACTTGGCCTTGCGTTTCAAACAAAATTTTAATTCACCACGCCATCATGCAACATTTACATGCTGTCCGCACCCATTCCACTTCCCTCATCCGCCGCTTCACCCTTTCCGTTGCTTGCATCTCGCTTTTGATGCTTTCCAGTTGCACCCAGCTTCAGCAGATGGTAAACCTTGCCAAGTGCCAGTTCAAGCTTGAGAACGCCGCCGATTTCCGCGTCAGCGGCATTGATGTTTCCCGCATCCGCAGTTACAGCGACATCGGTTTGATGGACGCCGCTAAACTCGTTTATCAGTTCAGCCAGAAAAGTATGCCCGCGACGTTCAACTTGAAAATGGCCGTACGTAATCCGAAGGCCAACGGACAAACCGCGTCGCTGTTGAAGCTCGATGGTAAACTTTTTATCAACGGCACGGAGACGGTGATGGTCTCAAATCCGGCGGCGATTTCCATTCCGCCGAGCGATGTGCCGTTGATGGTTGATTTGCCCGTGAGCGTTGATCTCTACAAATTTTTCGGTGAGCGCGGATTGCAGGGTCTCATCAACCTCGCTGCACAGATCGGCGGCCTCAGTGCCGAACCGACGACGCTCACGCTGCGTGCCCGCCCGACGATTGATACCCCAATCGGGCCGGTAGCCTATCCGAACGACATTGATATTATCAGCACCGAGTTTCGTTGATTGCGGTCTTGAGCGAATCTCGCGGTCTCGATAATTTTTCTTTTGCAGCCGGTTTCCCTGTAAAACCGGCGCACGGTTCGGCAATTAACAGTGCGGTAATGTTAAGCCGTAGTTTAATCGATTAAAAGAATCAAAAGTACTGCACTCGCACTCACCCAAGTCAATGAAAGTCGCGGTTTCTTTCTAAAAGGGACAAAAAACAGGTTGCGAGATTACTGATTAAGTACGTGGTATTTGCCTTAGTTTGTGCTAAGTATGTTACCGAAACGTTAAGTTTCTCAAAAAGCAAGGGGAAAAGTTTTGATATTGGTCGCGCGGCGGCTACCTTTGCAGTGCCAAAAAAGTTCAGTCAGCACCTGCAATTGAGTGGCTTTTTGGGTTCGGCTTTCCAGTCAGCAAAGCCGAGAATAAGTTGAAATGTAAGACGGCCTGTTAACAACAGATTCTAACCGGCATATTGCAACGATATGTTGGCCTGCCATGGCTGCAATCTCAATTCGGATATGAAATGACTCGCCTTGTTCCTGAAATAATAACGTCTCAGCCGCAGTACGTTCGTTTGTGGCTCACTTGCTAAAGAAAAATTACCGTTACTCCAACCAAATAGTACCTAACGATGAAAGCGAAGACGATCTTAATCGCCGACGATGAGTTGCACTACGTCAATCCGTTGCGGTCGGCGTTGGAGAAGGAAGGCTACAGCGTGATGTGGGCGCAGAACGCCGCCGAGACCATTTCGAAGGCTGCCGCAAAACCGGAAATCCTGATCATGGATTTGATGCGCGGCCAATCCGCAGGCTTTGATGTCTGCCGTAAACTGCGGTCGATGCCGGAAGCCAAGCATCTCCCGATCATTATGCTTACGAATCGCAACGAAGAAGCCGATGAAGTGATCGGTTTGGAACTGGGCGCGGATGAATACTTGCACAAGTCCGTCAGTCCGCGCGTGCTTTCGGCGCGAATCAAAAATGTGCTGCGGCGATACAACGTCCGCACGCAAGAAGAAGTGAGTTGCCTCAAAATTGCTCAGATGGAAATTGACAAAAACTCGCATTGCGTGATGCTGGCGGGCAAAGAGATTTTCCTGCCGCGCAAAGAGTTTGAACTCTTATGGATTTTGGCAAGCAACCGTGGCAAAGTCTTCTCGCGCGAAATGCTGCTCCGCCGCATCTGGGGTGAAAATATTTATGTTACCGACCGCACGGTCGATGTGCATATTTGCAAAGTGCGGGAACGACTGAACAAATTCGGTCAGGAAAATATCGAGACCATCAAAGGCGTTGGTTACCGCTTCAAAACATAATGGCTGCAAAATGATTTCCGAGAAAAAAGGATAGGGTTCTATCCTTTTTCTTTTCGAGCCTTGTCTGTTTGTCCTTCACAACTCCGCCGCCCGGCACCCGCTCATAAATGCAGCTCCGACCGTCCCCGCTTTTTCCGCCGCGCCGCCTGACACGTTCGATACATAATCTCCGGCGAGCTTTAGTATATGTGAAGACTGCGACACGACTTGCGGGTTTTCGCAAAGTGCATACCGCCATTTTTTCACGTTGGCATAAAGCAATTTTACATCGATGCCGAATGCGGCGCACAGATGCGCCCGGATGCGTTCGATGACGGTGGATTCATCAGCGTCGTAGTGTTGCCCGCTAAACTCCGGCGACATTCTCACCGTGAAAGGCTCTTCATCTTCGAACGCTTCGGGCAAACGCTTCAGCCGCTCCCGGCAAATCAAAGCAATCTCACACTTTCCGTTCGCACTTTCGGCTGCAAAAAAATCTTTGAAGACGGGTGCAGCTTCAAATGTTTTGCGGCTCATCGCGCAGAGCAACACCAATGCTTTCTGATAACGCACTTCCGAAAGGCTGTTTATTGGTAGAGTGAGTTGCGTTGTAGGTTCAAGTGTGCGAAGCAATTCCATTGCTTGCGGTGCGGGCATCGTCAAAATGACTTTCGCGGCGGCGATTTCTTCGCTGCCGTCGCCAATCCAAAGTGTTCCGTTCGCTTCGCGGAGGTGCGATGCCTTGAAATCAAACCGGATGCTGTAGCCCGCGAAGGCGTCTTTGAAGAAAGCATTGTTGCCGCCGTCGCAGTAGTAAAGTTCTTCGGTGGTGATGTGCGTGGATGTCTCGTCAGTGATGCGTCCTTGTACATCCAGTTTGACGACCGGCAGCGGTAAGGTTTTGAAATGATGTCGCAGTTGATGGGCGTGAAGGCAAGCCTGAAGTTCCGGCGGGAGTGAAAAGTAGGGGGCACCGTGATCAAAGCGTTTGGAATATGGCGTCGGGTGAGCTTCCTTACCGAGCCACCGCGAGGCTAATCTTCCGCCGAGGGCGCGGCTTTTTTCGAGTAGCAGAATCTCTGCGGGCGGCACGCCTTGCTGCGAGAGTTTCCACACCGCGCCCAAGGCTGCCGCACCTGTACCGACAACGACGATCATTCCGCGAGGATTCAGGTGAATCGGCCTTTGAATTCCTCAAAGTTGACGATCATGATTTTGTTCATGTCGCGCTCGATCAATCCGTCGCGCTCGAATGAGGAAAGTACCCGCGAAATTGTTTCGCGCGAGGTGGCGGCGAAATTGGCCATCTCCTGTTGACTGGCGAAGTTGTCGATTTCCACACGGCCTTTTTTTAGTCGCCCGACATCGTTGGCCAACCGGATAATCACTGATGCGACTTTGCCGACCGCATCCTCCAGCGAAATACTTTTAATCTGATGATCTGTTTTGCGCAATCGGCTGACGAGTTCGCGCATCAATGCAATCGAGATTTTCGGGAAGGTTTCGAGGAGTTCTAAAAAAATATTACCCTCGATTTTGAGCAGTTTGACTTTCGAGAAGGCCGTTGCATCGGCGGAGCGCACTGCGCCGTCCAAGACGGACATCTCACCGAAGAAATCTTTTTCGGAGAGAAACGCCAAGATGACTTCTTTCATCTCTTCGTTGGTGCGCGAAATTTTAATGACGCCTTCAAGAATAATGTAGACGACGTTGGTGCTGTCGCTTTCGAAAATAATGACGTCGTCTTTTTTGAAGGAAACGATCTGGCTGCGGTCAATGATTTCCTCCAGCGCCTTCTCATTCAACATCTCGAAAATGCTGACATCGCCCAAACTTTGAATGGTATCCTGTTTCTCCATGCGCGGCAAAGAGTTAGAGTTGTGGCGACTTTGAGTACTCGCCATGAAGGGGGAAAAAGTGCGTCAATATAGACATTTTGCCTAAAGACGTGCAACCGTTTCGCTGCCACGCATCCTTCCGGCGCTTGAGCTTCATTGTGCACTTGGGAAAACGGTTCGGATGTTGTCTTTCAAAGGGTGATTCACTATTTTGGCTGCCCGTTTTTACGCTGCACTTTTGCTTTCGCACGCTTTTGCACTGCTCAGCATTCTCCGCACGCATCGCAAGTTTGCCGTTGGTTTTCTAAGTCCGTTCAACTTTTGCTCAAATGAATATCGCCGTCTGTATTAGTCAAGTTCCCGATACGTCCGCCCGCATCAAAATCGCCTCTGACGGCAAAACCATTGAAACCGCCGACGTCAATTTCGTCATCAATCCCTACGATGAGTTCGCCCTCGAAGAAGCCGTCAAGTTGAAAGAAAAATTTGCCGGAAGTACGGTTTCCGTCTTCACGATTGGCGGCGACAATGTGATAGCCAACTTGCGGAAAGCCTTCGCGGTCGGGGCGGATAAAGCCGTGCATCTGAAAGATGAAACTCCGAAAGACGCGGCGGGCGTCGCTGCAATTCTCGCCGAGGCCATAAAATCTCATTTCGGCGCAGTGCCGGATTTGGTGTTCTTCGGTAAGGAATCGACGGACTTCAACGACGCACAAGTCGGGCCGATGGTGGCGGAGTTGCTCGGCATTCCGGCAGTTACGGTGGTTGTCGCCCTTGAAACGGATGGCACGACGGCTAAAATCGAACGTGAAATCGAAGGCGGTAAGGAAATGATCGAGGCCGGGTTGCCGCTCGTCATCACCGCGCAGAAAGGGTTGAACACGCCGCGCGTCGCCAACATGAAAGGCATTATGGCGGCGAAGTCTAAGCCGATTGAGACCAAGCCCGTCAGCACGGACGCACATAGCAAACTTTCGCTGACGAAGTTGGAAAAGCCGCCGCAGAAACAAGTAGGAAAAATGGTTGGTACGGCGGCGGAACTCGTCGGGCTGCTGCACACCGAAGCAAAGGTAGTTTGAGGTGATTTCGAAAAGACGATGGGCAAAACGAAAGAAGCGGATTCCATGCTGTGGCGCGGAACAGCGGTCTAAAAAATTCGAACGGTAAAAATACAGATGTCAAAAAGTTTGGTATTCATTGAACAGCGGGGCGGTAAAGTCAAGCGGGCGTCGCTCGAAGCTCTCAGTAAAGCGGCGGCCTTGGGCGGCGATGTGATTGCGGTTGCCATCGGCGGTACGGGCACGGCGGCGGATGCGGCCTCGCTCGGCAACTACGGCGCAACGAAAGTGTTCGCGTTCGAAAATGAATCACTTGCCAACTACTCGGCAAACGCTTACGCGAAACTCATTTCAAAAATTGCGAAGGAAGAATCGGTGTCGCTTGTATTTCTTTCGGCAACGGCGATGGGCAAAGACCTCGCTCCGCGTTTATCGGTGCGGCTCGGCGGCGCACTCGCATCCGATTGCGTTGATGTGAAGCATGAGGACGGCAAGTGGATCGCCACGCGCTATGTTTATTCCGGCAAAGCCGTTGCTACGCTTGAACTTCAGGGTGAGATCAACATTTTCAGTTTGCGTCCGAATGTATTTCCGGCGGTGAAAAAAAGTGATGCGGCGGCGGAAGTCATCACATCGGTCTATGAACCGGAAAGTGCGGATTTAAAAACAATTGTAAAGGAAATCGTCGTCTCTGCCGGTAAGCTTGATGTGGCCGAAGCCGATATTGTCGTCAGTGGCGGACGTGGGATGAAGGCGCCGGAGCATTTTAATTTGCTCGAAGACCTTGCAAAAGTTTTGGGCGGCGCAGTTGGCGCGAGCCGCGCGGTGGTGGATGCCGGTTGGCGTCCGCACAGCGAACAAGTCGGGCAAACGGGCAAAGTGGTTTCGCCGAAGCTCTACATTGCGTGCGGCGTTTCGGGCGCAGTGCAGCACTTGGCGGGCATGAGTTCATCGAAGATTATCGTTGCGATCAACAAAGATAAAGACGCGCCGATTTTTCAGGTGGCCGATTACGGCATCGTCGGCGATGTGTTTGAGATTTTGCCGCAATTGACCGAGGAATTCAAAAAAGTTTTGGCGCATTAGTTCGATACGTCTGTTTGCCGGATCGTGTTTGGCTGGCAGGCGTTTTCATTTTGAAACCGATTCGGTTATTTTCAAAATGATATGTGCTGCAACTTCGCTGTGCGGCTGTGAACCAGTGTCTGTCATTATGAACATCTCATCGAGACGGTTCGAGACGCCATGACCTCCAAGAAACCGAACCGAAAGCGGATTTAAGCCAGTGGCTATGAAAAAAATTCAAGTTGATATTTTGGGACTGTCGACAAGTCCCGCCAACAACGGGGCGTACGCTCTGATTCTGTTTGAGATCGGCGGCAAGCGCAAACTCCCCATCATCATCGGCGGCTTTGAGGCACAGGCGATTGCGTTGGAGTTGGAAAAAATCAAAGCCCCGCGTCCGCTCACGCACGATTTGATTCGCAACATCACCGAAACCTTCGGCATCGGCGTTTCCGAAGTTACGATTGATGAACTCAAGGACGGGACGTTTTACGCCAAGATCGCCTGCGACATGGCGGGTGTCACTCACGAGATTGACGCGCGGCCTAGCGACGCGATTGCGATTGCGGTGCGGTGCGAAGCCCCGATTTTCGTTTCGGAAGAAGTGATGAACGAAGCGGGAATTTTAGACGACCGTCAAGGCGAGCAAGCCAGCCTTCCGGCAAGCGCGGAGAAAAAACAAATCAGCTCGAAATCTTCAGCGACGTCAAAGTATGACGACCTGATGGAGAAACTCAACGAAGCCATTCAACAGGAAGATTACGAGAAGGCCGCCCAAATCCGCGATCAAATCAACCGGCTGAAAAGTTAAATCCTCCGGGTTCGGAAATTCTAAACTTTTTTTAATGATCGACATTCGTCCCTACCATTCCTCACAGGCTGACGCATGGGACAAGTTTGTAAGGGATTCGAACAACGGCACCGTCTTTCACACCCAGCGTTTTCTTTCCTACCATCCCGCAAGCCGCTTCACATTTCATCACTTGATGTTTTATGACGACGGGCATTTGACTGCCGTCTTGCCCGCATCGGTTGCGGATAGCGGCACGACGCTCGAATCGCCTATCGGAGCAAGCTACGGCGGCCTTGTGTTGCCCGCGCTCAAATACCACAAGAACGAGGCGATTGTGGATGCGCTCTTGGATTACGCCGCCAAAGAAAACTTCAAAAAAATTTTGCTGACGCCCGCGCCGTTCATTTACCAAAAACGGCTCGTTCAGGATATTGACTACGCGCTCGCGTTCAAAGGATTTGATTTCGACCGCCACTATATTTCACACGCCATCCTGCACGAGCAGAATGAAAACTTCCTCGCCGATTTCACCGCAACCGCGCGGCGGTACATTCATCAATGCGAACGCAACCCTGATTTGAAAGTGGAACTTGCAGAGGAGAATAAATCGCTCGAGGAGTTTTACCCGATTTTGGTTGAGAATAAATCGCGGCACGGGGTCAAGCCGACGCATTCACTTGAGGAACTGTTTCGGCTGAAAGAACTTTTCCCCGAGGCGATCAAACTTTTTTTAGTGCGTCTCAAAGACAAAGCTATCGGCGGCTCGCTAATGTTCGTCTGCAACTCGCAGGTGTCGCTGTGCTTTTACAATATGCTTTACTACGAACACGAAAAACTTCACCCGATTCATTATGTGATGAACAGCGTGGTGAAGTGGTCGGTCGGACTCGGTTGCCGCTATGTCGACATCGGCGTCTCGCAAGACGCCTCGACGGGCAACGCGATGACGCCCGCCTATTCGCTCATCGAGTTCAAAGAAAAGTTCAACGCTCAAGGCATCTTAAGAAGCACGTTTCGAAAAGCGTTGTGAAGTTCAATAAACGACATTCACGGGCGCGGAAATTTTTTGTTCAGCGGTGAGAGTTCTATATTTGCCTCTCAAATTTTTGCCTCGCCTTAACCATTCGCTCGGGTTAAGCGAAAATCTACTTCTATCTCTACTTGCACGGCGGCTACGCTACGGCGGGCGCCCCTTAGAGGCGAGGTGTTATTTTTTCTCTCTTTTTTGTTCTCTCATTATTGGGGTGTCGCCAAGCGGTAAGGCATCGGCCTTTGGAGCCGACATTCCTAGGTTCGAATCCTAGCACCCCAGCATCTGAAAACCGCCCGCCCTGAAGAGGTCGCACCGTCCCCAACGCTTCCGCTCACGCCTTACGCCGAGAGGTTCAGGGTTGCTTGCATCACTTGCCAAATACATCCGTACCTATTCGCATCCGAAAATCTCCGCTGATTTTTAAGTGAGACTCGCTGTAGAAACTTGCGATAATTTTTTAGTTGTTTGGCCTCGATGGAACAGGAAACCGCGCTTCAAGTCAAAGAGAACGTACCGCCGAATAAATTGATCGAGCGATTTTTGTCGATGAAAATCCGGCTGAAACTCAGTTTGATTATCGGAGGTGTGCTTGTCGTGGTGCTCTCGATTTTGATGACCGCCGTACTCACCCAGCAGCAAAACGTACTTACCGAGCGCAACAATGCCTTTTGCCAGCTGCTCGTTCGCAACCTTTCCGGCTCGGCCAAAGAAAATCTCATGCTCGGTGCAGCCTCAACTTCCGCCTCACCCGCCACTTTTATTCTTATTCAGGAAGCCATTTCCAACATCAATAAGCAACGTCTTGATGGCGTTAATTGGGCGTATGTGGCCGACCGTAACGGCAGCGTGGTCGCGCATTCCGATCTGAGTCTGATCAATCAATCCGCGCCGAAACTTCCGCCCGCCATTTCTGAAAAAAATCTTTCAAATGATTCGCTTGGGGTAACGATTCACGAATCGCGCGAGGATTACATCTACACCGATTCGATTTTCGTGCAGCGCATTACCAACGTGCCCTCAGCCGCCGTGGGCAAAAGCGTCAGGGCGACGCAGAAATTATTTTTGGGCGTCTCGCGGATTAGTTTCTCGAAAGCCGCGCTCTACGAACCGATTGCCGTGCAACGGCGGAACATCGTGCTCATCGGCCTTGCGGTGCTTGCGGTGAGCATCGTGCTGGTGGTGCTGATGGCGCGTCCGATTGTCGCGGCGATTCTAGCCATTTCGGATGCGGCGCGAAAAGTCGGGTCGGGAGATTTGACGGTTACGGTGATGCTGCGCACGCGCGATGAATTGGGCGAACTCGCTTCCGACTTCAATCGCATGGTGCAGGACATCCGCGAGAAGCGCAGTATGCAGCGGTTTATGTCCGATCTCACAGTCGAGATGATCAAACAAAGCGGCCAAGAAATTTCGCTCGGCGGTGAACGGCGGTTGATCACGGTCATGTTCACCGATGTGCGCGGCTTTACATCCATGTCGGAACAGATGGAACCAGAAAGTGTTGTTGAGGTGATCAATGTTTATCTCAACCTGCAAACGGACGTCATCCAACGGCACGGCGGCTCGGTCGATAAGTTTTTGGGCGACGGCATTATGGCTCTTTTCACCGGCGATAAAATGACCGACCGCGCCATCGAGGCCGCGTTGGAAATTCAACAGGCAATTCAGTTACTAAATGCACAGCGTTCTCAAACCGGCGTCAAGGAAATGGCCGTCGGCATCGGCATCAACAGCGGCTACGCGGTGCTCGGCAATATCGGCGCGCAAAGCCGGATGGATTTCACGGCGATTGGCGACACGGTAAACTTGGCGTCGCGGCTGTGTTCGGCATCGGCGCCGTTCGCTACGCTCGTCTCGGAAGGCGTGTTGGAATATGCGCAGTTCAAATATCTTTTGAAGAATCATCAGGAAATCACGGTGAAGGGCAAGGCGAAGCCGGTGCAGGTTTATGAAGTTGCGGGCGTTACAGGCGATCCGAATATATTGCAACCGACCGTTTCCGTCGCTGCTGATGCGGTCGGAGCGGCTCTACCGTCTGCAAGCGAAGAGGCCGCCGATGAAAGAATTCAAATTGCCAATGATGGGGAACAACTTCCGGCGGCAGGCGTTCAAGACGGGCAGAGCGTTTCACAACAATCCAAGATTTAAAGACACCAGATTTCAGAGTTACAGTCTTTTATGAAAGCGACGAGAGCATTTACAGGTATCCTACTTTTGCTGCTGGTCTCGGCGGCACTGACGGCGGGTTGCGGCGGCGTCAAAACCGCATCGACCGCGGCGGCGGAGAAAGCCGCAGCGGATAAAGCGGCGGCGGAAGCAAAAAAACAAAAACCCAAATCTCCCGTCAGGCGACCGGACGCGCCCGATGAACTTTCGCCCGCTGTGGTCGCTTTGAGTGAAGCTCGCGTGGCCTACTCGAAGCGCGATTACAAAACCGCACTGCCGCTCTACCAGAAATACCGTGAGATTTCCGAAGATATATCGGTCGATCCTGAGATTGCCGTCTGCATTCAGAACCTCAAGCAAAGCGCGGAGTTTTATTACAAGTTGGGCGTCCAACTTTACCTCGATGAAGATTACGAATCCGCCGTCGCCAATTTCAACAAAGCCCTCGAAGCCGATGCCACACATAAAGGCGCAACGGACTACAAGAAACGCGCGGAACTCAAAATCCAAGCCCTGAAAAAACTGGAAGGTTCAGTGAAGTAAATTTCAATTTTATTTTCAAGCAAAAGAGCGTCCGTTACGACGCTCTTTTCGTTTCGACAGAATTTATCATTCACCCGTCTGTAATACGGATATGATTTATTTCGTAGAGGCAACCCTCGTGGTTGCCTTGAAGACCGGCTTCTGATTAAAAAGGTTACCCTTTGTTCTTGATGACTATCACTTCAACAATTTTGACGGCGGCGGTTTCTGAGATGCCGAGCGCGGTTTGCAGGTGATCTAAAAACTTTTTCTCCGTTTCTTCAACCACACCGTCGGCCAGCGTCAGGTCGCTCGCTACGGCAAAAGCGGTTTCTTTCAAGCCGCTGTCAACCTGCTTCGCTGCTTCCGCGATCAATCCGGTGATGCCGAGCCGCCGCATCGAGATATTAATGCGTTTGAGCGCGGCGGCGAACTGCTCCTTCGACCAGCCTTCGTAGAGTTTCATCCGCGAAAGCGTGTTTGTCAGCGCGGTGGTTTCTTCGGGGGTTACTTGCCCGTCGGCGGCAATCGCAACGAGCGCAATGGCGGCGAAGGCGTCGGCGGCATTGAGCGTGGCCTCGCCTTCCGTGCCCTTCAAGGCATCATCTAAGTTTGACATGATTGATATTTTAGTTTGCAGTTTCGAGGATTATGATCGCGGTTGGTTGGCGTCAATATCTGCAATTTCCGGTTGCATCGAAAACCCGAAAGCGGCCTAAACCGTCTTTACTCAAACCGCACTTCTTCGGCGATGAGCAGCCGCGAGGCGTAGCGGGCGGGAATCCATCCGGCGATGAGTGCGGTAAAAATCACAAGCACCGCCGCGCCGATAAAAGTTTCGATAGGCAAATGCAGTTGAATCGTCCAGCCGAACGATTGTAAGTTGATCACATAAATAAGAATCAGCGAAAGGAAAAAGCCGCACACCACGCCGAGAACCGAGGCAATCACGCCCATCAAAAAGGCTTCGATGAGCGTCATGTTTCGAACCTGCGCTGCGCTAGCCCCGACGGAACGCAACACGCCAATCTCGCGCTTCCGCTCGAAAATAATCGCCGAGAGCGAACTGATTACGCCCATCGCCGCGACCACCATGGCGATGAACTGCAAGGCGTAGGTGATTGCAAACGTCTGATCGAAAATATCAAGCACGTTGCGGCGCAGGCTGAGATTGGAGTAGACGAGAATCGAGGCGGTGTCTTTAAACTTCTCTCGCACTTCTTTCACGATCCGGTCGGTCTGTGATTTATCTTTCAGGTACACGCCGAGGTTGCTCACTTTGGTGTCTTGCCAAATTTTTTCGAAGTGCGCTCGGTGAATCATAATCAATCCTCTGTCGGACGTGTAATCAAAATAAACACCCACCACCCGAAATACCCGCGTCCCGCTTGGCGTTTGAAGCCGCACCAAGCTTGCTTCTTTCACGCCGAACTTGTTGGCAAACACTTCGGTAACACATATTGCGGTTGAATCGGCAATGGCTTCGGATAAAATTTGACGCGCGTCGCCCTGCCGAAACATCAAGCGGGAAGATTTTAAAACGGCGTCGAGATTGGCGGAAGTCAGCAAGGCCAACGCGCCGTCATAAACGATGCTGCGCGAACTGAACGCATCGACCGATTCGGTTTCCGGTATGGCTCTCACATACTCATAAACTTCCGGCGAGAGCGGCGGTTGCGAGCCGACGGCGAACCGCTGCGCGGGCGCGATGAATACATCGGCTTTCAAGGTTTGATCCACCCAGTAAACAACCGTGCTGCGGAAACTGCCGACCATCACGCTGATGCCGATGAGCATCGCCACCGCAACCATCAGCGCGCTCACGGCGGTCGAGGTGCGGTTCAAAGCTTCGACCAAATAGTTGTTGGCCAACGTGCCCTCGATGCCGAAAAGTTTGCCGACCGTGCGATCAAATATGTCGCGGCAGAGCAGCACGACTTCCGGCGCGATGAATGCGAAGCCGATGATCACTGCCAGAGCCGCCGCAAAGCCGAACACCGGAAACCCATTGATGCCGGGCAAGAGCGTGAAGCCGTAGCCCGCCGCGAGCATCGCCACACTTGTAATGAAAATTTTTGATTTGCTCGCCGTGAATTTTTTTTCGAAGGTTTGCAGAAAAAATGTTTCGCGCGGATGTACTTTCGCCGCTTCCCATGCGGGGAGTATGGCCGATGCCAACGATGAACCAACGCCCAGCGCAGCCGCAATCCCAACGAGCGATGCACTCACAAAGACTTGTTCCGCCGCGACATAAATGTAGAGCGTTGTAATCGTCTGCGCGATTTTTGCAAGCGTGTATTTGGCGAGCACAATTCCCAGCCCAACGCCGATTGCGCTGCCAGCGATGCCAATCAGTAAGGCTTCGGCGATGAACAATCCGAACACGCCTGCTTGCGACAGTCCCAGCGAACGCAAGATGCCCGTCTCGCGCCGCCGCCGGAGCGCGTTGGTGGTGATCGTGTTGTAGATGAGGAACATGGCGACGAGCAGACTGATGAACGACAACGCGGAAAGATTGAGGTCGAATGCCGCGAGCATTTTGCCAATTTGTTCGCCACGGTTTTTCGCCGAGACGGCCTCGACATCCTCAGGCAAATTGGCCGCGAAATAATCTTGAAGGTTCTGAAAACTTTTTTGATCAACGAGCAAATCGATTTTATCCAAGCGTCCGGTTTTACCGAACGTGCGCTGCGCCTGTTCGATATCCATCACGGCAAATGAATTGGCAACTTCTTCGCCCGGCGCGTCCGATTTAAAAATGCCGATGACTTTCAGCTCGCGCGTGATGCCGCCACCGATGAGTTTCACCGTATCGTTTTTCTTCACGCCGTTGCGCTTTGCGTAGGCTTCGGAGAAAATGATCGTGTTGGGCTGGAGTAGAAATTGGAGGAACGCATCGCCTGCGAAACCGTCGGCATCTTGATAAGTTCGGAAAGCGCGGTCGGTGAAGATGTCGATGCCGAGTACGATGAGGGTTTCACCGGTAGATGAGGAATCGCCGGATGAGTTGCGTTTCAGTTGGGTGAGTTGTTCAATCACCGGCGTCGCCGCTTGCAGGGCGGGGATGCGGTCTTTTGCGCCAAGAACCTGCTTGAAAATATCTTGCCGGAACTCGGTGCCGCTCCGCGATTGGATTTGCATGTTCGCCTTGCCGTTCACATTGTCGGTGGCGGCTTCGAAGGCTTTGAGCGCGGAATAATTTGACAACCGAATCGCCAAAAAGACCGCGACGCCAATCGCCACGCCGGAGACGGACAAAATAAATTTGCCTTTTTCAAGCGCGACATGCCGCAAACTGACTTGCGCGAAAATTTTAAGAAATGCCATTGCCGGAAGTAAGTTTAGATGTGTGGAGGCACAACCCCAGCAAAGCGTCTTTAATTTCCGCGAAGGCTACGGCAATTTGAACTGTTCTATTTCGCTGGCGGTGGCGAGTATTTGACGATGTCAATGCCGACGCCGTTTGGGTCTTCTATGGCAAAATGTCGGTCGCCCCAAGGTTCGTCTCGGATGTCAATTTTAATTTCAACATTTTGTCTCTTGAGATCGCCGTAAATTTTATCGGCATCGTCCACTTCAAGCGTCAAGTAGATACCTTGTCCCTGAAATGGCTTTTGAAAAAGCGGCTGCTGCGATGGATGCTGGGGCAGTAAGAAACTGATTTCCGCTTGGCGGTTCGGCGTGTGTAACAAGAGATAAAATTCATTTTCAAAGGTTACGCCAAAGCCCAACAGACGGGTATAGAAATTCTTGCTTGCTGCCAGATTTGGCGTTACGATGCCTGCGTTGAGTTTCATTTCGTTTCGTTTCAGTTTGAGATGGGAAACTTTACTTTCCTCCGGTGAAGTGCGGATTGTAGATAAGGTCAAGGTGTTTGCCGAACGGGTCGATCACCGCAGCCATCTTGATGCCATCGCCGACATCGTGAATGTCGCCATCGGGCGTTGCGCCTGCGTCAAGCAGCGATTGCCGCGCGGTTTCGATATTTTCCACGCCCCAATAAGTGGCTACACTTTCTTTGGCGTTCGGGTCTAACCCAAGTTCATAGCCGCCGACGTTGAAGCCGACATAATACGGCTCATCGAAATACGGCGCGATACCCAGCGTTTTCGCGTACCACGCTTTGGCTTTCTGTAAATCGGGCGCGGCATAAATGACGGTTCGAAGTCCGAGAAACATGTTTAATTCTCCTTATGGTTTCGGAATTGTTTTGCGGCGAAGCAGGGTTAGCACTCGCAACTTCAATTAAAATTTTTCTATGTCTGAACAGCACGGCAAACCTATAGATGTTTCCCGCATCGATCTTGAAAAGATGAAAGAGAAAACCGCCGCGTCGCCTGCGCTCTTGCCTTATGCGCACACCGCCGGAAGCGCACTCATCCGGCCTGAGGACGCCGGGAAAATTACCGGACGCGCCGTCGCCGCGATGCACCAGCAGACGGAAATGCAGATGTCGCAGCTCTATAAACAAATGGAATTGCTTGCGGCTCAAGCCAGCGCGATCAAACAGCGCGTCGAGATTTCCGAACGCATCTACCTTGCCAAAATGCCCTGCGAACCGCTCATCGGCCACACCTATTACCTCTACAAGAAAGACGACGACACGGACACGCTCTCGCTCATCGCGCCAGATGATTGGGGACGCTCGAAACCCTTTAAAGAATTTATTGCCGCCGTTCATCTCCTCGCCGATCACACGTGGGAAATGGTCTCTTGAAAAAACCAAGGGCGGCTCAGAGTGCGAACCGCCCGTTGGTCAAGAAATCAGGGTCAGTTCCATGAATGCAGGGCAACGTGATTGCCCTCCGTGTCTTGAAACACCGCCATGTATCCCGCCTTCTCGCCGATGTGCATCTTCGGCACAATGACTTTTCCGCCTGCCGATTCAACGCGCGCGAGCATCACTTGTAAATCCTCGCCGCCGTTGAGATACACCAGCGACCCTTTGTCCGACGGCTCATAATGCTCGCCCTTGACAATCGCGCCGCTGACGGTGGTTTGAGACGTGTTATCCGTCGGAAAGACGCCCATCCGCAGATGATTGAACATCTCATCTCTGATCTCGACACCGATTACGGTGTCATAAAATTTTTTCGCTTTCTCGAAATTATTGACCGGAATTTCGAACCAGTTGATTGCGTGCATCGTCATTGTTGTCGTCTCCATTGAAATTAGTTTTGGGTGGTTAAGTGTGCATAGATATTGACGATTCTGCCGTCGGGGTCTTTCACCCTGCCGAACCGCTGCCCCCAAAACGCATCCCGAGGCACTGAATAACTTTCATACCCCGCCGCTATTAATTTTGTGTAGAGATCATCCACTTCTTTCGGGCTGTTCACCCTAAACTGCAAACTCATGCTTTGGCCGTCGGGCAGTGTATAACTCGGTACGGCTTGATTTGCAGCGGCTTCCGTCAGAAAGCCCATCACCGGGCCGTCCGGCGTTTCATAATCCACATTGAACTCGTTGTCCAAACCTTCCGGTATCGGCAAGCCCAGTGTCCGGTAAAAGCCAAGCGTCTTGCCCATGTCCGCCGCAATGATGCCGACGGTTTGTAGTTTGATTGCCATTGTTGCTCCTGTAAAAATTAAGTTGATGTATTCCGGCTGCACCTCGCAACCGGCACTGCAAACATAGCGGCGGCGACTGACAGCCCTATGTCAGTAGCCTTCAGAGAAAAAAATTAATCTATTGATAATGTTTGGCGAGGGTTTCGGCTTCGGCGCGGAGCATCGCGCGAAGCGTGTCGGGGGAACAGATTTGAATGGAGGTTCCGAACGAGAGCAACCAATGTGAAATCGGGGCGAGTTCAGCAACGAGAAACGTCATCACAATCCCGCCATCCGCGCGCGATTCACCGACGAGGCCGTAGTATTCTTTCTCCGATGCAAAGCGCACGATTTTTTTATCGAACCACACTTGAAC
>JACMJS010000020.1 GCA_014380515.1 Chlorobiales bacterium
CCGTCTTCGCACTGAACTCGACATGATACACCGGACGGCCATGCCGCACGTCTTCGCCCGTTACCGCAATCTCCGTCTCGGCACCTTTGATGACGCCGTACTTGAGATTGTACTTAAACCGCTCACCCAATTTGTACGCCGAGTTTTCCAAGCGGCGCGGCGTGAAGGGCGCGGCTATCGAATCTTGCCGGACGGCGGTGTTGTCGGGTTTGACCGGCATGGTCTCCTGCGCGAAACTCTCCGAGAGAGTCGCAACCGAAAGCACCAATGTAAAAAAAAGCAAACCGGATTTTTTCGTCATAGCAAATTTTAAATGAGTGGTTCAAAGCGAACAATCGTTTTCTTTGAACAGGGTGCAACTGCGAAGCGTTTAAGTGTTCGATCTTTTGATCCGTGGCATCATAATCGTTTTTCAATATCGTTTGCAACAGCGGCGAACCGTCCCGCCGTTCTTTCGCCCCGAAAATTTATTTGCGACTGCGGCGCCGTTTCTTGCCGACGGGCCGCCTTGGTTTCTTGGCGCCGGGCTTTGCCTTTCTGCCGCGGCGTTTCGAAGACGGTTTATCGGGGTTCGTGTCGTCGGTGGAAAAAATTTCGCCGGTCGAGGAATAAATCTCAATCATGTTGCCATCGGGATCGAGCACGAAGAACGCGCGTCCGTCGCGGCGGTTGGCGGGCGTCGTGAGCATATGGACGTTTTCTTCTTTGAAGAGCAGCGCGGCTTCATCGACTTCGGCGGGCGTAGCGAGTTTAAATCCGAAGTGATCGACGCGAATATCGCGGGCTTGGCGCGAGCTGGGCGTTTCAGCACGGACGAGCACCAGACTGTCGCCGCCCGCTTCGAGATACGTCATATTGACGCCCAAGCGGTGATGAAGCTTGAAGCCCATGATCTTCATGTAAAACTCTTCCGCCCGTCGCAAGTTATTGACGCGAAGCGTGATCTGACTGACGCCCGTAGGATTGAGCATGTTGAAATTTGATTTGGTTTTTTGAAATCACATTGGCAATTCTTAATCCCCCTAACCCCCTTTGACAAGGGGGAACGAGAAGAATATCACGAATCTTTATTTCGAATTCCGTCGCTCCGCATTCCTCCGCTCCGAATTCTTTGCTCCTCCTTGTCAAAGGGGGCTGGGGGGATTACGGTCGTTGGTTCGTTCCTTTCGGCGGTGTTGATGCGGCGGCTTCGGGTTGTTGCTGCGCGGTTGTGTCAGAGACGGCTTTCTTGCCGCCGAAGATTCCCGAAAAATATCCGCCCCACCGTTCGCCGAGTTCGCTCCAGCTGCGAAACTCCTCGCGGTACGATGCGCCGATGCCCCAGAGTTCCTGCAAGTTACTGCTGCCGATCGCGCCGCTCGATTGCTCCGTCGACCGGAAGGCTTCGAGGTTCACGCGATTGTTGAGCCGGTATTCCAATTTGATCGTGCTGCCGAGAAACGATGATCCCGTGTTGCCTGCACTTGAGACCGAGTTGCGGGAAGCCGTCGTGCCCGCTCCGATCACGGTGAGCCGGTCTTCCGTGCCCGGCACTGCGTAAGCGACGGAGAAGTCAACGCCCGTAAGCGCGCCATCGCGGTCTTGCGCGAGACCGATATTCACATCGCGCACGCCGTCGATGCCGCTGGCGATTTTTGAAAGATACGAAGAGACGAGACCCGTGCCCGCCGAAAGTCCTGCGCTCGCCAGCGTACCCGTCGAGAGCGTTCCGCCTGCGTTTGCGCCCGGCTTTTGTTGCCACTGCCGCGCGATGAGCACGCGCACGAAGTTCAATTCCGCGTACGGATCATCGGCTTGCTGCGCGGTCAAGGTTGCGAACACGCTCGTTTGTGCGCTCGCGGCTTTGTAAAACTTTCCGTCCTTGCTCGTGCGGTAGCCCATGTCAATCTGCATGTTGTCGAGCGTTTGTCCGAGATGAATGTATAGCACGACTTCTTCGGGGTCTTCTTCCGGCTGCTGCGGATTGGCTACGCGGGTAACTTTACGTTCGGCAAACATATCGAGCAACGAACCCGAGAAATCCGCGTTCGCCCAATCGATCGTCCCGCCGGATAAAATATCAAACCGGTTGCCGTAATAATTGTAGTAACTCGAATTGCCGACGGTCGTCGCCGTGCCATTGACTTTATACGTTTGCCCTTCTTTCTGCAGCGTCAGTTTCGCTTCGACATCCGCCATGAGTTGATCGACCAGATACCGATCCATGATGTATCCGAACGTGATTTTGCCGAGCGTTTGCAAGCGAATGTTCATCTCAAGAATATCGACGAACGATTGCTGATAGGCCGAGACGGTTTTCTTTTTCTCAGCGGGCGTTTCCGCGAACTCATCGATGGCGGTGTTGAGGGTCAGGTTCTTACGCAGCCGGGCATCAAGCGAAGTGTCTTCTCTCGCAACGAAAGAAATGAACTTGTTGGCTTCGGCAAATTTGGCCGAGCTGCCGCCGCTGCCTTTATACATGATGAGCCGCCCGCCCGCCTGAATGTCCAGACTGCCGTCGAGGTGCGGCCTGTCGAGCGATCCGTAAAACCGCAACCGCTCCGACGTGCCAACGAGATTTCCGAACGGCGCGTCGTCGTCCGATTCGCGCTTGTCCATCAACTTGAATCGGTTCATCGCCGCAGTGATCTCAATGGATTCCGGCGCGAAGAATTTCATTTTCAACAGACCGTCCATGGACGCCGTGCCGCGGTCGTCGTCTTTCATCGTCACATCGTCCCACTTGATTTCATCGGGCGTAATGCTGAAGTCGCCGTTGAGTTCATAGACCGCCGCCGTCGGTGCGACGGTCGTGCGCACGCCCCGCGCCGAGGCATTCACATTTATATTCGGTTTCGGAAACCGCCCATCGACGGTGGCAAGCAAACCGATCTGCCCCGACGTGCCTTCAAAGAACGGCAGGAAGAACTCGATGATCGCCGCCGTCATATCGGATGATTCCACGCGCACCGAGACGTCTTCAGTCTCAAGCAAACGTTTCGGGACATCGCCTGCGAGGCTTAAATCCATTGGCACCGTGCCGCTGCCTTTGATGCGGTTGAAGCCTTTACGGGCGATCTTCAGGGAATCGTATCGCAGCGAATCGAGATTTGCGTTGAGCGTGAATTTCATTCGCTTGTCGCTGTAGTCGGTCTTGAACTCGATGTTGCCCATGTCAATCGTGTTGTAAGCAAAGCCGTCGGCATACAGCGCGGCGTTGATCTTCGGATTGGCGAGCGTGCCTTCGACATTGGCGACGAGATTGATTTTGCCGGTGAGGGTTTCGTCGGGATTTTCAAAAATAAATTTTTTGATTTCGGCGAGATCGAAATTTTTCACGTTGAGCGACAAACGTCCGCCGCCTGCGGGATCAAGTTGCCCTTTGACGGCAAGTTGTTGATCACCGTTGCTCAACCGGAAATCCTCGATGTTGACAAGGTCTTTGCTGATCAACACGCGCGAGCCTTTTTCGATCTGCCACAAATAATCTTGCGTGGCGAGCGTGAGGTTTCGGACGTCGGCGGTGTAGCGGTTGTTCGCCAGCGTAACGACGGATTCAAAGTCCAACAGGCTTCGAAAGTTGTTGCTGATCGTGCGGGCGTTGAGATATAAACTTTGTCCGCCGTAGTCAGCGATGAAGTCGGTATTGCTCAGTTGCTGGTCGCCGGTTTTGAGACGTTCGCCGGAAAGCGCGAGCCGTAATTTGGGACGGTTGCCGTTTTGCAACACGGTGTCGGCATAGATGAAGTTCATGCTGAGATTGCGTCCGATAAGCGCGGTGCCGTAGCGGATGGAATCCAACTTCATATCGGCGGTAAACTTTCGCAGCGAGACGAAATTCGTGCGGGCACTGTCGCTGATCACGGCTGCCGAATCAGCCACGGTAGATAACGCACTTGTGCATCGCAGTTCGCCCGTCATCGTGCCGACGGCGTTGAAGCGCGAGGTTTTCAGCAGCGATGAGAGCGGTGTGAGGTTCTTAAGACGCAACCGGTATTGCATACTTGTCTCAGGAAAATTGCGCATGGCTTTTTGTCGCTCGCGCTCGGTATCGCGGTCGGTGCGGTTCTTCAGCCGCTGATAGCGGGATTCATCGGCCTTGGAGCGGTAGATATTGTTGCGGTAGATTTCTTCCGAGATAAAATCCGATTCCGTCCGTGCGATCTCGATGATGCGATCGAGATTGAACTTGCCCGAAGCGTAAAGATCGAATAGATCGCTGTCGATTGAAATGACCGACGAATCAGGATTTTGATTGACGGAAAAAATCGCTTCCGTGCCTTTCGGAATGCTGTAGGCGCCGACGGTTGAGGAATCGAACGCAAGCACGAACCGCGCATTGATGCCGCCCGGCGTAATGCCTTGTCCTTCGGCGGCGTAGCGAAGCGTGAGCATCGTTTTGTAATCCTTGTTGCCCAAGAATTGCGAAAGGTCGACTTTGCTGATTTCGCCGTTGCCTTTATATCGCGGCTCGCGGCCCGTCAAATCTACTTCGCCCGTAAAGAGCAGTTGCTGTTCATTGGAGCGGGCGGCGACGGTGCCGCTGATGCGGTTGTCAACCGAAGCGATATTGATGTCGGCTTCGTCAATGTCCTGACCGGCAAACGACGACTGGCGCACCCGGCCACTAAACTGCGCGCGCGAAATTTTCGCGCCCGGCGTGCCGCTGCCCTTCACTTCGCCCGTCAAGTTCAAGATGCCCGCCAGCGCGGTGTCGCCCGTGATCATCGCCGGTCTAATACCGCGCAAATCGATATTGCCTTGATATGATGCGAGGCGACCTTTGGAAAGGCGCACGCTGAGATCGGCATCGGCGTTGCCCGCGCGGGAATCAATGGAAAGCGACGAGCGGAAATTTTCGAGCGTGCCTTTGTGCGTGCCGCTGAATTTCACCGCACCGATGCCGGCATAATTCCGTAATCCGGCGGCGGGTAAAAGCTCATCAAGTTCCCCCATCTCGACGGACGAGTTAATGAGTTTCAAATCAAGGTTTGTTTTTTCAGGGGAGAATGCTTGCTGCACCGTACCGCTCAATTCCATGCGGCTTTTCTGTGTTTGCACAATCGCACGGGCTAGAGTGATGTTGCCTGCAAGTCCCCGCGCTTCAACATCGATTTCGTAGTCGCCATTCACGCCTTGCAAACTCGGCATAAAGAGTTCAACATCATCCATCGAGAGATTGCGCACGTTGAGCGACACCGATGTATTGACTTTCGAAAGTTCCGCTGCGGTGATGGGTGCGAAGATGTTGAAGTTCCCCGCCGAGCCGGTGAAGAGGGCTTCGGAGCGCGAGGTCGCAAGGCTCAACTGGGAAATCTCCGTACGCTTGTCCGTGATGGTAAAGTAGACCGAGAATCGCCTCAGCTCGAAATTGGATTCGGGTATTTTGAAATGCAGCCTGCGGATACTGCCGCTGAAATTCTTTTCGGCAATGTCCACGCTGGCGGTGAGCATGATTTCGGAGAGATGCAAGTTTTGATAATCCACCGGTACTTTGCCTTGCTTGCGCAGAGCGATGGCAGCGGAATCGTTCAGGATTTGACGCGGCATCTGACGCCACACCGCGTCGCCGTTTGCGATCTCAATCGAGCTGATGATGATGGTAGGCAACTTTGCCGCGGCGGTATCGGTGGTGGTGGGGCGAATCAGTTGAGCGACATTCAGGACGGAATCCGTCTGCACCAACTTGATCTGCGGATTGACCATCAAAACTTGATCGATGTAATACCGCTGCGTGGCGAGGCCGAAGAGCGTCGGCAGGACGCTGACTTTAACGACGAGATCATTTGCCGCCAGCACCGGCATGTCATCCTTGCCGACATACACTTTCGCGCCGCTAAGCCGGAGCGTGCCCGGAAAATCGTAGTCGGCTTCGGTAAGTTCCAAGCGTCCGTTGAGAGCTTGGGCGAAAGTGGAGGTTGCAAATCCTTTGAGCCAGTTTTTTCCGAAAGGCGTGTTGGCCACAACGACAACAAGCACAACGGCAATCGAGACCAGCAGCAGCAGTCCAATCAAAATTCTCAGCAGCGGCCTGAACAGCCATTTCGAAAGTGTTTCCACAAGGGCGGTGTTTTTAAATCTTCAGGTGATTAGGGCAATGAACAAGTTGATTTTTGAATCCCCCTGATCCCCTTTGACAGGGGGACGAAAGGAATTATGAAAGCGACGCATAAAGCAACGGGATGAGATAAAGCAATCACAAGGTTTATCGATACGCGGCGAGAACTTTTTCAATCGTGCCGGTCGTTGAACGGCCTTCGAGAAATGCAATCGTTTTGACCGTGCCGCCGCCCGCCTCAACCACCTCGCGCCCGATAATGTTTTCCACTTTCCAATCGCCGCCCTTGACGAGCACATCGGGCAACAGGGCTTCGATAACCGAGAGCGGCGTATCGTCTTCGAAAAGAAGAACCGCATCAACGGGTTTCAAGTTCTTCAAAATCATCGCGCGGTCGGTTTCGGAATTGATCGGACGCCGCTCGCCTTTCAGACGCTTAACGGACTTATCGCTGTTGATCGCAACGACGAGCACATCGCCCATGGCTTTGGCTTTCGAGAGATACTGAACATGTCCTGCGTGCAGAATGTCAAAGCAACCGTTGGTAAAGACGAGCGTTTTGCCCTGCGACTTGTGAAACGCGGCGAAGGCTTTGGCCTCGTCCAGCGTCAGGAGCGGCTTCTCGGTATCTATGTGAATTTCCTTCGAAATCATTTCCATTTTTTCTTTTCGATGCTTGCCTTGTCATCGCATTTATTTCGTAGGGGCGAGGCATGACTCGCCCCTGCAATGGCGTTGTTTCGGTTGGCGGACAAAATTCCGGCCAAAATATACCGCAAATTTTCTATACTTGCGGCCATGAACAGGTCGCTCAAACTTCTCACCGATTGGCTGCTTTACGCGCTCTTCTCACTTGCGGGCGTGCTGATCCGTAGCCTCAGCATTGAACAAACTTACCGGCTCGCACAACGCATCGGCGGGTGGCTTTATCACACGTTGAAGCTGCGCCGTTCGCTGACGGAGCGCAATCTTCGCAATGCGTTTCCTGAACTTTCCGAAAGTGAATTGCAGCGCATCGCGCGGGGAGCTTACGATACGCAAGTCATCAACTTGTTCGAAATGCTCCGGCTGCCGCTCATCAAAACGGTCGAGGATGCGAAGAAAATTTTCGTCGAGGTTCAATCGGCGGAAGCGGAGCAAAAATGTTTTCAGCAAGGCAAGGGCTGCGTGTTTGTTTCGGCGCACTTCGGCAACTGGGAACTGATGGGCGTGTGTGCGGGCATGATCTGGCGACCGGCGACGATCATCACCAAAGCCCAATCCAATAAATTCATCGACCGCAAAATCAATCTTTGGCGAACCCGCTTCGGCAATACTTTAACCGAAATGGCGCAGTCGCCGCGAGTTATTTTACGCGATTTAAAGCAAGGTAAACTTGTAGCGATTCTGGCGGATCAAGCAGGGTCTGAGGAAGGACATTACCTTACTTTTTTGGGACAAGACGCCTCGGTTTTTTTGGGCGCGGCCTACTTTGCGCTGCGAACCGCGACGCCGATGTTTCTCGGTATGGCCGTCCGCACCGGCACCGGCACCTACCGGATGGAGTTCACCGAAATCCCGACCGCGGATTTAACTTTCACGCCGCGCCACATTGAACTGCTTGCCGCTCGCTACATCGCGGCGATTGAAACCTACATCAGAGCCTATCCCTCGCTTTGGCTTTGGCTGCACAACCGGTGGAAATATCAAAAACCCGCGCTCCGCGCCGCCGCGCTGCATATCACAGTTGAAGAACACTAACGGCTAAAACAAATGGCTGAAGATTTATCGACCTATCCGTTTCCCCTTTCCAAGCGCATCGAGATGGCGTTCGGCAAAGCCTTGATGACGGTGCTCCGCTGGTTCGTCAGCCGCCGCCGCGTGTTGCCCGCGCGATATAGTTTCGAATTTGCCCGCGTGCTTCTCCTGCGCCAAAATCAAATCGGCGACACGCTCGTCTCAACGCCCGTCTTCGCAGCCTTGAAACACAAGCATCCGAATATGATTCTTGATGTGGTGCTCGATAGGCGCAACCGCAGCGTGCTCGATGGCGATACGAACATCCGCCACCGCTACATTCTCAAGCAAAAGTTTCTCGACATCTTTAGCATCATCAGCCGGATCAGAAAAGTTCGCTATGATTTCATCGTTGATCTCATTCACACGCCCTCCACAACATCCACGCTGATTTGTCTTTTCGCCAAGGCCCGTTACACGGTCGGGTTCATCCGCGACAATGATTTCATTTACGACATCAAAATTCCGCTGCAAACCGAACGCGGAATGCGGATGGCTCTTGCGGAAGTTTTGCGCGTATTCGGCATCGTGCCCAAATCCGAAATGTTGCAGCCGTATTATCATCTCACGCCGGAATCGGTGGCCTTTGCGGAGCGTGTAACGGCAGCCCTGCGGCAGGATGAATCGCGGCGGGATAAAACGGTGCAACTTGTTGGCGTGAACATTTCGGCAAGCGCGGCGGAAAAATTTTGGGGCGAAGATAATTTCATCAATCTCATTTCGCACCTGAAGACGCACTATCCGCAGGCCGTGGCGGTGATTCTGTGTTCAAAAGATTACCGCGAAGCAGCAGAGCGGATTGCCGAACGTTCGGGCGCGGTGGTTTCGGAGGAAACGAAAACACTTTCCGATTTCGCGGCGATGATTTCGAAAATGGACTTTCTGATTACGCCCGATTCCGCCGCGACGCACTTCGGCGATATTTTCCGCGTGCCCGAAGTCATCTTGACGAATAACCGGGCGTGGGTCAAAGAATGGTATCCGTCCTTCACAAAGTTTTCAGAACTGCATTCGGCGGATGATTACATTTCGTCGATTCCGTTCGCGGGCGTCGCTGCCGCCGTAGATGCAATGATGGCGGGGGTTTTGGAGGAAGGAAAGATTAAATCCTCCTAATTCCCTTTGACAAAGGGGACGCAGAGAATTTCCGTTTCGCGCGGGTTTAGAAAAGTTTGGTTGCGCCTTTATGCACTTGGATTTTAAATTTCCAAAAGGCGTCCGTGCCGCTGACGGTGGTGCGGGTCAGGGCGTAAAGATTTTCAAGGGGCAAACGGTTGATGCGGCTTTTGATGCGCAGGGCAAGTTCAATCCCATGTTTTTTGAAAAGCGATTCCGTCGCCGTTCGCAGCGTGGCATCGCGCGGGATGCCGCCGTAAGGATAGGCGAAGACGGGTACGAACGGACAGTTGTTTTCTTTGAGCGTTTCAAGACATGCCCGAAGATCGTTATCGATTTGCTCCGGCGTCATCGTGCGGTAATCGGTGTGCGCGAAGGAATGCAGTCCGAACTCTATCAGACCTTCGGCGGCAAGCTCCCGAAGCAACGGATAGTCCATAATTTTTTCCGCAACGTTTTTTCCCGCAACGGTTTGCTTGCCAGCGTCCCACACATTTGTTTTGCCGATAAATCCGACGGGCAAAAAAATCGTCGCCTTGAATCCATATCGTTTCAGAAGCGGATAGGCAAGGTCGTAGTTGTTCTGATAACCGTCGTCGAGCGTAATGATGACGGGCTTTGGCGGGAGCGGCGTTTGGTGTTTGATGTGATCGAGGAGCTGAAGAAACGAAACGGGCGTGAAATTTTCATCCTTCAAAAATTTCAGATGACGGGCGAACATCTCGGCATGAATCGTGAGTGAATCAGGAGCGGCGGCGGTGAGTTTGTGATACATTAAAATCACTAGTCCGTGTCGGGGCGGCGGAATCAGAAATCGAAATTGGACGACGGCGTAAATCAGCGCAAGCATTGCAAGCGTTGCGATGATGAAGATTACAAGACCAACCAAGTCGCTCACGCATCTATTTTTTCAACTCGAAATATCCGGTCCCGATTACCGTTCAATTATTTATGCCGCCTCAGAAAAACGCCGTCGCTGGTTCGGGAAAAGTTACCGGCAAGTTGCCCGTCAGCGGGCTTGTGATTACGAAGAACGAATCGGGCCGCATCGAGCGGTGTTTGCAATCGCTTGCGCCGCTGTGCATGGAACTCATCGTGGTCGATTCGCTTTCGACGGACGGCACGCAGGAACTTGCCCGCAACGCCGGAGCCACCGTGATCGAGCAAGCATGGCCCGGATTCGCGGCTCAAAAAAATTTCGCCCTCGAACAGGCATCGCAACCATGGGTTTTATTTCTCGATGCCGACGAATGGCTCAGTGATGAACTTGCCTCGGAACTCCGCCGGCGCTTCACGGCGGCGAATGGCTTTGCGCCGGTTGAACAGCACGATATTTATCGGGTCTACTTTCGCACGCTTTTTTTCGGGCGGACGCTGCGATACGGCGAACCGGGGCAGCAACAAATTATCCGGCTGATGCGAAGCACGTGTCGCTACAAAAAAATGCGCGTCCATGAACAATTAGACCTCACCGGCCAGCGCGTGAGCGGGATCGAAAACCGCAGCGCGGTCATGATGCACGATACCTTCCGAAGCCTCGCCCTGTATCATCAAAAACTGATGGCCTACGCCGCCCTTTCTGCTGCCGATAAGTTCGAACGGGGAAACACCGTAACCTTTCTCGACCTCTGGCTCAGGCCGCTTGTCTACCTTTTGAAAAATTACGTGTTCCGCTTGGGATTTCTAGACGGACTTTCAGGCTACATCTATCACCGGATGCAAGCCGATTATGTGTTCACCAAATACGCGCGGCTTTGGGAAAAGCGGCAAACGGCAAAACAACCGGACGAATAGTTTTTCACTTTTCGTTTCCGGCGACTTGCGGAGCTTCGGCGGGGCGCATCAAGGCTTTACAGGTCCAGCCGGTGCCGAGTTTGTTAATCACCACGCACTCGTCAATCGGCGTGTAGACTTGCTCAATCGCATCCCAGATTTTTTGATGTTTGTCGCGCTGATGCACGGAGATGAGCATGACGCCGTTCTTGTTGAGGAACTTATCGTATTGCCGCAAACTTTTCGTGATGTCGTCCAAATAGTAAATCGATTCGTTGAAGACCATCGCGTCAAACATTTGTTCGGGCGTGTAAGTATTCATATCGCCGACCGCGAATTTCGTTTTCGAATCGTTCTCCGATACGGCCTTCGCGGCGGCAATTTTAATCGCTTCGCCCAAATCCACACCGACATATTTTTCATATCCGTTGAGCCGCTCCTGCAACAAGCCTTCGCCGCAGCCGATGTCTAAGATGCTGCCGCCCGGTTTCAAGTAATGAAAATATCCGGCGAGCACGCTGTGATGGCCGAGTTCATCGATGCGTCGCAGCCACGCCCATTCACCTTTGGCATATTGCTCTTCCCACCGCTCTTTGGTGTGATTGCCCGTGATGCCGTCGATGAGTTTTTGTGCTTTGTCCAAAAAGCCGCCTTCCTGTGCCATACTGAAAATCAAAAGTGTAGTGTGATTCGAAAAATTTCGGCGGGCAAGTTAAAACATCCCCGCCGCTCTTGCAACGAAATCCCCGCTTCAGCGTTTGTGTTTCGTTCATCATCTTTACTGTTCTTGTACTGTTCTTGGAACGGCAGAGAGCCTTATATTTGCCGGTCGAGTAATTCGTTGTTCATTTCAACAAGCATCTCGTCTAATCGTCTACTCTTCTTAATGTCATTTCCGATTTCGCGGGAATGACGAATAACTCAGGAAAAGAAATCTAATGACGGCGGTTCATTTACACTTCATTTTATGAAATTCTATTTTCGAATTTTGCTTTACCTCGCTCCGGCCAAGTATCAAATCGTGCTGGCCGTGATCGTTAGTTTCATCACGTCTATTTTCAGCGTCTTTTCGATCTACACGATTCTGCCGCTGCTCGATACAATTTTTTCCGCGAAGTCGCCTGCACCCCTCGTCAAATCCGCACCGCCGATAAGTCCGGCGGACAGTCTCGCCGCAAAGATCAACCCAGCCGATCCGTTCGGCGATGTCAAAGCAAGCCTGAGCCGCTTCACCGCGTCGCTGACGTCCGGCTTTCAAAGCGTGATGCGGGCCGACACGCGAGAGCAAATGCTTTTCAATGTGTGCGTGTTTCTCATTGTCGTTTTCATTCTCAAAAACTTTTTCGATTATCTCAACCGGCAACTCGTCGGGCGGATCGAAAGCAAGACGGCCAAGAAACTGCGCGACGACGTGTTCTCGAAAATGATGACGCTCTCGATTGACTTCTATCACAAAAACCGCGTCGGCAACTTGATGGATTATGTCAATAATCAAGTCGGCGTGGTGCACTCGACCATCGGGTCAAGTTTTATGAACTTCGTCCGCAACCCGCTCATCGTTATTTTTTTTATCGCGTGTATGCTCTACATCAGTTGGCAACTGACGTTCTTCGCGTTCGGCGTTTCGATTCTGAGTTTGATGATCATTCGCACGGTCGGCAAGAAAGTGCGTAAGGAAGCCGATGAACTGCAATCGAACATGGGCGATATGAATTCGCTGCTGCAGGAAGTGTTCAGCGGCATCAAGGTTGTCAAATCTTACGCGACGGAAGAATACGAATCAAACCGTTTTCGTTCGTTCACCGATTTGCTCCGGCGTGCCAACTTAAAGATTTCGTCCATTCGGGAAATTTCCGGGCCGCTCAATGAAACGCTCGGCATCTCCGCGATTGCGTGCGTGCTATGGTTCGGCGGCCTGCAAGTTTTTTCCGGCGCGATGACGCAATCGCAACTCATCTTTTTCGTGTTCGCCCTTTTCTCGGTGATGGGTCCGATCAAGACGATGGCCGAAACCAACACGCGCATTCAGGAAGGGCTTGGCGCAGCGACCCGTTTGTTTGCCATTCTCGATGCCGTGCCAAGCGTGGGAAACGGCACGGTACAAATCACCAATGTCAATCACAGCATCGTCTTCGACCGTGTGTGGTTCAAATACACCGACGAGTACGTATTGAAAGACGTCTCATTTGCGTTGAAGAAAGGCGAGATGACCGCGCTCGTCGGCGCGTCGGGCAGCGGCAAGTCCACGCTGGTCGATTTGGTCTTGCGGTTTTACGACGTGGCGCAAGGCCGCATCACGATTGACGGTACGGACATCAAGGAATTTGACGTCGCGTCGCTGCGGCGGATGTTCGGCGTCGTGAGCCAAGAAGTCGTGTTGTTCAACGACACGATTGCAAACAACATCGCTTACGGCTTGAAAGGCGGCGTGCGTTTCGAACACGTCAAAGCCGCCGCAGGCATCGCCAACGCGGATGAGTTCATCCTGCGCACGCCGGAAAAATATGAAACCAACATCGGCGACCGCGGCACGCGGCTCTCGGGCGGCCAACGCCAACGCCTTTCCATCGCCCGCGCGATGCTGAAGAATCCGCCGGTTTTAATTTTCGACGAAGCAACCAGCGCGCTCGATAATGAATCCGAAAAAGTGGTGCAGGCCGCCATTGAAAATGCCATGACCGACCGGACATCGGTCGTGATCGCGCACCGGTTGTCGACCATCAAGAATGCCGATAAAATTATTGTGATGCAGGCGGGCGAAGTCGCCGAGCAAGGCACGCACTTTGAATTGCTGGCACAGGGCGGCATTTATAAAAAACTCTATGAAATGCAGTTTGCCGCCGAGCCAAACGGCGAACCGGATCGGAGAGACGTATCGTCTGATGCAGTTGCGTCGCTCGGTGTGAAGTGAAATCAAATATCCCGTCAACTTTTTCCCATCAGACCTTTTGCACAAGTCATTCCGGCTTACGAAACTTATTTCGTTACACTCAAATCGGAATCCTTCTTTATTCACGAAGACGGATTCCCGCCCTAATAGCGGGACTTGCAGCAAATGCGGGATTCAGAGCAGTAGCAGGACTTTGGAGCAGCACGGCGGGAATGGCACGAGGGGGATTTAAGCAAAGAAGTCTTATGTCTGTTCTAAAACAGTTTGAGCGCACTGCGAAAGTTTTTCTTTACGAAGGACTTTTCCGGCGGCTCTTTCGAAATGAACCCGTCTCACTACCGCTCGATCCGAATTCCATCAAGCGGGTGCTGCTCATTCGCCGCGACATGATCGGCGATATGATCATTGCGTCGTCGGGCATTCGGTATTTGAACGAGCTTTTGCCCGACGCAAAGATTGATATCTTTTGCGCGCCGAAAGGAAAAGTCATTTTAGAACACAATCCGCGCGTGGAAAAAATCTACACGGCGTCGCTGACGAATGCTTTTAATACTTATAGGACGGCGCTTCAAGCCAGCAAGACACAGTATGATTTAATTCTCGCTTTAACCTTCAAGCGCACAACGCAAGACGGATTTTGGGCGAACATTATTTCACGCACGGCCATCAAAGCTGCGATTGAGATTCCGAAGTCGGCGGAGCAACACCGGCAACTGTTCAACGCGCTCGTTGACATCGGCCATACAACGGGCGAGAAGCCGACGCCGCTTTATCAGAACTTACACCGATTTATCGCTGCTCTTTTCGGCGCGAAGCCGGATGAACGGCGCATCGTGCAGGAAATTTTTATCAGTGCGGCGGAAAAAGCCGTTGCTGAAAATTTTTTAACGGAACGGCAACAAGGCTTGTTCATCGTCTTCAATATTTCCGCGCGTCTGAAAGAAAAGGAATGGCACCGCGATCATAACCTGAAGTTTTTACAACGCCTCACTCTGTCGCATCCCGAACTTGCCGTGCTTGTTTCCGCCGATCCTGATAAGATTGACGCTGCGAAAGCATTGGTTGCCGCGGTTGCTTCCCCGAAGGTGAATTTTATTTCACCGATGCCGCTGCGCTCGCTTGCACATTTGATTTCAAAAGCGGTGATGCTTGTTTCACCCGATACCGCGCTCGTGCATGTTGCGGCAACATTCAACGTGGCGTCGGTGATGATGTGCACCGGCAAACATTCTGGCGAAGAGTTCGAGCCGCAGGGCGAACATCTTGCAGTGTGGGCAAAGGATGCCGCGTCCGTTGATACCATTTCTCCCGAACAAGTTTTCGATGCCTTCGAGGAAATGCTCGCTCGCATCGCACAGAGGCAAACGGGAGTTCGGCAAAACGCTTTCACCGAACCGGCATGATTTTTTTTAAGCAACTCGAACAAGTCAACAAAGCCTTTTGGTACCACACCGTTTTCAGGTGGTGGTTTCGGAACGCGCCCGCGAGGTTGCCGCTGAATCTTATGCATGTCCGGCGGCTGCTCATCATGCGGCGCGATATGATTGGCGACATGGTGATTACGACGTCGCTCATTCGCACGCTGTACGAAAAAAATCCCGACTTGGAAATTGACGTCTTTGCGTCGCCGCAAAATAAAATCATCGTGCAACACAACCCGCGCGTGCAGCGCGTCTTTGCCTCGCCTGTGCCGAGCCGCGAGTTGCTCGGAGATTTGCCCGCTCTGAAAGCGCGCGATTACGACGCCGTTCTTTGCCTTTCCTATACCGGCGCAACCAAAGACGGCCTCATTGCAAATTTCATTTCGCCGCGAGCGGTCAAAGCCGCCGTGTATGAAACCCGCAACGCCGATCTCTATAAAAGTTTATTCAACGCCCAGATCGACATCGGCAGAGCGGACGGCGAACCGCGAGAGCCGCTTTACCTCGCGCTGCATCGCTTTGCATCGCAACTGTTCGGCTTTGAATTGAAGCCGCAGGAAATCAAACAGGAACTTTATTTCAGCGGTGCGGATGAAGAAAATGCAAAGGCATTTATCGCCGCGATGCACTTGAACCGGTTCATTGTTTTCAATATCTCCGCGCGTAAAGCTTTTCGGATGTGGGGCGTTGAAAATTGTTGCCGATTTCTCTTGCAAGTTTCGGAAGCGTATCCCGACTTGCAGTTTGTCATCACGTCCGCACCGGCGGAGCGGGAAGCGGCAGAAGAACTCTTTCGCCGCGTTGCAAAAAGAAACGTGATCATCGTACCGCCGGAGTTTTCCTTGCTCACGCTTGCATGCCTGATTTCACAGGCTTCGGCGGCCATATCGCCCGATACGGCGGTTGTGCATATCGCCGCGACTTATCATATCCCGATGGTGATTCTTTGCACGCCGCTTTCTTCAAGCATCGAGTGGGAACCGCTACATGCGCCGCACATCAACGTCGCTACCGATGGCGAGGAAGCCGTTTCAACGATTGCGCCGCACAGAGTCGCCGCAGCCTTCGATCAACTTTATGCCGCGCATCTTGCACCTGCCGCATCAACTCACTCGCTTTGAGCCAAGATGAATGCGAATGATTTTTTTTGGCGAAAAGTTATTGCTCCGCTCTTCGTGGCGGACGCCGGTGGTGATGCAGAGTTGCGGCAGATCAAACAAACCTTTTATTACCGGACGGTTTTAAGCCGCGTGTTTCGCAACCGACCGTACGCCGCGCCATTAGAGGTGCATCGCATCAAAAAAGTATTGATCCTGCGGCTTGATTACTCCATCGGACATACCGTGATCGGTTCAGTGATGCAAAAGTGTTTGAAAGAATTGAATCCAAATCTTCAGATCCATTTGCTAACGGCCACCGAAGCCGCACCGATCGTGGAGCGCGACCCGCGAATCGATAAACTTTTTTTGTACCGCCGCAAACAGTTGCCCTCGCTGCGATTGATTGCATCGTTGCGCAAAGAAAAGTATGATGCCGTGTTTTGTTTGTCGTTCAACAGCATCACCGTTGACGGCGTGATGGCCAATCTTGTCGCGCCCCGTGCGGTGAAAATTGTTCGCGCACACAGCGACGGATGGCGGAATGATCTTTACCGAATTTTTTTCAACAAACAACTTGAGACCGGCGGCACGGCTGTGCCTTTGTGGCGGCAACTCGTTTCAATTGCCGAACAAACTTTTGGCGAGAAGTATCCTGAAGCATCGATTGCGCAATCCCTCTTTCTCGCTCCCGAACGTGAAGCGCGGCTTCAACATTTTCTTGAAGCGAATCATATCAAAGCAAAAGCATACACGGTGCTTAATCTTTCGGTCAATCCGCGTTCGTTCAGCACGTCTTACCGGCAATGGGGTTATGACAATCTGAAGACGTTCATCACGCTGTTTCGAAAAACTTTTCCGGTCGCGCCGCTGATTTTTTCATCATTGCCTGCCGACCGATTGACAGCCGAGCAACTGCTTGCCGAAACAGGCGATGACAAACTTTTGATGTTGCCGCCGGAATTCGGTTTGCAGGAAACGATGGCGATGATCAAGTATTCGGCGTCGGTAGTTACGCCGGATACGGCCATCGCCCATATCGCCGCTACCTATCAGCGTCCGCAGGTAGTGCTTTGTGCAAGCGAAGCGTTCAGCAATGCGTGGATTCCGTGCAGTCCGCTCGCGGTATTGCTTTACGGCGCGGGCGAACGCGGCATCTCGCAAATCACTCCGCCTGAAGTTTTAAATGCTTTGGAGCAAGCCGCATCGAAAGAAACGCTGTTGCCTCAGCTTGCAGATGTAAATCACACGGGCGAATGAAAAAACCGGAAGCATCCATGAAGCAGCCATTCAAAAAAATGCTCGAGCGGTTGATATACGTCTTGCTTCGCGCGGTGTTCGGTACGGTGCGGCGGCGGCATCAAAAAATCGCGGCGGAAAAACTTTCGCGCGTGCTCGTTTTGCGATGCGATAAGTTGGGCGATATGGTTTTGACGACGGCGGTTTTTAATTATCTGAACGCAGTCAATCCGTCCGTGCGCATCGACGTCATTGCATCGACGGCCAACCGCAGGGTTATTGAAAATGATGAACGCCTCGCGGAAGTGATCCTTTACCAACCGACGCTCAGGGGATGGTTGCAATTGTGGTCGCTGCGGCGGCGGCGATATGACTTAATTCTGAGCCTCGTTCAAAATGCGCCGGTGCGGGAAGGATTGATGGCTAGTCTCATCGCGCAGCCGGAAACGCTCAAAGTATCGTTGCGGCACAAAGCGTATTACTTCGCCCTGTTCAATAAAATGGTTGAGCCGCCCGCGCATCTGACGCACGCGGTTGAACAGATGGTTTATGTGGCGTCGCAAGCGATTGATTCAGCGGTTGATGCGATGCGGTGTGAGCCGAAATTAAGTTATGAGCCGAGCGAAACGGTTGCGGGGTTTCTGGAGGCGGAAACACACGGTAAAAATTATATGCTTGTGAATCTTTCGGCGGGGCACAGCGCACGGATGTGGCCGCAGGAAAAATATATTTCGCTCCTGCACGGGCTTTCACAAAAAACGGCGATGCGGTTCGTGTTGCTTTGCACCGATAAAGACAGAGCGATGGCGATGGAAATTTTAAGTCATACCGGAAATATTGCATCACTTTTTCCGCCGACGGAAAACCTTTCATACGTCTTTGAAGTCATCGCACGGTCCAGTCTGGTGATGACGCCCGATACGGGCATTGTGCACATCGCGGCGGCGTTTGGGCGTCCGGTCGTTGATCTCTACGGGCATCAGGCCAGTACCACTGCCGCAATGTGGCTGCCATATCACGTGCCGCACCGTTTGATCCAGCCGCCGGAAGGCGAGCCGACTTCATCCATCTCCGTCGAATACGTTGCGGCGGCGGTTGAAAGTTTATGCAACGAACTTGCGCGGGTACGACCGGAATTCAATTCCGAAAAAATAATTTCTTGATGGCAACACCGACGGATACCCGCGCTTCGATCCCACAGAAATATCTGACGCCATGGTTTCGCACCAAGCGCAAGGTGCGACGGTTCGGTTATCGCGTCTACTATCATTTCTTCCGACTTTTGTTTCCGACAAAACAGTTTCATGACCGCATCCCGGTGGCGCATATAAAGCGGGTGCTCATTATTCGCTATGATGTTCTAGGCGACATGATTGTTACAACACCGATCTTCAACGCACTACACGATGCCGGTATAACAATTGATGTAATTGCCGGGCCACGAAACGCGATGCTTATCGCACCCGATGAACGCATCGCCAACATTATTCTTTATAAGCCGACGTTCGAGTTTTGGCTTAAACTTTTCAAGTTGCGCCGCCGGAACTACGACGTCATTTTTAGTTTGATCGAAACCAATCCGATTCGTCAGGCATTCATGCTGTTCATTGCAGGTACATCGCATACGAGGGGCGTGTCAACCTTTCGGAAAGACGTGCGGGCACATGCTTTTTTCAATCAGCGTATTCGCGTACCGGGTCAGTTGCACCGGCATATCATTATCAGGTGGTTAAAAGTATTGGAAGGGTCGATTGATTTCGGGCACAGCATTATGGATTCGCCAGTCGATTTAAGGTATTCATCTTGCGAGACGGTTTCGTCGTTTCTTGAATCCGTTCATTTATCAACGGGAAAGTATGTGGTCGTCAACATCGCATCGGGACGCCCTGAGACGGCGTGGCCGCCGGAAAAATTCACACAGTTGCTCGATCATCTTTGGAAAAAAACCTCTCTCGGCTTCGTGGTGATCAGTACGGATAAAGAGCAACAAGATGCAGCCCGAATTGTTGCGGTGTTGAGCGAAGAACGAATCGTGCAATTCGCCCCGACGAAAAATATTTTCGAGATCATTGACCTCATCGCTCGCTCGGCAGCGGTTATCACGCCGGATACATCGATTGTACATCTTGCTTCGGCGCTGCAGAAGCCTGTAGTCGCTCTCTACACTTGGATTGGCAGCGGACATCCGAAGGAATGGTCGCCGTACCGGGTTCCGCACCGCATCGTTGTAGCGATGGCCAATGCGCCGGTTTCAGAAATTTCCGTTGAAGAAGTTACAACAGCTTTTCACGATCTCTGGCAAGAAGTAGAATCGCCTTCCGAAAAGAACACGCAACGCTAACATCATTTTTTAATTTTGTCGTCTTAAAAATTCGGACATGAACATTGGCTTCGATGGCCGCCGTCTCAGCGAACACAGCGGCATCAACACTTATACACGCAATCTCATTCAGGCGATGCTATTGCTGCCGGAGCCTATAAAGTTCACCCTTTTCTCTTATCGCCGCCGGAAGCGTATTGAATCTCTCGCAGATATGTTTGATCATCATCCGGCGATTGTACCGCTCGGACGGTTTCCCAATAATTTACTTCTGGGTCACTTGGGCAAGCCGTTGATCGAAAGTTTTACGCCGTTCATCTGGCGGCGCGAAGCCGCGAAGGTTGATCTGGTGCATTGTACCGATCCGGGATTTTTTCCCGATACCGCGCCCAACATCGTAACGAACTTGCACGATCTTTTTCCCTTGTATGATGACGCGTGGATGCTTCAAGGTTCGCAGAAGGAATTCATTAAAAATATTTCTTCCGTCATTCGCAATTCACGGCTCATTATTACACCTACGGAATTTGTTCGCCGCGATCTTATCACCCGTCTTGCCGTACCGGAGAAAAAAATCATCGTAACGCTGTACGCCGCCGATGCGATATTTCAACCCCAAGCCGTCTGGTGGAAGAAGCTCGAGCGTTTCGGACTAAAGGAAGGTGAGAAATTTTTTCTTTCCGTCGGCAGGATTGATCCGCGCAAGAACGTCGCAGGAATGCTCGAGGCATATACATCACTACCGGTTGAGGTCAAGCGCGAGGTCAAATTTATTTTGATTGCGGGCGGCGGGGCGGCTGATCACGCGAAGCTGCAGACCTTGCTTGACAAAACGCCCGAGCCAAACCTGCTTCATTTTTCGGGCGTCTCCAACGATGATCTGGTTAATCTCTACAACGCCGCAACGGGCTTGCTTTTCGCTTCCTTCGCAGAGGGATTCGGGCTACCGGCTTTGGAAGCGATGCAATCAGGCTGTGCTGTGATCACCTCCAATACTTCCTCGCTTCCTGAAATCGTGGGCGATGCGGCCTTGCTTGTTGATCCGCACAGCGCGTCAGAGATTCGCAGCGCGATGCTGCGGATTGCGACCGAGGACGATCTGCGGCAATCCATGCGACGGAAAGGCTTGGAGCAGGCAAAAAAATTTTCGTGGCGCAATACTGCGATTCAAACTCTTCAGGGCTATCGTGATTCACTTTGACGGCGTTGTTATTTAGAGTTAGCGATGGCATGAGAATAAGCGTCAATCGTCAATGCGGCGGTTTTCTCCCAACTGAACTCTGATGCCCGCTCCAACGATTTCTCCCGCATCGCTTCCCTCACGCTCTCACTGCGATAAATACTCAACATCGCTTCACACAATCCGTCCTCGTCTTTTCCATCCAACATCACTCCCGCTTTCCCCACCACCTCCGGCAACGACGAACTGTTGGAGGTAATCACCGGTACTCCGCATTGCATCGCTTCCAGCGGCGGCAACCCGAATCCTTCGTACAGCGACATGTATGCAAACATCATCGCTCCGCTATACACCCCGCTCATGTCCTCCTCACTTATGTACCCTGCGGTGATGACGCGGCCTTCCAATCCTTTTGTCTCTGCAATTTCCTGATAAATTTTACTGTAACTCCAGCCGTTCGCTCCGGCCAAGACCAGCGAAAGGTCTTTGATGCCCTGCTCCCCGACGAGACGGGCGAAGCACCGAATAACATGCTCGATGTTTTTTCGCGGCTCAAGCGTGCTGAGGCTCAACAGATACGGGCCATCAGGGATATGATATTTTTTCCGAATCGCTGTGATTTTCGCCGCGTCGTTGCAGGGATAAAACATATCTGAAGCGGCCAAAGGCGTAACCACTGCACGGTTTGGGTCGAGGCCTTTGAGGTGATTGCACAAGTCGTGCTTCGTCGCCTCCGAAATACACAACGCCCAGCCGCGTTGCTCGATACTTGCAAACGCAAGTTTCAACCCGATACTTAAATCCGTCTTGATACCCTTAAAGTATTCGGGGTGAGAAATGGCAATGAGGTCGTAGACCGTCAGGAAGTTGCACAAATGGTTTGCTTCAAGAAACTGCGATGGAATTGCATCGAACGGTGAGTGAAAAATATCCGCCGATGCAACCATTTTCGGATCAACCGGCGAGGTCTTCGCACCCATTTTCTTGGCCTGCCACCGTAAAAAATTGCGGCGGATTTTTGCAGGCACTCTTCGAAAGGCAGGCGACGAGTCCTGTGCCGCCCCTTCCAGAGACCAGCACTCAGATGCGATTCTTCTGACGGCCTCGGTATGCGCGAGTGGAATTTTGCCGAACTGCGGATACGCCGCAAGGTAAGCCTCGCATCGCCCCAGTACCGTAACCGATTCGGGGCAGCAAAATATCAACTCGCATTCTTCCGATGCATCAAGGCCAAGTGCGATTTGCTCGGTGGTGCGGACGATGCCCGCGCGGACATTGGTGGCGTGGGCGTTGCCCAGAAGTGAGATGTCGTAGAGAACTTTCACGTTCGAGATGGGTTGTTTCTATGTTGTCGCCGTCTTGCTCGACTGTCTGTTCACTTGACAATCGTGCCGACTTGCTCGCCTTGCGCGAGCCGCTTGAGGTTTCCGGCGGTGTTCATATTAAAGACGACAATCGGCAACGTGTTTTCCTGACAGAGCGTGATTGCGGTCAAGTCCATCACACGCAGATTTTTTTTCAGCACGTCCAGATAGGTGATGCTGGGAAACATCGTCGCCTTCGGATTCTTTTCAGGATCGTCGTCATAAACGCCGTCGACGCGCGTGCCTTTGATAATCACGTCGGCTTCGATTTCAATCGCGCGGAGCGCGGCGGCGGTATCGGTCGTGAAATAGGGGTTGCCCGTACCCGCACCGAAAATGACGACGCGGCCTTTTTCCAAATGACGGATTGCGCGGCGGCGGATAAACGGTTCGGCAATCTGCTCCATTTTAATCGCCGTCAAAAGCCGCGTGTAAACACCCTGCTGCTCCAGCGCATCTTGAAACGCGAGCGCGTTGATTACCGTCGCAAGCATTCCCATATGATCGGCCTGCACGCGATCCATCTTTTCCGCGCCTTTTGAAACCCCGCGAAAAATGTTCCCGCCGCCAATCACGACGCCCACCTGCACGCCGAGGTGATGCACCGCTTTTACTTCACCCGCAAACTGCGCAAGCACCGTTTGATCGATGCCGTAGTTCTTATCGCCCATCAGCGATTCGCCGCTGAGTTTGAGCATGATGCGTTTGTACCTGAGTTCCGACATGGTTCCGCTGCTTGGTTGGCTTTTCTGAAAAACTTTCATCTTCTCGCGCAAAAAAAAGTCCCACTTCTCAGTGAGACTTTCAGAACTTACTTCTCGCCCAACTGAAAGCGTTCGAAGCGTTTGACTTCAACCGCCGCGCCCAGTTTCTCACCGGCTTCTTTCAAGACGTCGGTAACCGTCTTGCCGTTGTCTTTGATGAATGCTTGTTCCAAGAGCACGACGTCTTGATAGTATTTTTCCAATTTTCCGGTGGCGATGCGCTCAACCACCTGTGCGGGCTTGCCGTCATTGGCTGCTTGCTGTTTGTAGATTTCGATTTCCTTCTCGATGCTTTCTCTCGGCACGGCCATGCGCTCAATGACGAGCGGCGACGCGGCGGCAACTTGCATTGCCAAGTCTTTTCCGATTTGTGAAAGGTCGGAGCCGTTGCCGGAGAGTTGCACCATCGCCGCGAGCTTCGCGCCCGGATGCACATAGTCAATCACCGCGCCGCCTTCGGCCTCGATGAGCACGATGCGCTTCACTTCTATTTTCTCGCCTACTTTGCCGACCATTTCCTCGGCGACTTTCTCAACCGGTTGATTATCATACATGCCTTCGAACATCGCCGCCCGCAAGGCTTCAATCGTCGGCGTGCGTTTCGCAAGTGCAAGCGCGGCGACGGCCTGAGCAAACTTGATGAAGTCGTCATTGCGGGCGACGAAATCGGTTTCGCAATTTACTTCAACCATCACGGCGGCGTTGCGGCTCGGCGTGTAGGTCGTAACGATCATGCCTTCACGGGCTTCACGGTCGGCACGCTTGGCTGCACTGACCGCGCCTTGCTCCCGAAGTTTTTGAATCGCCAGTTCAAGATCGCCGTCCGCGGCTTCGAGTGCCTTTTTGCACGCCGAGAGGCTCGCGCTGGTTTTATCACGAAGTTGCTTGATGAGGGCTGCGGAAATTTCTGCCATTGGTTTGATGTCGGATTTGAAATTAAAGATGTCGCGGGTTGAATCTCTGAATTAAAACTGTAGCGGATAAAAAAGAACCGTGAGTTCATCACGGTTCTGTTCGTTTTCAAAAAGCGTTATGCTTCTTCCTTTTCTTTGGCGAAGGCTTCGTCGTCCTCTTCCTTCTGCTGCGCCTGTGTCGCATTCAAAATCGCATCGGCGGCGGCACTGGTAATGAGTTCGATGGAGCGAATCGCATCGTCGTTGGCCGGAATGATATGTGTGATCGTATCAGGATCGCAGTTGGTATCGACCATCGCAAAGATGGGGATATTGAGCGAAGTCGCTTCAGCAATCGCAATATGTTCTTTCTTCACATCGACGACGAAAAGCGCGGCAGGCATCCGGTTCATCTTCGAAATACCGCCGAGAATCTTCTCCAACTTTTCCTTTTCACGGCTGAGCATCAAGCGTTCTTTCTTCGTGATGATATCGAACGTGCCGTCGTTTTCCATTCGCTCAATCGAGTTGAGGCGGCGAATGCTTTGGCGAATCGTCGAGAAGTTCGTCAGCATTCCGCCAAGCCAGCGTTCAACAACGTAGGGCATACCGGCGCGCGTGGCTTGCTCGGAGATGATATGCTTCGCCTGCTTTTTCGTGCCGACAAATAGAATTTCTTTGCCGCTTGCGGCGATAGCTTCGAGCGCGTTGAGGGCGTCATCAGCCATCATCACGGTCTTCTTAAGATCGATGATGTGCACGCCGTTTTTTTCCATGAAGATGTAAGGCTTCATTTTCGGATTCCAGCGGCGGGTAAGGTGTCCGAAGTGGGAACCTGCTTTGAGCAAGTCTTCAATTTGCAATCTTGACATGTGGTCTTCCTTTCCCTTGCGGGAGTTTATTGTAGTTGATCTTCTATACCACCCTTTGCCGGAATCCGCCGAAACGGACACTGCCGTCAAAGTTGCGATGCCTATTTATCGTGGGCAATCGCAGGCAAGTATATGTGTTGTAAAAAAATGTGTCGCCGGAATGACACGCCGGATTAACGCTTCGAGAACTGGAAACGTTTGCGCGCTTTCTTCTGGCCATACTTTTTGCGTTCCACCATGCGCGGGTCGCGGGTCAGGAGTTCGGCTTTGCGAAGCGTGGGACGGGTGTTGGCATCATACTCGACCAAAGCGCGGGCAATCGCCAAACGTACCGCTCCGGCTTGTCCGCTGACGCCGCCGCCGTTCACGTTGATTTTGACGTCAAAGCGTCCGCTGTTTTCGGTGAGTGCAAAGGGCTTTTGAACATCGTTGCGGTGAATCTCGCTCGGAAAGTAATTTTCGAGTTCGCGGTCGTTGATCGTGATTTTTCCCGTGCCCGGGCGGACGAAAGCGCGGGCGACCGCATTCTTACGCCGACCGACGGTGCTGATGGTTTCTGCCATGATTAAAATTCCTAAAAGAAATACGTTGCGATTAACTTCTGATCGATTTATTTGAGTTCGAGCGGGGCCGGATTCTGCGCGGTGTGCGGATGCGTAGCACCGGCATAGACCTTCAACTTGCGAAACACCTGACGCCCTAAATTGTTGTGCGGAATCATGCCCCACACCGCGTCTTCAATGATGCGTTCCGGCTTCGTCGCCAATACATCCCGAAACTTTTCGAAGCGGGCACCGCCCGGATACTGCGTGTTGTGGTAGTATTCCTTGTTCTGCGCCTTCGCGCCGGTTACTTTAATTTTTTCCGCATTGACGACGATGACAAAATCACCCGTGTCGGTATGCGGCGTAAACTCGGCTTTCGTTTTGCCGCGCAATACTTTGGCAATTTCAGTGGCGAAACGTCCAAGCGTCTTTCCTTCGGCATCGGCAACGACCCACTTGCGCACTACTTCGTGCGGCTTGGCGGAATAGGTGCGGAAGGATTGTGTATCCAATTTCATGGTCGTAAAATCTAAACGGTCAAAAATGGGTTTGCATAAAAAGGCCACAAATGTATCACTTTGCTTTCAAACCGCCAAGCACCACCGGAAATTTTCTTGGTCAATTGCCGCCACGCGGACATGCAAATAAAAAAGCATCTCGAACAAAAGTTCGAGATGCTTGATGTTTCAGCAATGACAAGTAAAATTACTTGTGCGATTCCGTCTTCTCGTGGTGAGCGGCACCCTTCACGGCTTTATGCGAGCTGTCTTTGTGCGTGCCAGCCTTATGGGCTGTGTCTTTCACAGCTTCGGTCGGCTTGACCACCTTATCGGCTTTCTTGGCTTCCTGAGCGAAAGCCGTTGCAGAGACTGCGAGGATAACACCCGTCAAAAGGGCGGCGATTGTGCGTTTCATTTGAATGATTGTTAAAATTTTTAGACCGTATTTGAGACTCAATAGCCTTTGTAGGCACTGATACTACCTTCAAAGTTTGTGCCAAGGCTTTATCCTCCGGAAAATTACATCACACTTACAGATTTCCGGCTGCTCTCTGAGAGGCAACGAAGTGATGCAATAAAAAAAAGCATCTCGAATCAAGTTCAAGATGCTTTATGGTTTTTAGAATGCCGGGAAAGGTTCAATTATTTTTGACCTTCAGTTTTCTCACGATACGGCGTCGTTTTGCTTCCCGACTTTGAACTGTCTTTCAGCGATCCGCCGCTACGAACAGAATCTTTCACTGAACCGGGTGTGCCCATGCTCGGCGGAGCTACCGTGCCCGGCGTGGTTGTGCTTGGCCGCGAAGAACGCGAAGTATCTTGTTGGGGAACGGTTTGGGCGAAGGCTGTCATGGAAACTGCGAGTAAAGCACCCGTCAAAAGAGCGGCAACTGTACGCTTCATTATTGGTCTTGTTTTAGTTAGATGATTTCAGGTAAAAAATAAATGCCCTTGTGGGCGACTGATATAGTTTCAAAGTTTGTGCCAGCTCTTCTTCGGCTAAAATCCTTATCCGAAACGACTTTGCGGAGTGCCGCTTGAACTTTTTTAAGGTCAGCCTCGACCTAAATGAGTTCAAAGTTGGCACAAAAAAAAACGCACCCTGCCGAAACAGGATGCGTTTGAAATCAGATTCGAATCTGAAGCGATGAGCGAAATTAGTGAGCAGCTTTGGCCTTCGTTTCGTCGGCTTTGGCTTTGGCTTTTTCTTTGGTTTCTTCAGTCTTCGCAGCGGCTTTTTCCTTAGTCGCAGTGGCTTTCGCTTCCGCGTTCACTTTCGTTTCGTCGGCTTTGGCTTTGGCTTCTTCGGATTTGGCGGCGGCGTTCATTTTCGTTTCTTCGGCCTTCGCAGCGGCTTTTTCTTTGGTTGCGGCGGCTTTCGCTTCGGCATTCACTTTAGTTTCCTCAGCCTTTGTTTTC
>JACMJS010000146.1 GCA_014380515.1 Chlorobiales bacterium
GACTCAAAGCAGCATGGCGGGAATGACAGACTCGGATAAAAGATATACGAGAAGATAGCCGTTCGCACGGGCAAAAAATTTCGGCGGGCGGCAATTTTTTTTTCGGCAACAGATTCAGAGGGCGGAATTTTTTAGGGAAACGAGCGCCCAGCGTTCATACTCAAACTGCAAGATTGCCGTTGCGCCGTAATCCAAGTGAATCGAAAAGACCTGCTCCGGCGGCAAACCGATGGCTAATGCCATCGCCGCCCGCATCGCGCCCGCATGAGTTACAATCGCCACGCGCTCGCACCGAAGCGAAATAATCTTTTGAAGTTGCCACGCGATACGCTCCGAAAGATGCGCGAACGATTCGCCTTCGGGCGGCGCGAGACGAACGAAATCTTTCGACCACGATTCATAATGCGCCGCGTCGCTCGCGGCGATGCTGTTCCACGATTGCCGTTCCCACGTTCCGAAATCAAGTTCGCGCCACTGTGCGCTTGCTTCAAAGTTCAAACTTAACTGTGCAGCGGCGTTTTCCGCGACGATGCGGCATCGCTCTAAGTCGCTGCTGAACAGATGCTGCGGGGCAAACTGCACGATTTCTGTAGCGAGACGCCCGCAATCCCGCTCCCCATCAGGCGAGAGCGGCACATCTGTTTGGCCGATGCAGCGTCCGGCAAACGCTCGGGCGGTTTCGGGATGACGAACAAGGAGCAATGTCAGCGGCATGATTACGGCAACGGCGGCAAAGGAAGTTGAATCGCAAGGTTCGATGCGGCGGCGAGCGCGAGATAAACGGAAAGTTCAACGATCTGATTGGCCGCGCCCAACGCATCGCCCGTGATGCCGCCGATCCGCGATTTAAAATACCGCTCGCATCCGAACACGGCGATAAAGAATGCAATCAGTACCGGAACGCTTTGCCATTGCAAAAGTCCAATTGAAACGAGCAGCGCGAACGCAAATCCTGTCAGCAGTCGCGGCATCGTTACGCCGCCCGCGAACGGCTTCGATGTTGCCGATTCACTTCGAACATACCGGCATCGAAAAATCAGCCACAGGCTTGATGCCCTCGCCGCAGTGTGCGCCACCATGAGCACACCGGCGACATAAAAAAAACCAAAGGAAGAAATTTCAGTGAGCAGAAAAAATTTCAGCGTGAGGCCGAACCACAGCGCGACTGCGCCGTACGTCCCGATGCGGCTGTCGCGCATAATCTCTAACACGCGCTCGGGCGCCATGCCGCCGCCGAAACCATCCGCCGCATCAGCCAGACCGTCTTCATGGAACGCGCCGGTAATCAGCACCGAGGCGAGCATCGAGCAAAGGACGGCGAGTGGTAATCCGCGAGGCAACGGAAAAATTTGCATCAGCAGCCACAGCACCGCGCTGCAAAGCCCGCCGACGATCATGCCGACGAGCGGAAAATATACCGTTGACCGGGACAGATAATCTGCGTCGTAGCGGACGAAGCGGGCGACGGGCAGCCGCGTCAGAAACATGACGGCGGTGAGAAAAATGTTGAGCTGAGTTTTCAAGGTTGGGTCGGCTCGGTGCCGCTCGGAGTCGCTGCCATATCCGTGCGCTCAGTGCGCTCCGAAACGCCCGCGCTATCGAAGCTCGACATCTCGCACATTATTTTTGCCGCGGCTTCGATGACGGGCATCGCCAGTGCCGCGCCCGTGCCTTCGCCGAGCCGCATCCCAAGATTTAAAACCGGACGGACGTTCAAAAAGGAAAGTACTTTGCCGTGCGCCTGTTCCTCGGAAAGGTGCGCGAAGAAACAAACTTCCTTCGCCGCGGCATCGATCTGAAATGCGACTGCGGCTGCGGCTGTGGCGATGAACCCATCGATGACGATGGGCAACCGGCAAACCGAAGTTTCAAGAATCGCGCCCGTCATTGCGGCGATTTCGTAACCGCCTACGGATTCAAGCCAGTAGCGAGCGGAGAGGGATTTTAAATCTGCGCTCGGCGCGTGCGAATGGTGACGTTTCAAAGCCTGTTCGATGACGGTGATTTTGCGTCGAAGTCCCGCATCATCAACGCCCGTGCCGCGTCCGGCGAGGTCTTGCGGTGAAAAGTTCGTCAGGGCGGCGAGCAGCGCGGAAGCCGCGGTCGTGTTGCCGATGCCCATTTCACCGATGCCCAAAAGATCAATACCGTTCGCAACCGCAAGCCGCACTTGCTCACGTCCGGCATTCATCGCGGCCTCGCACTCCGCCGCCGTCATTGCAGGTTCGACTAAAAAATTGCGCGTACCGCGCCGCGCCGAACGGCTGAAAAACGTCGGTGCGGATTTAACATGCTCATCGAACACGGTATCGACGCCGACATCGGCGATATGAAGTTCGATGCCGCCGTGCCGCGAGAGCACACTAATCGCCGCTCCGCCCGAAAGAAAATTCTGAACCATCTGCGCGGTAACCTCGGCGGGAAACGCGCTCACGCCTTCCGCCGCTACGCCGTGATCGGCGGCGAAAATAACGATGCGTTTCTTCGACGCCCGCGGTTCAAGCGTTTGCTGAATGTCCGACAACCGGATGGCAAGGATTTCCAATTCGCCGAGCGCGCCTTGCGGTTTTGTTTTGCGATCTAATTTCTCTGCGGCGAGCGCAGCTATGGATAAAGTCATTTGTGTTCAAGCAAAAAATGATTGCACATCTCTGATGTCATTCCCTCGCACGCGGGAATCTTGACTTAAAGATTTCGAAGATTCCCGCAGCCCGGGACCTTGGAGTAGCACGGGCGGGAATGACACACAGAAGAAATTTCGAATAATCAGAATAGAAACTTGTTCAATCGCCGACATCTTCATCCTTGTCTTGCGCCGCAGATGTTGATGCCGCGTTGGATGTTGCACCGCTTGATGCGGGCTTCGGAATCGGTACGCCGCTCTCTGATGCGCGCTGAACGCGAACGGGTTCGGCGAGGTGAATGACGCGCTGCGGCGAAGCAAAGACGATTCCGTTTTCGGGAAGCAACTTATGAATCGCTTCGCGCATCGAGATTTTCGCGTTGAACTCTTCGCGGTACGATGAGACGCGGCACTCAAGCCGCAGGTCGATGCCCGATTCATCGAACTTCATAAACTGTAACTCCGGTTTCGGATCATCCATTACCGCCGGATATTTTTTCGCCAGTTCAAATACCAACTGCCGCACCCGCTCTACATCCGTGCCGTAAGCGACGCTGAACTCGATCAGCAACCGGAACCCAACATTCGGATACGCATAGTTGATAATCGAACTCTTGAGTAAATCGGCGTTCGAATAAATAACATGGTTGTTGTCGAAGTTGATGAGCCGCGTAGAGCGCAAGCCGATTTGAACCACGTCGCCGACAGTGCCGTTTGGCAATTGCACGCGGTCGCCGATGCGAAACGGACGGTCGATGAGGATAATAAATCCGGCGATGATGTTGGCCAGCGTATCCTGCGCGGCGAGGGCGACCGCAAGCGAACCGACGCCGAGACTGACGATCAAGCTGCCGATGTTGATGCTGAAATGATCGAGCACCACAATCAGCGCGAGCACAATCGCAACGAGCGTGCCGAGCTTGCGAAACAGTGGCGAAAGTACCGGCTTCAAATCCGCATGGACGCGGCTTGAAATACTTTCCAACTGTGATTCCAAAATGAGCGTAAAAACTTTTAAGCCCACGCGCACCACGACGATGACGAGCACTACATACAAAGCTTCATCCAAGTACCCGATGAAATCAGCATAGTCGGCATTCCGAGGCAGGGCTTTGATCACGTGTCGCAACGCAAGTCTGAGTCCGCCGATGATAATCAGCCAACGCAGACGCGGCGCGAGTTCTTCGGCGAGCCGGTCGTCGAGCGTCGTTGCCGTCTTCGAGAAAAACATCCGGCTGAGCAATTCCGTTAGCAGCCGCGAGAGCCACGCCAGCACGAACGTCACGATCACAATGACGGCGGCGATGATCAGTTGCTGCGCCGTGGCCGATGATGTTAGGGAAGCGACAAATTTTTCCAACATGGTTTGTAACTCGAATGTTACACTGAAAAAGTAAAACTGTCATTCTGAACGAAGCACAAGCGAAGTGAAGAATCCCTTGTTGCGAGAATTAGGGATTCTTCACTTCGCTCAGAATGACAGAGAAACGTAAGACTTAAAACGTTTGCACCGCGCTCGCAACCGTTGCGGCATCTTCGCGCGAAATATCGAGGTGCGTAACGAGCCGGATAAAATTTCTCTTAATCGATGCAATCAAAATGCCGCGCGATTTGAAAAAAGAAATGACGTCATCTTCGCTTTTGCCCGACGCTGAAACATCCACAGCCACAATGTTCGTCTGCACCGACGCAAGGTCAATCTCAAACTTCGGATGTGCGGCAAATGCGCCCGCGATGACTTTCGCTTTCGCATGATCTTCCTTCAACTTCGGAAAGTTACACGCGAGCGCGACCTGCGCCATCGCCGTCAGCACGCCCGTCTGGCGCATCCCGCCGCCCCACATTTTCCGGTGGCGATGCGCAATGGCGATGTCTGATTTTGAACCGACGATGGCCGAACCCGCGGGTGCGCCGAGTCCTTTTGAAAAACACACCGCAACGGTATCGAAGTGCTGCGCGTACGCTTTCGGTGGGATGCCCGTTGCAGCGCACGCATTCCAGAGCCGCGCGCCGTCGAGATGCAATTTTAAATTGCGCTCGCGGCACAACGCGGAAATTTTCTCGATCTCTTCAAGCGGATAGACGGTGCCGCCCGCGCGGTTGTGCGTATTCTCAAGGCAAACCAGTTTCGTCTGCGGATACCAATAGGCCGCCGGACGGATGGCGTCGGAAATTTGTTCCGCCTTCAAGATGCCCTTTTCGCCTTGCACGGTGCGGAGTTGCACCCGCGAGAGCACGCCCGCGGCGGCGGATTCATAATTGAAAATATGCGCGTCCGATTCCAAGATCACCTCGTCGCCGTCGTGCGTGTGGACTTTAATCGAGAGTTGATTGGCCATCGTCCCGCTTGGTACGAAGAGTGCCGATTCCTTGCCCAAGAGTTCGGCGACCTCATGTTCGAAAATTTTCGTAAGGTTGTCTTCGCCATACACATCATCGCCGATGTTATTGCGAAAGTCCGCGCCCGAAAGCGAGGCGATCATTTCGGCGGAAGGTTTGGTTACGGTATCGCTTCTGAGATCGATCATGGCGCGCGCGTAGAAAGTTTATCGGGGAGCACACAATGTCGGGCAAACGGGAGAGAAAAAAAATTGCCATGCCTGCTCAGGGCGGCTTGACAAATAGAGGGCGGCAAGATAACTTCTCCGCAACAGTGAAAATCAAACTCCGCCTCACGCTCGCTATCAACCTTGGCAACTTTGACATCACATACAACCATGCAGAACGACACGCTTCGCCCTGATGCTGCGACACTCACCGCCTCCGGTAAAACTTCCGATACATCCGCCCGCCCCGTCCCTACCGACATCCGCATCAATCCGATTCGCACGGCGGCGGACTACACCGCGATGCGCGACGCCTGTGAAAAAGATTTGGGTGCGTTTCACGCGGGCATCGCCAAGCGCGAACTGCACTGGTTTGATTCAAAACTTGGCGCATGGATCACCTACTCGGACGCGGAAAAAAAATGGCTCGGTCTCGATGCCAAAACCGGCGCCTGGGTCAAAGTGGATTATCCCGAATCTCACACGCCGTGGAAAATTTCTTTTGACGACGCCCGCGCGCCGTTCTACCAGTGGTTCAAAGGCGGCCTGACCAACGCCTGCTTCAACGAAGCCGACCGCCACGTCATGACGGGACACGGCGATGAAATTGCCTTTCACTTCGAGGGCGACCGCTGGGACGCTTCGAAGAACAACGGTAAAGGCGGCCCTGTAACCGCCTACAGCATCACGCGCAAAAAATTGCTCTTTGAAATCGCCAAGTGCGCGCTCGTGCTCAAAGGCTTGGGGCTTGGCAAAGGCGACCGGATATGCCTCAACATGCCCAGCATCATGGAACAGATTTATTATACCGAGGGCTGCAAACGTTTGGGCATCATCTACACCGCCGTCTTCGGCGGCTTCTCCGATAAAACCCTTTCCGACCGCATCCACAACGCCGGTGCGAGCGTCGTCATTACATCCGACGGTTCGTATCGCAACGCGCAGGTGGCGCCGTTCAAAGAAGATTACACCGATAAAGCCCTCGATAATTATATCCCGCTCGAAACCGCGCTCGCGCTCACCGAAAAAAAACTCGGCACTCTGAAAATGCCGAAGGCGCAACAGGCGCGGATCACCGCAAGAATTCAAAGCGATCTCGGCGAAGAAATCACGGTCGAACGCGCGGACGTGATGCGCAGCGTCGGCCTTGCGCTGTCGGAATTGAAGTTGCTGTCGATTAAAGAAAAGTCGCGCGTGCGGACGGAAGTCGCGCGAAGCCTCGTCGCCGCGCCCGCCCGCGTGAAGGCCGTGATCGTGGTGAAGCATACGGGACAGGAAATTGGCTTTCGAAAAGAGCGCGACAAATGGTCGCACGAACTACTGGCAAAAGCCGAGAAGGAGATTTTTTCCGGCGCGCGGAAAGCGGGCGTGAATGTCAAAGATGAAACGGCGTTGATGCAATTATCATCGCAGGATTTTATCAAAGCCATTTACGCAAGTTCGACGTGCGAGCCGCTCGATGCTGAGTTTCCGATGTTCTTTATTTACACGAGTGGCTCGACGGGTAAACCGAAAGGCGTCGTGCATGTTCACGGCGGATACACGGCGGGCATCGCTCACACGATGAAAACGTCGTTCGATGCACGCAGCGGCGAAGACACGATTTACGTCATTGCCGATCCGGGCTGGATCACCGGACAATCGTATCTCATTTCCGCGTCGCTTACCCTTCGCATCACGGGCGTCGTCTGCGAAGGCTCTCCGGTGTTTCCGAGCGCGGGACGCTATGCGAGCACGATTGAACGTTACGGCGTGAGCATCTTCAAAGCGGGCGTTACGTTTTTGAAAAGTGTGATGTCCAATCCGCAAAACGCCAAAGAGATCGAACAGTATTCGATGCAAAGTCTGCGCGTGGCCACGTTCTGCGCCGAGCCGTGCAGCCCCACCGTTCAAGCCTACGCCATGAACCTGATGACGCCGCACTACATCAACTCGTATTGGGCGACGGAGCACGGCGGGATGGTCTGGACGCACTTCTACGGCAACCAAGATTTTCCGCTCCGCCCCGACACGCACACCTATCCGCTGCCGTGGGTCTTCGGCGATGTGTGGCTTCCGCAAGGCGCAGATAAAAACGACCGGCAAATTTTTCGCAGTGCGGAGCCGGAGGAGAAAGGTGAGATCGTCATCACGAAACCGTATCCGTATCTGGCGCGAACCATTTGGGGCGATGCCGCAGAATCGGCGGCGGCGTTCGTGAAAAGATTCGAGCAAGGCAAATGGACGGGCGATTTCGAGCGGTATCAAAAAACATATTGGAGCCGGTGGTCGGACGGAAAAAATCCGGTGCACGCTTACACGCAGGGCGACTTTGCGATGAAATACGACGACGGATCGTTTACGCTGCACGGGCGCTCGGACGATGTGATCAATGTTTCCGGCCACCGGATGGGTACGGAAGAAATCGAGGGCGCGATCTTAAAGGACAAAATAATTAATCCCGAATCGCCCGTCGGCAATGTGATTGTGGTCGGCGCGCCGCACCGCGAGAAGGGACTAACGCCGGTCGCGTTTCTGGTTGCGGTTGCGGGCAAACGCATTACGCTCGACGACACGCGGCGGCTTTCGGAACTCGTGCGCAAAGAAAAAGGCGCGGTCAGCGTGCCGTCGGATTTCATTGAAGTCGCGGCGTTTCCCGAAACGCGCAGCGGGAAATACATGCGGCGGTTTTTAAAAGACCTCATCAACGACGATGCGTTGGGCGACACCACGACGCTGAGGAATCCTGAATCGCTCATCGACCTGCGCAAAAAAATCGGCGAGTGGAAAGCCAAAGAATCGCGCGAGGCGTCGCAGAAAATGTTTGAAACCCTGCGCTACTTCCGCATTCATTACAGCGAGGTGCAGCCGAAGGAATTTCTGGCCGTCGTAACAATTACCAATCCGCCCGTCAATGCGCTCAACGAACGCTGCTTCGACGAACTGATTACGGTGGTGGATCGGCTCTCTCGCAATGACGACGTAAAAGTCGTCGTCTTTACCGGCGACGGCACAAGTTCATTCGTCGCGGGCGCGGATGTGAAGCAACTCTATGAAGAAATGCAAACGGCGGCGGATGCGATCACGCTGCCGAACAACGCGCACTTAGCCTTCAAAAAAATCGAATCGATGCCGAAGCCCGTCATTGCGGCGATCAACGGCGTCGCCCTCGGCGGCGGCAATGAATTTGCGATGGCCTGTCATTACCGCATCGCGGAAGAAAAGGCGGTGTTCGGTCAACCGGAAATTAATTTGAACCTGTTGCCCGGCTACGGAGGCACGCAGCGGTTGCCAAGGTTGCTCGAACGCAAATCGCAAGGCGGATGAATCGCAACGCAGGGTTATAGGATGAACAAAAAATTACGGGCGTAGGCCGAAGGTGCGCACATAATCGCGGTTGCCTGTATCGCCGGAGACGGGGCTACTCGCCGCGGTCGTGCTGTGGCAGGCGGTACATTGCGAGCCTTTCTGCGAGGCGGGCGCGGGCGGATTCGAGGCACTGGCACTATTGTATTCGCCCCACACCCAACCGTTTGCATCCGCATTCGCCGCCGCGGGAAGCCGGAGCATGATGGCTGTTGCGAGCAGCGTGCCGCCTTTCGCCGTATAAATATCTTTGACGATGAGCGCGGAATCGGGAAACCGTCCGCCCACCGGCAACTTGCCGCCATCCGTCAAGACGCTTTGGGCTTTGGCGTTGAAGCGCACTCGAATGAAACTGTTGTTATGTCCGCCGCCATTGAGCGTGAAAGGCAACGTGTCGGGCGCGTTTTTGTAGAAAGCGAAACCCGGTGCCGCCGTGAGTGCAAGTAAATCCGCATCGCTCACGGTAACGGGCGGCGGCGGGGAATTGGTGGTGAAAGAATCCTGACAGGAAAACAGCAAGGAGGTTAGCAGCAGCAGTGCGGAAAAGAAAATTGATTTATCCTTCATCGAGCGGTTTAAAAATAAGGCGCGTTAAAAAAGCCGATGCGAAACTGTAGGATCAACATCACAAGTCTATCACAAAATAAAAAACGATACCCGTAGCTATGTCAACGGAATTATCTCACGGATTAAAACAGGCCTTGGAAATCATGCTCTCAGGCCGGACGCTCACGAGCCGGGAGGCCTTGGAGATCGGCCTCATTGATGAGTTGACGGAGCATGATGCGCTCTCGCGGGCGACCGAACTCGGGCGTGAGTTCATAGAGCGAAACGGCAACAGCGCACTCGCACAAGTTTTTGCGGCGCACCGGCAATCGCAAGCCGCGCAGGAAACGCCTCGCCCCTTTCCCGAAGCCCTGTTGCAAGATGCGGACATCGCGCGGTTAATCTCGCAACTCGAACACTCGGGACGCGGCGACGCGGTTGAAAAAATTCTGAACGCCGTTCGCACAGGCTATGAACTTGGCCTTACCCAAGGCAGCACCGCCGAAGCCGCCGCGTTTGCCGAAGCCGTCGTTGATAAAAGCGGCGGCAAGGCGGGCATCGAGGCGTTCTTGGAAAAAAGATCAAAGCCGCTGCCGCCGCGTCCATGGACGAGCCGCCCGGGGGGGTTGCCAGAAGAATCCGAACTCTTAAAATCCGGCGCATTGTTGCCCAGCGATGCGCCGTTCTATGCAGGCATCACACGCCTGCCGACATATCAATACGCGATGGCGATTACCCGCGACGCCGCAACCGGTGAGGCTTCGCAAGGCGACCCTATAAAAGCGGAAAAGAAAATCATCGTGCCCGTGCCTGCGCCTTCACCCAACGAAGTGCTGCTCTACATGCTGACGAGCGAAGTGAACTTCAACGACATCTGGGCCATCACCGGCATTCCGGTTTCGCAAGTGGATAACACCGACAAAGATATTTACATCACGGGCAGCGGCGGCTTGGCATTGATTGCCGCGGTGGGTTCGGAAGTGTTGCGCGAAGGACGATTGAAAGTCGCCGATATGGTTACGGTGTATTCGGGACAAAGCAATTTACTCTCGCCCGCAGCGGGACTCGATCCGATGTTCGAAGGGTTTAAAATTCAAGGCTATGAAACCGGCGACGGATCGCATCAACAATTTATGATTGCCCAAGCTCCGCAGTGCCACAAGAAACCGCAAGACCTCACGCTCGAGGCGGCGGGTAGTTACATTCTCAATCTCGGTACGGTGTTTCGCGCGCTCTTCACAACGCTTGAAATCCAGCAAGGCAAACGCATTTTCATCGAAGGCGCAGCAACGGGCACAGGCATGGAAGCCTTGAAAGTGAGCGTGAAGCAAGGATTGCACGCCACCGGTTTGGTCTCCAATGCCGATAGAGCCGCGTCCATCAAGGCGTTAGGGGCGATGGGCACGATCAACCGCACGGAGAAAAAGTATGAAACGCTGTTCGAAAAAGTGCCGGAGAAAAAAAATGAATGGAAGAAATGGGAGAAATCGGGCGAAGCGTTGATGAAAACTTTCAAGCAGCAGAACGGCGGCAAGTTGGCCGACTATGTAATTTCACACGCAGGCGAAACGTCGTTCCCGCGCAGTTTTCAGTTGCTCGCCGCGGGCGGTACACTCGCGTTCTACGGCGCATCCGGCGGTTATCACTTTACGTTTATCGGCAAGAAAGGCAAAGCCACGCCCGATGAAATGCTCACCCGCATAAGACTGCGCGCGAACGAAGCCGTGCTGACCTACTACGGCACATCGGTTGATAAATCCGGCATCGTCGATAGCGAAGGCTTGGAGATTATCGAAACCTTGCGCGAGCGCAAAGCCCGCATCGTCGTCGTTTGTTACACGAACGCACAAAAAGAATTCGTCGGGTCGCTCGGCTTCGGCGATGCGGTGAAAGGCATCGTCAGTCTGGAAGCGTTGTCGGAGCGGTTACAAGAAGATTTTCAGTGGCCGCAAACAATGTCGCCGTTGCCCGATCCGCGTAAGGAAACGGAAGCCTTCAAAACCGCGGTACAAGCGTTCAACGATAAAGTCTTCAAGCCCATCGGCGGCGAGGTCGGAAAAAGTTTGCGCTCGCCCGATAACCCGCGCGGCTATCCCGATGCGGTGTTTGAACGTGCGGGGCACGATGCGTTGTCCGTCAGCGCGACCATCGTCAAGCCGTTCACCGGACGCATCGTTTATTCGGAAGACTTGGGCGGCATACGTCAAAGTTTTTACGCGCCGCAGGTATGGATGCGCCAGCGGCGGATTTACATGCCGACGGCGGGCATTTTCGGCACGCACCTTTGCAATGCCTACGAAGTTACCGTGATGAACGACATGATCGATGCGGGTATTTTCGAAATCACCGATCCGCTCGTCGCCTCGTTCGAAGGCTTGCCGCAAGCGCATCAGGAAATGTGGGAGAATAAACACAAGGCCGGAAATTATGTATGCAATCACGCGCTGCCGGTGCTCGGCTTGAAGACGAAGGAAGAACTCTACCAAGCGTGGAGCGTGAAGAAATAATTTTTCTCTGAAGATTTCAATCAACAACCAAATTACAATGATGAAGAACTTTACCCGCAGTGCGGTTGCTGCAATCACGGTTTGCTTTCTGCTCACCGGCAACGCCATCGCCCAAACACCGGCGAACGATGCGGCGGGCGAGCCTGAAGCGATGACGAAAAAATTCTTGCAGCATCTTTACAAAAAAGAGTACGGCGAGGCTAAGAAATGTGCGACCAAAAAATCGCAACCGATATTGAAACAACTCATCGCGGTAACGCGGCAGATGGCGGAAATGGCGAAAGCCGATCCGTCTGCGAAATTCACCGAGAACGATCCCTCGACCTTCACCAACTTTAAAACAACCATCAACGGCGACGCCGCCGAATGCATCTTCACGAACACCGCTTCAAAAGAAGAAACGATGGCCTTGAAAAAAGTGAAAGGTGTGTGGCTGGTTGATTTGGCGGGCAAGTAACCCCGTCCCGAAGTATGTGCACGGAAACGAAAAAGATGAACCGGGTGCAAGCGAAACCGAAGTGAAACCAATTCCGAAACGACGTCGTTAGACTGCAAAAGATACTTTGAGTTCAAACAATTCAAATTCAAACTAATTTTGCAATGAAAACGAGAACGGTAAAACATATCGCCAAAAGTTCGCACGAGCGTGTCGGATTCAACTTCACCGTGCGGCGTCCGCTGCCTTCGGCGGGACTCAAACAAATCGATCCTTTTTTGATGCTCGATCATTTCGGCCCGTTTTATCAGAAGCCGAACGAGCAGGGCGGCGTGAGCGAGCATCCGCACCGCGGCTTCGAGACGGTAACGATTATGCTTGAGGGACAAGTCGAGCACCGCGATTCATCGGGCGGGCATGGCACATTGAAGGCCGGAGACGTGCAGTGGATGACGGCGGGCAGCGGCCTCATCCACTCCGAAATGCCACCTGACGAATTTCGAAAAACGGGCGGCACGGTGCATGGCATCCAACTGTGGGTCAACCTGCCGAAGCGTGATAAGATGACCAAGCCGCATTATCAGGATATTTCCGCCGCACAAATTCCCGTCGTCAAAAGTGAAGACGGCAAGAGTGTCGTTCGCGTGATTGCGGGCGAAGCGTTCGGCGTGAAAGGCGCAGCGGAAACACATACGAAAGTAATCGCGTTGCATTTGATGCTTGAGCCGCAGAGCCGCACGGAGATTAAGGTTCCGGCTGATTTCAGTGCATTCGCCTACATCATGCAAGGCCAAGCGGATTTTGAGAACGGCGGTATGGCGAAAGAATCGGAACTCGCTCTTTTTGAAAACGACGGCGATGGGGTTGCGGTGAAGAACGCGGGCGAAGAAACGCTCAACATGCTGTTGCTGGCGGGCGAACCGATTGGCGAGCCGGTCGTCAGTTACGGTCCGTTCGTGATGAACTCTCCCGAGGAGATTCATCAGGCGATTGAAGATTATCAATCGGGACGGATGGGTTGACTCACGGCACGGTCAAAAATTGTATCGCCAAAAAATAAACTTACAAGTGAGCATCTTCCGCAGCATTCGTTTTATTGTCGGGTTACTCGCCGCTCGGTGGGTGATGCAAGTGCTTTTACCGGCATTGCCTCCGCCGTTTGGCGGCGTGCTGTTCGTACTCCTGATCGCAGGCGGCGTATGGTATCTCATCAGGCGGTGGAGAGATTCGCGCAGGGGATGGAGTTATGAATCAAGTTGGCAACGGCGCGCGTTTCACAGCGAATTCTTTTACGGCGAACGGCAGGCGCAAAGCCGTCCGCCGCCGTTTGACGCAAATGCGTTCGAGACCGATGCCGCCGAAGCGGCGTACTCACAGAGAAGCCGCGAAGTTGCGCTGGCTTTATTGACGCTCGGTCTGCGTCGGGGCGCGAGCGACGCCGAGATTCGTGCGGCCTATCGCAAGCAGGCGAAAGTTTTCCATCCCGACCGCCTTTCCGCAACCGCATCTGAAACGGAGCGCACTGCCGCCGAAGAAAACATGAAAGCCATCAACGCCGCCTACCGCATCCTCAGCGGCAAATAGCGACGTGGCAACCGGCAGTTCGCCGATGAGCCGCTTCAAGCTTTGAACCTATTTCCGAATCAAATCTATGAATCCGTTTTTTCAAGTCTCGTCGATGGAAGTGCTTTCGGCGATGATTACGCCCGCGGTGCTGATCTCGGCGTGCGGCACATTAATTCTTTCCACCTCGTCGCGTCTCGGTCGCCTCACCGACCGCGTGCGCACGCTTTCCGTGCAGTTTGAAGAACTCGAAGACGCCGATGAAACCGTCATCAACATCGAACGATTGACGGGCAAGCGCGAAATGATCAGCGATCAATTGCCGCGACTCGCCCGCCGGGTATCGCTCTTACAGCGGGCATTGACAGGCTTCTACAGTGCCATCGGTTTGTTCGTCGCATCGAGCGTCGCCATCGGCATCGTCTCGATCACACACAGCAGTTACGCATGGCTGCCGGTGAGCATCGGACTTTTGGGCGCGTGCGTCTTGCTCTACGGCAGTGTGATTCTGATCTTCGAAGCGCGGCTTGCGGTGGCTTCCAGTATGCGCGAGATGACTTATCTTCGTAACGAAATGAACCGTAGCCGGATGCCCGCAGATAAACAGGGCGGTAAAATACACGATGTAAAATGAAGCCGGTTAATTTTCGCCGCCAGATTTTAACCGTCAAGCCGCACCGATGCTACGCCGAACGCGCCGAATCTTAAATCATAACTTGCCATGGCTGAAAATCAGAGGCCGGTAGAAAATCCGACACCGGTAGAAACCCCGACGCCGCGCATAGCATCACCGTCGCCTGCAATCACATCCGACGCGGGCGTGCCACGTGCGCTGGCAAAAGACCCTTCGCCTGCGGCGCAAAAACTTTCAACATCGAAGCCGGAAGACCGCGACTGGGGGTTCGGGGCGAAGGTAGCGAGTGAAACGCCGCAGCGACTCGTTAACCGCGACGGCTCATTCAACATGAGACGCTTGGGACTTTCCGCACTCGGCGCGCTCAGTCCCTATCATGCTTTGATTACGATGCCGTGGCCGCGCTACGCACTACTGCTGATCTCATCCTACTTCACCATCAACGCCGTCTTCGCGGTTGGCTATTTGCTGTGTGGCGACGGCGCCTTGCAAGGCACGCTCGGACAGACGACGGGCGAAAAACTTTTGGAGATGTTTTTCTTCAGCATCCAGACTTTTACAACCGTCGGCTACGGACGCATCAACCCGATGTCGCTCGCGGCCAACTTGCTCGTGTCGGTTCAGTTTCTCGTCGGCTTTTTGTGGAGCGCGCTCTCGACCGGATTATTCTTCGCCCGTTTCTCCCGCCCGCAAGCCAAAATTCTTTTTAGCGATCACGCCGTACTCGCGCCCTACCGCAGCATAACGGCGTTTATGTTTCGAATCGTCAACAAGCGTCAGAATGAATTGATCGATGTCAACGTGAGCCTGACGCTCAACCGGCTGGAGATCAAAGACGGCAAGACGCAGCGCGCATTTTATCCGCTGACACTGGAGCGCGACCGCGTACAATTTTTTCCGTTGCATTGGGTGCTCGTCCATCCGATTGATGAATCCAGTCCGCTCTACGGCTTTAGCCGCGAAGCATTCGAATCGGCTGATTCGGAAATTTTGATTTCACTGCAAGCGACGGACGAAACCTTTTCGCAAACCGTCTATGCCCGCTCGTCCTACAAGCACAACGAAGTGGCGTGGGGCGCGAAGTTTTCGAACATCTTCGCGGGCGGCGATCAAAGCGGCATGTCCATCGACATCCGCCGCCTGCACGATATCGAGCAAGCCGACCTTGCCCCACAGAACCCCGCCAAATAAAGCTTCACGGAAAATTTTCGCTGTGGGGGCGAGGCATGCCTCGCCCCTACGATGCCATGCGTAAGAATAATTATGCGCGGGAAAATTATTTTTCGGTTACGGGCGAGGCGATTTTGAGCGTTGAGGATTGGGCGTGCGGAAACAGACCGTCTTTGACGAACGGATTCGGAATCGGAATGAACTCGAACATGCGGTCAGGATGGATGATCATCATTTGATTGACCGGAAATTTTTTCCATGCGTCGTCCGAGCGATCGAGCGGTTCGGAGCAAACCATGACCGCATCGGGGAACGCGGGGCTACTATCCGTGTAGTAGAGCGTTGCGGCTTTGTTGATCGTCGTGTAGTTCGTCGCAATGGTCGTGTGGCCGTCGGTGAGGGCGAGATTTAAAATCAAATCCGAACCGTGTCGCATCGCCAGATCGTTGAGCCGCGCGAATACTTCGAGCATCGCATCGGCCATCCGCAGTTGTGGGTCTTCGTCGCGCACGGTAAGAAACAAGCCGAAGATATGTTCGGAATCCGTGGTACCGTGCAGTTGCGAGTAGTACGGGTCGGCGATTTGCTGCCGCAGCGAGCGCATAAATCCTTTTTTAAAATCGCTGACGATGCCGTTATGCATGAACAGAAATTCCTGCCACTGAAACGGATGCGCGTTGGCGTGATGAATGCCAAGCCCGGGAGAAGCCGCGCGGATGTGCATGAAAATATGCGGCGAGAGAATTTTATCCGAGATGCGAACGAGGTTCGTGTCGTGCCAAAATGGTTTTTCGGACGTGAGCAGCGCGGGTTCGGGGTGAATCTCCAAGTTATACCAGCCCGCGCCGTAGCCGTCGCCGTTAATCGGCGTGATCACCATTTCCTTCGGCGAACGCGATTGCTCGATGAAGTTGTGCGGCGGATCGAAAATAAATTTACGAAGCGAAATCGCAGGGCCGGTGTAAATGCCAAGTCTGCACATAGCGGCGGCAGTTGATTGTAAGGCGTTTGATGAAGCTACGGTTTGATGAACTTTGGTGAGCACGGGTGAAGAGAATGTAGCCAATTCGCACACACCTGCGAAGCCGGTGCCTGTGAAAATTTATGCCGAACTTCCGCTCTCCGAACCGGCGCCGAAGCCGACGGTTTCACGAAAGACGGTTGGCGAAACATCGGTGTTGTGTTTGAAAAAACGGCTGAAGTAGTATTCATCCTGAAAGCCAAGTTCGTGCGCAACTTCCTTGACGGATTTACGGGTGAGATAAAGTTCGCGCTTAGCTTCGATGATGAGCCGCTCGGCGATTAAATCCGTCAGCGTTCTTGCGAAATGCGATTTGGTCAGCTTCGTCAAGGCCTTCGGAGAAATGTGGAGCAGCTCCGCATATTCGCTGGGCGAATGTTTTCGCCGGAAGTGTTCTTCAAGATGATCTTTGAGGCGTTGAAGAATGAACGGTTCGGCTCCGGCATCACTGCTGCGGGCTTCCGGCGTCTGATGGACTTTCAATCGCATGGCGCGGATAAGAAAAATTTTCAGATAGGAAACGAGAGCTTCATACTGCGACAGCGACGTGTGCTGCATCTCGAGGTGCATTTGTGCGTGCAACAATTCAAATTGCTCCGCGTCGCGGGCGGAAAGCCGTACGATGGGCAGATGATAAAGGTTGTTGAACAAAATGCCGTTGCTATTGATCTCTCGCTGATGTTTAAGGACGCAAAAAAAATCGGGATGAAAATGAATGGCTTTGCCGGTAAGCGGTGCATCGCCCTTACCTGCGCTGATCATAAACGGTTCATAGGGCGCGGAAAAAATCAGCGTCTCTTCAGCAAGATCGTACTCCGAAAAATTTATCCGCAGTTTTCCCGAACCGGTTTTTATCCAAAGGACGGAGAAATAATTATGGCGTTGGATATGATCGAACAGGGAGGCATTCTCAAACGCATACATTTTGAACGCAAGGTGTCCGTTAAACTCGTTGACGAGCGTGAGTGCGGAAGCGGCGGGCATCGTATGAAAAAATTAAAGTGAAAGATCAAACTGAA
>JACMJS010000147.1 GCA_014380515.1 Chlorobiales bacterium
GTTGCAATGTGAGCGGCCCCGCGCCGAATCCGCTGCAAAAGTTCAACCTCACGATCAGCGGTACAACGGCAACGATTAGTTAATCTACTTTCACGCCTTCTTTTCACATTGTCTTTTCACACTCTTCACACCGGCACTTTCATAACCGCGACTATGAAAAAAACCTTATTGTTGCTCGTTGCTATTTTCTCTCTTGCCACTGCGACTTCAAGCGTCAAGGCCAATCCTCGCTTTGCTTTTCGTACCGGTTTGCGCTGCGAGAATTGCCATGTCAATCCGACCGGTAGTTTGCTCCGCAAGGAATACGGGGTGAACTACGGGCGCGATGAAATTACGTTCGAGGCCACGCGCGATTACAATCAACTCAAAGACTTCTCGAATCAACTTGCAGGCGGCACGTTTTCCTTCGGCACCGATATTCGCCTTGCCTACAACGTGCAGCCCGATACGACCTCGCGCAACGCCTTCACACAGCAGGAAGTCAATCTTTATGCGGGTCTGCGGGTGAATAAAGCTTTGACGCTGGCTTACACTTATATGACGGGCGGCTCGGAATTTTACGGCCTTGCGCACAGTGTTCTGCCGCTGAATGGATTCGTCAAACTCGGACAGTTCATTCCGCACTACGGCATCAAAACTTACGACCATTTTGTTGTACCGACGGACTTCGGTTTGGAACTCGGCATCCAGCCGGGCATTTTTAATTTGACGCTGGGCGCGTTCAACGGCAGCGGCGGGGCTTCGGATAACGATACGTACAAAGCCTTCAACGCGCGGGCTGAAGCCATTTTAGATGCGGGCGATGTGAAGTTCAACGTCGGCGCGTCGGGCTATACCAATCGCACGGGCGGGCGGCGTCAGTTTTTGTATGGCGGTTTCGGCGCGGTCAGTTTTCTCGAACGCTTCACACTTTGGGCGGATGCCAATTTGATTTTGGAAGAAAATATAGCGGCTGGCGATGCCAACGCCCGGCACGGACGCTTGCTTACCGCAGAGTTCTATGCGCTCGTCATCACCGGCGTTGATCTGCGATTGACCTATAACTTCCTCGATTCGGATATTGAGGTGCTCGGCGATGCGTCGTCGCAAGTTATTATCGGCGTCGAATTCTTCCCGCTCGCGGGGCTTGAACTCCAGCCGCAGTTCGTCATCAATACCGGCACCTCGAACATTTCGACAAATCAGTTCAACTTGATTTTCCATTTCTACTTGTAAGTTTTTCAGAACACTTTTTTCCAACTCTTTTATCTCCACCGTTATGCTACGCATCCCGCTCGTTCTTTGTGCGATGCTCGTCGCTCTGACTGCCGCCGCGCCGCCCGCAATGACTTCGTTCAAGACGGATGTTCAGCCAATTATTTCCGTGCGATGTGTTCAGTGTCATCTCAACGGCAAAACCCGCGCAAAACTTTCGCTGGAGACGTACGAATCGATTTTAAAAGGCGGCAATCACGGGCCGGCGATTAACAAAGACCAGCCGCTCGAGAGCAACATCTGGATGAAGATTAGTCAACCCGAACCGCCTTTCGGCAACCAAATGCCGCTCGGCAAGGAACCACTTTCGGCAGCCGAGTTAAAGACCA
>JACMJS010000148.1 GCA_014380515.1 Chlorobiales bacterium
ATACGCTTTTAAAATTGGATTCGCTCATCGTCTTGCCTTACAACGATTCGGAAGCGACGGAACTGGCGAGCGTGGTGTTGCCCGCGGCGACCTTTGCGGAGACGATTGGGACGTACATCAACTTCGAAGGCGTGGTGCAACTCTCGCGTCCGGCGAAGGTTTTGAAATATCAGAACCGTGAGATTATGAAAGAGATGGCGGTCTCGCGGCTCGATAAGCACAAGACACAGTTTGATAATTGGGTGAATGAAAAGAATCTCATCGATGCAAAACCCAGCTGGGAAAGTTTAGTTGCGATTGCCAACGCGATGGGGAAGCCGATGCCGTATCAAACTGCCCGCGAGATTTTCACGGAACTTGCGTTGAAGATTCCCGCGCTTGGCGGCATCGATTACAAAAAGATCGGCAAAGGCGGCGTCAAACTTGAAGGTGTAACCGGCAGCACTTTACAGAAAGCATAGAAGACGAAAAAGTATTTGTCATTCTGAACGAAGTGAAGAATCTGCATTCAATTCTTCGGTCGATTCAAATGCAGATTCTTCGCTCCGCTCAGAATGACACCAAAGAGAAAAGCACACTTTTAATTCACGACCCAAAAGATGAATGAAATCAAGTGGGACATTCGCCGTGAAGAACGGGCTTGGAAAGAGGAAGCATTTTCGCGCTATGAAATGAGGCCGGAAAAGTTTGAGATGTCGGACGGCAAACTATTTTTCAGCGAAGAAGAACGTATCACGCTGCTCGCATTGCTTTTGGAAAATGTCGGTGTAGACATAGCAATCTTGCTGGGTGATTTTGAAGTTTGGCGCGAGGCCGTTCGTGCCAAAGAAACAGGGAAGTAAAAAACAAATCAATCAATGAACGCACTTGCACTTCTTCTTGTGATGGAACTCGGCGACCGCTTCGCCTTGATGGGCGTAGTGCTCGGCGTCTTGCTCACCGCCGTCGCTTACACGGTTTATGCCGAACGCCGCATCGCCGCCTTCATTCAAAACCGCACCGGCCCCGATCGCGTGGGCTTTGATCTCATTCCGCAACTGAAGTTTTTGAAAGGCGCGATTGGCTTGGGACAACCGCTCGCCGACGTCATTAAACTCTTGATGAAAGAAGACGTCGTGCCGGAGAATGCCAACAAATTTGTGCACGCGCTCGCGCCGCTGATCTCGCTCTTCGCCGCGCTCACGACGATTGCCGTTGTGCCTTACGCGAAAGGCGTGGCGATTGCGGATGTGAACATCGGCATCTTGTATATCCTTGCGATCACGTCGCTCGGCGTGTATGGAATTACACTTTCGGGCTGGGCATCGAACTCGAAGTATTCATTGCTAGGCGGCCTGCGTTCATCGGCGCAGATGATTAGTTACGAACTCTCGATGGGATTGGCGGTCGTGAGCGTCGTCGTGCTGACGAATGCGCTGAACATGGGGGAGATTGTGGAATCGCAAACATCGAACCCGCTCAACTGGAATGTGTGCCGCAATCTTTTGGGCTTTATCATTTTCACGACGGCGGCCTTTGCGGAAACGAACCGCGCGCCGTTTGATTTGCCGGAAGCCGAACAGGAACTCGTCGGCGGGTATCACACCGAATACAGTTCGATGAAGTTCGCACTGTTCTTTCTGGCCGAATATGCCAACATGATTGTCGCCTGCACCGTGATCGTTACGCTGTTTCTCGGCGGTTATCAAGTGCCGTTCTGGACGGACGCGCCGTGGTTCGTGCAAGTGGGCGCGTTCATCACGAAAACACTTTTTATGATGTTCGTTTTTATTTGGGTCAGGTGGACGTTGCCGCGGTTCAAATACAACCAACTGATGGATTTGGGTTGGAAGTTTATGTTGCCGCTGGGATTGTTCAACTTACTCATCGTCGCCAGCACGATTGTGATTTTCGGAAACTCACTGCCGCTGTCGATTTTGAATCTCGTGCTTGTTGCCCTGTGTGTCGCCGGATCATTTGCCGCCAAGCCGCAGAGCAAGATGGCATAAGGCGATGCACTGGAGAGTATGAACGAAAAGAAGTTACTTGAGAAGGTTCGGCAAAGTCCGAACAATGTTCGCTCCGATGATTTTGTCAAGTTGATTGAGTCCTTCGGGTTTGCGTTCGCAAGGCAGAAAGGCAGCCACCGGATTTTTGAACGGGCAAATGTGCCTGAGTTGGTTAACATTCAAAATGTGAAAGGAAAAGCGAAAGCCTATCAAGTGTGGCAATTTTTGGAAAAAGTTGAGCGGTTTAATCTGACACAGGAGCAGAAATGAAGGATTATCACATTACCATTTTTTATAGCGGCGAAGATAAAGGCTACATCGCCGATGTTCCCGATTTAAAATCATGTTCGGCGTTCGGTGAAACGCCGGAAGAAGCCTTGGCGGAAGTGTTGATTGCAAAAGAACTGTGGTTGGAAGTCGCCAGAGAAAAACATAAACCAATTCCATCACCGACTTACAAACATCTTGTAAAGACTTCCGGCAGAAATGCAATAAAATCCGTCGCAAAAGTTGGGCAGATGACAACGCGAAGAAACAAAAAGATCGGAACGGCGGATTAGAAAATAAATCAGAGATGAAAACGGCAGAAGTTGAAGTGTTCTCGGAAGCCACGAACGATCCCGTGGTGCGAATGCAAGGCCGAGCGTTTCCCGGTATTGTGATACAAGGCGATTCGCTGAAAAACATTTACGCTTTGGCCGAAGAAATTCGTGCGCTTGCAGCGCAGACCGAACAAGCTGAACTAACCGAAGTTGCAAGTGAACTCTGAGAGGTGCTGCGATCCCATTTAGAAAACTATGAACAAGTGCTTAGAGCAAATGAACTGACTTTGCCTTACAACACCGATTAACTTACTACACACAAGCACGATGCAGACCGCCGCACAAAATTCAATCAAAGAAAAAGTGTTGAAAGCCATTGATCAGATGCCTGCGACGGCCACGTTTGAGGATATTGTTGAGCAGATATTTTTTCTGCGAAAAATTGAGCAAGGCATGAAAGATTCGCAGGAAGGAAAGTTGTACAGTCAAGCCCAAGTCGAAGAACACTTCAACCGCAAATGGCAGAAGTAAGTTGGACGGCATCCGCGCTTACAGACCTTGATAAAATTACCGACTATTACGCGCAAGAACATCCGAAGTATGGTCAGACCTTAGCGGATGAAATAATGAAGAGAACGAAACAACTTATTTTGTTTCCGAAGTCTGGCCGCATTGTATCCGAGTTGAGTGAATCGGGTGTACGTGAATTGATCTACCGCAACTATCGCATCGTCTATTGGCACGACGAGGAAGACGATAAAGTGGAAATCTGGACGGTGTTTCACTTCTCGCGCCAGTTCGGAGGCTCAGAAGGAAGTATTGAAGAATGAATCTTGCATAACTCAAACCAACATCAGCATACGCAGGTAACACCCGCAATGAAACCAATCCAAACGCTTCTTTTTCTGCTTGGGATTTTCGCGCTGCTCTCGCTCATCGTGCTTGTCTTTCCGAAAGACGGCCTTGAGCTCACTTCCGACATCAAACTCATTTTCCCGACCTTCACCGAAATTTTTTCGCCCGATGAACCGGACGCCGTAGACATATCCGCCCTCACCGCTGATTCCATCAACACCGGTTTGAAAAAAAACATCGCCTCGAAACCCGCGTCAGCAAAGGCCGATACGCTGATCGATCCGAAATTCTTGCAGTATCCGAGCGGTGATGTGTCGGTGCTGCATCCGTTCTTCGCGCAGTTGGATAGCATCAAAATTGATAAGCGGCAGATTCGCGTGGTGCATTACGGCGATTCGCAGTTGGAGGAAGACCGCATTTCAAGTTTCGTCCGCGAAGAACTTCAGCAAACTTTCGGCGGCTGGGGACCCGGCCTCATTTCACCGCAACCTCTCGCCCAATCGATTTCCATTTTGCAATCGGACTCCGACAACTGGGAACGCTTCGCCATTTACAGTGCCGACGATAAAGCCGAACACCGTCGCTACGGCGTTCTCGCCAGTTTCGCACGCTACGGCGGCACGAGTGCGTATTTAAAATTGCGTCAATCGCCTTTCGCCTACGACCGCAGCAAAGCCTTCACCAAATGCACGCTGCTCTATGGGTTCAACCCGGCGAGCGTCAAAGCCGAATTGCTGTTCGATGGCAAACCGCGTGCGTCAAAAACGCTCAAGTCTTCGAATCATTTGCAAGTCGCCACTTGGATGCTCGATTCGATCCCAAATGATTTGACTATCAAGTTCAGCGGCGGCGGAAGTCCCGATGTCTATGCCGTTGCGCTGGATGGCGATGCGGGCGGCGTTGCGGTCGATAACGTCCCGATGCGCGGCGCGGCGGGCACAATCTTCGCGGGGCTTGATTCAACGCTCCTCGGCGAGAGTTACGACACGCTCGGCGTCAAACTGTTGATCTTGCAATATGGCGGCAACGCCATGCCGACGGGCAGTCCTGAACAAGCCGCGCGCTTCGGCGAAAAATTTTGCACGCATCTTAAAGCCTTGCGGACATTGCGTCCGCAGATTCCGATGATCGTCATCGGCCTTGCGGATATGTCTAAGAAAGTGAAAGGCAAACTTCAATCCTATCCGTACATTGAAAATATGCGCGATGCGTTGCGCAAAGCGGCCTTCGATGCGGGCGCGGCCTATTGGGATATGTTCGGCGCAATGGGCGGCAGAAACTCGATGCCCGTCTGGGTGAAATCGAAACCGCCGCTCGCCGGGCCTGACTATGTGCACTTCACCCGAAAAGGCGCTGAAAAAATTTCCGGTTTGTTTTACACCGCGTTGATGAAAGATTATAATAGCTACCGACGCACGCTCGTCAAATCCGACACCACTGTAACCGCATTTGATGCAACCAAAAAATAATCAACGCCGCTTCTGCCGCTACCGGTGGATGAAATGGGCCTGCACGCTAATTTGCACGGCGGTAGCACTGAACACATCGGCACTCTACGCGCAAGACACCATTCCCGAAACGCCGCTCTCGGATGATGATGAACCGTTTTTCTACCGCCCCCTCAGCGACTCGACACGCTATCACTTCATCAACTATCACCTCAACAAACTTTCGTTCTACGGCAGCGGGCGGAGCAGTTTCGAAAAGGTGTTTGAGAAAATGGATAGCCTTCTCATCATGGGCCGCAAATCGAAAGAGCAAATTCACGTGTTGCATTTCGGCGGCTCGCACATTCAGGCCGATGTGTGGCCCGGGCGGGTGCGCGAACGATTGAGATATTTCTCGCCGGAAACGAAGGGCGCGCGCGGATTCATCTTTCCGCAAAAACTCGGACGCTCGAACGGCTCGCGCAGTTTCGAAGTTCAATTCACCGGTCTCTGGACGCCGTGCCGCAACACGGAATTGGACAAACAATGCGCCATCGGCCTCGCGGGAATTTCGGTGATGACTTACGACAGTTCATCGCTCGACATCACGCTGATCAACGATCACTATCCGCAGTATCGCTACACGCTCGCCCGCATTTTTCACAATACCGACAGCACCAGTTTCGCCATCGATGTCGTGGACTCCGCTTTCACCGTCAATCGCACCATTAACTATGAAGCGGGCTACACCGAGTTCGCGCTGCCATCGCCCGCAACCAAACTGCGATTGAGGTTCACACGCAGAGATTCGATCCAAAAAAACTTTACGCTCTACGGCATCGATTTAGAAAATGAAGACGCCGGATTCCGGTATCATGCCGTAGGTGTGAATGGCGCCCGCGTGCCGTCCTATCTCAGATGTACGCTGCTTGCGAAGGAATTGAAAACCATCGATCCGCAACTCGTCGTGCTCTCGATTGGCATCAACGACGCGAAAGGAAAAGAATTCAATCCAGTGCTGTTCGAATCGCAATACGATCAACTTGTCAAACGCATCAAACAAGTTTCACCCGATGCCGCGATTCTTTTCACCACGAACACCGACAGTTTCCGGCGCATCCGGCGGCGGCGATATGCGGTCAATAAAAATGCGGTGGTGGTGCGCGAAGTCATGCTGCGCTTGGCCAAAAAGCACAATGCCGCCGTGTGGGATTTGTTTAATGTGATGGGCGGCCTCGGTTCAATCAACCAATGGAAAAAAATCGGTCTTGCGAAAAAGGATCGTATCCATTTCTCGCGCGAGGGCTACACGATCATCGGCGACCTGATGTACGACGCATTCATCAACGCCTACAACAGCCGCAAGGAACAAGCCGCACGCAAATAAATTTTACTTTGCTCCCCGCCTTGGATAAGGAGGGGCGCAGGGATGGTTCGACGAACGCATCAACCGCCCCGTCCTTGCGAACACCCCTCCTTATCTGAGGTGGAGAGTTTTAGTTCGGATAGCAGCATACATTCATCAAACATGCTTGAGACGCTCAAAGATATTTTTCTCTTCGATCAAGAGTCGCCGCTGATTTTTACGCAACTCTTTTTCTGGGGCTTCTTCGCTGTTGTGATGGCGATCTACTCGGTCGTCTATAAAAATCAAGCGTGGCGAAACACGTACTTGTTTTTTATCAGCGTGTTTTTCTATTACAAAACGAGTGGCCTTTTCGTGTTGCTGCTGCTGATCGCAACACTCGTCAACTTCACGACCGGCCTTGCAATCTTCGTAGTGAAAGAAAAGTGGCAGCGGAAATCCATTCTCACTTTTGCCGTCGTGCTCAATCTTACGGTGCTCGCCTATTTCAAGTACGCCTACTTTTTCACCGAATCATTCAACGCATTCTTCCACACCGATTACGCCGTCTTCAATTATTTTGCGCAGTGGTCGAACACGGTTGCAGGCACGCACTTCAGCCTTGATCACGTGCTGCTGCCGATTGGCCTCTCGTTTTATACCTTTCAGAAAATCAGTTACAACATCGACATCTATCGCGGCGAGTTGAAACCGATTTCAAATTTTCTCGACTTTGGCTTCTTTGTTTTTTTCTTTCCGCAACTCGTCGCCGGGCCGATTGTCCGCGCCACGCTTTTCGCGCCGCAGTTACAGAAAGAGTATGATCTGACGAAACAAGAATTCGGCATCGCCGTCTTTTGGATTCTCAACGGCCTGCTCAAGAAGATGGTCATCTCCGATTACCTTTCGGTGAACTTCGTCGACCGCATCTTCAGCAATCCCAATGCCTACACGGGTTTCGAGAGCGTGATGGCCTGCTACGCCTACTCGATGCAAGTCTACTGCGACTTCTCCGGCTACACCGACATCGCCATCGGCCTTTCACTTCTGATGGGCTTTCGATTGACGCCGAACTTCAACTCGCCTTACAAAGCCCAGAGCACCGCAGAGTTTTGGCAACGCTGGCATATCTCACTCTCAACATGGCTGCGCGATTATCTCTACATTCCCATCGGCGGTAATAAAAAAGGCGAGGTGCGAACGAACTTCAACCTGATGATCACCATGCTGCTCGGCGGCCTCTGGCACGGTGCCAGTTGGAACTTCGTCATCTGGGGCGGCCTCAACGGGCTTGGGTTGTTGTTCTACAGATATTGGCGGCGCATCAGTCCGTTCAAAAACGACGAGCGCGTGCCCGTAAAAATTATTGCAATTCTTATCACGCTGACGTTCATCACTTTCACGCGCATCTTCTTCCGCGCCGACACCATGCAAATCGCATTTGACATGATGAACAAAATCGCGTTCGATATGCAGTGGGCACTCGCGCCGCAAATCGTCTGGTCGTACCGGCTCGTCTTTGGTGTGATGCTCATCGGCTACGCGGTGCATTGGCTACCGACGTCGTGGAAGCAAACTTATCGCGGATGGTTTGTTGATTCACCCGTCTATGCGAAAGCCGCCGTTGCAACCGTCGCCGTCTTCATCATCTATCAAGCTCTCTCTAGCGACTTGCAACCGTTCATCTACTTCCGCTTTTAATCTTTACGCCGTAGGGGCGAGGCATGCCTCGCCCCTACAATGTTGGTTGGCGTTGCAAAGGGTTTGGCTTTGGCACGCAATCGTCTATCTTTGAAACGAAAATCAACCGGCAACATCATCGCAAACATCTATGGCATCCGATCACTCGTTCGATATCGTCTCGAAGTTAGACATGCAGGAATTGGACAACGCGCTCAACCAAGCCCGCAAAGAACTCCTTCAACGCTACGATTTGAAAGACACCAACTCCGACATCAAGTTCAATGCGAAGGACATGGAGCTGACGCTGGAGTCGGCGAGCGAATTCACGCTGAAAGCCGTTACAGATGTGCTGCAATCCAAACTCATCAAGCGCAACATTTCCGCGAAGGTGTTGGACTTCGGCAAGATCGAACCCGCGACGCAAAACAGCGTGCGGCAAAAAGTAAAGTTGCGCCAAGGCATCGATAAAGAAAACGCGAAGAAAGTCGTTGCGGCGATCAAGGAATTGAAAACGAAAGTGCAAGCGAGCATTCAAGGCGAAGACGTAAGAGTTTCGGCCAAAGACATCGACGAACTTCAGGCGGTGCAGCAAAAACTCCGCACGATGGAATTCGATGTGCCGCTTCAGTTCAATAATTATCGATGAACTTTTCTGGATGAAGCTTTCAATCTTGCCCGAACCCTTCGCTGTCTCGGTCGCCGCATCCGGTGCGGCAATTCCGGCGTGGGCGATGCAAGGCGGGTTTATGTCGGTTACGCGCACGCCGGATGAACTCTCCATCGTCTGCGCAGAAAAGTTCGTCCCGCCGGATGCGGTTTGTGAAAGAGATTGGCGGGCATTGAAAGTCGAAGGCATTTTAGATTTCGCCCTCACCGGCGTGATGGCCGCGCTGACCGTACCGCTCGCTGAAGCCAAAATCAGCGTGTCCGTGCTCTCGACCTTCAACACCGATTATGTGCTCGTTAAATCGGAGAAACTTGCAGATACCGTTCAGACCCTTCGCCGAAACGGGTACGACATTTTAGAGCCTTGAACATTCGAACGTAAAGCGTGCTAATACACCTGATGCCATGCCACATCTCCGCCGTCTCTTGATCCGACCGTCCTTAAGCCTCTGTTGCCTGCTCGCCATTCTGACCTCTGTGTCGTCATCACCATCGATTGCACAGCCGTTGCCGCGCCTGCGCGACCGCGTGAAACTTGCGCCGATGGATACCGCGGGCTTGCCGCCGACAATCAATCCGCGCAAACTTTACGCACAACAATCTGCGTGGGTGGATTCAGCGATGGCGGCGATGACGTTGCAAGAAAAAGTCGGACAGTTGCTCGTCGCCTTTACGTTCAGTTACTATCAAAGCGATGAGAACGAAACCTACGTCAAACTTTCGCGGCTCGTCAAAGAAGGCAAACTCGGCGGCATTATTTTTTCGCGCGGCGATGTCTATGAAGTGGCGATGCTGGCCAACCGCTATCAATCGCAAGCGAAGTTCCCACTGCTGATCAGTGCCGATATGGAATGGGGCGTTTCGATGCGCATCAACCGCACGACGGAATTTCCCTCCAACATGGCCGTCGCCGCGACATGGAACTCTCGCTACGCTTTCGAGATGGGCAGGACGATTGGCGAAGAAGCCCGCGCGCTCGGCATTCACCAAAACTACGCGCCGGACGTCGACCTCAACAACAATCCGAAAAATCCGATCATCAACACGCGCGCGTTCAGCGAAGACATTTCCCTGACGAACGCAATGGCCGCAGCCTTTATCAGCGGTACGCAATCGGCGGGCGTGATTGCGACGGCCAAACATTTTCCCGGCCACGGCGATACGGAATTGGACAGCCATAAAGATTTGCCTGTCTTGCCCTTCACCCGCGGACGCTTGGATTCATTGGAGTTGCAGCCGTTTAGTTCGGCGATTAAGCACGGCGTGATGAGCGTGATGATCGGGCATCTGTCGATTCCGGCGATTGATTCGGTCGAAAATCTTCCGGCAACGCTCTCGCAAAAAATCACGACGGATATTTTGAAGAAGCAACTCGCCTTCGCGGGCTTGGTCGTTACAGATGCGATGATGATGGACGGCCTGACGAAACAATACTCGACCGGCGACGCTGCGGTCAAAGCCGTGCAAGCGGGCAACGACGTGATTCTCATGTCGCCCGACTACGACACCGCGCACGCTGCGATTTGTCTCGCCGTGCAGCGCGGGCTGATTTCACGGTGGCGGTTGGATAATTCCGTCCGCAAAATTTTGCTCACCAAAGAATGGCTCGGCCTGACGAAGAACCGCTATGTCGATCTGCTGAAAGTCTCGGCGAAGGTCGGCACGAAGCGTAACACTATTCTCGCGCAGGAGATCGCGGATAAATCTGTAACGATGCTACGCAACGCCGGAAACATTTTGCCCCTCGTGCGACGCTTACCGAAAAAGAAGTTGCTCAGCATCAGCATCACCGATTCAAAGAGTTGCGATGTTGGAAAATCGTTTTATGATTCGCTGAACACGCGCTATAATAATCTTCTGCAACTGCGGCTCAACGCCGACAGCGATGAACAGGATTATGATTTTGCCTTGCGCGCTGCGGAGATTTCGGAGGCGGTCGTCGTTTCGTGCTATGTAACCGTGAAGTCATCGACGGGAAAGTTGGGACTGGATGA
>JACMJS010000149.1 GCA_014380515.1 Chlorobiales bacterium
CCAATTCCGAACCCATCCATTTCTTTTTGTCCCAGATGTTTTGCTTCAGTTCGCCATGCGCCTGCGGAATGAGGCGGGCAGCGGACATAATCATCGCGCAGGTATGTTCGGCGGTAGAGATCGTATTTCCACCCGGCGTGTTCATCACGATGACGCCTTTGCGCGTGGCGGCGGCGAGATCGATGTTATCAACGCCCGCACCGGCACGGCCAACGAGCTTGAGCTTCGAGGCGAGATCAAAAATATCGGCGGTTACTTTGGTTGCGCTGCGGACGATGAGAATATCGAAATCCGCGATGATCGCTTTGAGGTCGTCTTTGGTGAGTTTGGGTTTCTCGGTAATCTCGAACCCATTTTTTTTGAGCAGGTCGCCGCACAAGGCTTCAACGCCGTCCGCAATCAGAACTTTCATTCAGTGTGTAGTTTGTATTTGAAAAATGTTTTTGAAGAAAAATTATTCCGCGGCGGAGATGTGATAGAGATAGTCCCACGAATAGAGGCCGGTGTTGTGTCCGTCGCCCCACAGCGGTTGAATGGAATAGTTGCCGACCGTTCCGATTTTTTTCAACTCATACATGCCGGGCGTGAGCACATTGAGTTTCACCGGTTGATACGTTTCAAAGAGCACCGTTTCGCCTTTGCAACCGGCGCACGGACATTCGTCGCGCAGTTTCTGAAGCGTGATGTCGGTCGTCTCGCCGTTGTCCCATGTCAGGGATAAAGCCGTATCGGAAGTGCGTTTGATTTTAACGAGGTTCATGGCAGGAAAAATTGAACTGCTGAAGCGACGCTGCGAAGATACGCACAAAGCCGCACTGCACGGCTATTCGTTTCAGGACAGTCAAGTTTGCGTCGATTGTCGTGTCGCTTTTTCTTTGTGTCATTCCCGCAAAAGCGGGAATCTTCGAAATCCAAAATCCAAATCTGGACTCCCGCCTTCGCGGGAATGACAGAGGCACAGAAGTCTGAAGCGAACAACTCGTCCGAAGCCTCGGCAGGTTTGTTTCGTATATTTGCGTCCGACATTTGAATAAAGAGATGCAAAAACGAAACCGTTTCACATACCTGCTCCTCATCATTGCGCTTGTGTGCGAAGCCGCGGTGTTCATCATCGATGTTGCGCTGTGGTATTCGCGCCGCGGCAATGCGGTGGAGTTGGAATATGTCGGCGCGTATTACTTCAAAGATATTTTATCCGTCGTGCTTTTTCTCTCGCTGGCGATGGCAATCCGCAGCATCTATGGCCGTCCGGCAGCGAATGCAAGAACGAACGCATGGACCATCGAACCCGCTAAAGCCCTATGGGGCGGCGTGCTGACGGTCTTTGTTTTTATTTGCGTCGCCTTGTTTCTCAATGCCGCCTTTCCGAAATCAGCCTATCAGGAAATCAAAGCGCTCGGCGAAGATTTGGCACTGAGCGAACAAAGCGTTTTCACGATTGTCAAATCGCATTTGGTCGCGCTGGGCACGGGACTCTTTGCGTTGTCGGGTTTGTATGTGATCGAGCGGCTGATTTTTTTCCGCCGGTCGAAAAACACGCGCTCAAACTTTTTGGTCGCGGTCGGATTGATGGTGATCTCCTCGCTTTTCATGTTCGGCTCGCGCAACATGGAGGGCGGGTTTTCATTGTTCTTCACAGTGCTGGCGATGCTGATGATGACCGCCAATGCGTTTCGCCTACAGTGGATTCTGTCGCTCTCGCGGCGCGATAAACTCCGCACGCTTCTTTTGATTCCAGTGCTGATGATCGGCGGCGGCATTTTCGAAGCCGTCCTGTTAAGCAGTGCGAGCGACGCCGCCAAGACGCACGCAGGCACACAGGTTTGTCTTCACGCCTACAGCGGCGTTGCAGGACATTTCATTCTGCTCACGCTGCTCTTCATTTTCATTTATCTCGCCACTTCCTTTTTCTGGTTGCTGCTGCATCTGCCGACGTCCGAGGCCTTCGAAAAAAAGACGCAAGAAATGCGCAGTCTCTATGCGATGAGCCGTTTCATTACCGACGTCCGCGATGAAGAAAAAATTTACGATTCGTTGCTCGCCTATACATCAGGCTCAAGCGGCGCAACGATGTCGTGGCTGGATATTTACGAACCCGCTGAAGCAATCGAGACTGCGAAAGGCCGCCCGCTCAACGGCCACGCGGCTGAAGCCCCCGTCGGCAAGTTTAAAACCGTCTCGCTGCGAAACATCAATGCGGAAACGGTTCATCGTTTTTTGAAGCAAGCTTCGTTCGTGCAGCAGGGTATTGTGGTGAAAAAAGAAATTATTCAAGTTGACGATCTGCTCACCGACTATCGCTTGGGAAAGCAAGCATCGTTCTTCACGCTGGCGCAGCGGCGGTTCAATGCCTTCCGCAAAGGCACGCCCGATGGCCTCATCAGTTCGCTCGTCGCCGTGCCGCTCATCGCGCGAAAGCAACTCATCGGCGCGCTCTATGTAGCGAAGGATATTGAATATGGATTTGTGAAAGATGACGTCGAGGTGATTTCGACTTTTGCCGATCAAGCCGCAGCGGTGATCGACAACTCGCGGTTGATCAAAGAATCGATTGAGCGCGAGCGGCTTCAGCAAGAACTATTCATCGCGCAGAAAATTCAGTTGCAACTTCTGCCGCAATCGTTGCCGCAAGTAGATTGTTTCGATCTCGACGGGATTTCTTATCCGGCCTACGAAGTTGGCGGCGACTATTACGATTTCGTCAATTTGAGCGAAGGGAAAACGATAGAAAAATTCGGCGTCGTCATTGCGGATGTTTCGGGCAAGGGCACATCGGCAGCGTTCTACATGGCGGAACTGAAAGGTATTTTTCAATCGCTCTCGCGCATCTACCCCGATTCGCCGAAAGATTTGCTCATCAAAGCCAACGAGACGCTCACGCGCGGTCTTGAAAAAAAAGCATTCGTCAGCGTGCTCTACGGCGTCGTTGATGTGGCCACCAAAGAATTGACACTTGCCAATGCCGGACATTGCCCCGCGATTTTAGTGTCGCAGCGCGGCAACCGCGTCGTGCGGTTGCAAGGCATGGCGCTCGGATTGGACAAAGGCAAAATTTTCAACCGCAACGTCTCCAACGAAACTTTGCGATTGGAAACCGGCGATGTCGTCGTGTTCTATACCGACGGCGTGCTCGAAGCCGTCAGCGGCAACGGTGAAGAGTTCGGTTTCGAGCGGCTCACCTTAGCCATCGAACGTTCGAAACACAAATGCGCCGCCGAAATCAAAGCCGACGTTTTTTCAGCCGTCAATCACTTCACCGAACAGGGCGGCTCGGTCAACGACGACCTGACCATCTTTGTCATCAAAGCCTGTTAGAAAAATGCGAATCCTTTTTTTACTTCTTGCGATTTCAGCGACGGTGTTGACCGCAGACGCAACGCCGCTGAAGAAAAAAATTAAAGCAACATCATCCGCCAAAGTTGCGACGACTGAGATGGCCGCGATGGAAAATGAAGCGCACCGCCTTGTGAATGACTATCGAAAATCGAAGGGTCTGAAAGCCTTGGCCTACAGCGGCGATGTGGCTGCGGCATCCCGCAAACACAGCGCGGCAATGGCGAGCGGCGCCGCGGCGTTCGGGCACGATGGGTTCGATAAACGCATAAAGTCGCTGGAGAAATCTATTCCATATCGCGCGGCGGCGGAAAACGTCGCAACGAATATGGGCTACGACGATCCGGCAGGAACAGCCGTCGAAGGTTGGATCAAAAGCACCGGCCACCGGAAAAACATGGAAGGGGATTTTGACATCACCGGCATCGGCATTGCGAAGAATGCGAAAGGCGAAGTTTATTTCACGCAGATTTTTTTCAAGCGGGAATAATGAACCCAAGTGTTTATGTGGAGACAAGCATCCTCAGTTATCTGACCGCGAAACCAAGTCGTGATTTGATATTGGCCGCACAGCAACAACTGACGCTGGAATGGTGGAACATTCGTCGCGGCGATTTCCGCGTGTTCATTTCAGAGTTCGTCATTGCGGAGTGTGAGCGCGGGGATAAAGATGCGGCAGCGCGGCGATTGAAAGAAGCACAGGCGTTGCCTTTGCTCGATGTCTCCGATGCCGTGAGACACTTGGCGGAATCATTCCTACACGCAAGCGGCTTGCCGGTAAAGGCTGAGCTGGATGCGCTGCATATTTCGGTAGCGACGGTTCATCAATTAGACTTTTTGCTCTCGTGGAATTGCACGCATATTGCTAACGCAGAAATCCAAAAGGCGTTACGAAAAATTGCCCGCGAGCAAGGCTATGACTTGCCGACGATCTGCACGCCAAACGAACTTATCGGGAGATAACGATGTGGAAAGATGAGATTGTAGAAGAAACGCGCCGGTGGCGGGAGGAACACGCTGCACAGTTCGGGCATGCCCTTGCGGCAATAGTTGCGGATGCTCAAAACAGACAGAAGCAACATGCCGAAAAAATAGTGTCGTTTGAAGCGCGAGCAATGAAAAAGCCGGTCACGGCTGATGGCGGGGAAGCAGGTTAAATCTGAATCTCGGTGCGCAGATGAATTTCTTCGAGAATGCTGCTGACGCGGATGCACTCGGTCATCTCGCCGTCATAGACGATTGAACGGCCTTTGTTATGTACTTCCCACGTACAAACCTCCGCTCGCTCGCGGGTGCAGCGCGTCGCCTTAATGATTTGTTCGATCACTTCTTCGAACGTGTGCACGCTGTCGTTGAAGAGCACGACTTTGTGCGGCTCACCGGAGATCGTATCGGTATCCGACGGCGATTCAAGCACATCCACGTCCGGCTCGCCGGATACGGATTGCAATCTCGTAAGGTCAGCAGTCATCTTTAAAGCAAACAAGTTTGAAGGTCGGGCATCATTGCGACGGGTAACAGACCCGCAAGGAATCTACAACACTTGAGGCGTAGTGAAGCGGCGGAAATAAAAACAAATCTGTTTCGTTTTGCAAGCGTCCCGCAAGGCGTGAAATGAAAAGCCGCGTGCTATATTGACGCACTGTTTTTTGAAACCATCTCATCTTTGGGGTGCTGTCCGTATGTGGAAATCATGTCGGAACGGCTGAGACGATACCCAACGAACCTGAAGCAGGTAATACTGACGCAGGGAAAGATGATCACGCCGCCGCCACAAGCCGCAGCACTGTTGATTCTACAGTCGCCAGCGACATCTTGCCGGTAAAGCCGCCTGAAATCTTTTCGTGCATTCAAACCATGAAAACTTTCACGCGGCTTTTGCTTTTTATGTCCAACCATTTTTTTCTCATCATCGCCGATGGCACGCCCATCAGTGCCGAACGGTTACATACCCTCGCCGAAGGACGCAAACTCATCGCGCTCGATGGCGCGGCCAATTATTTACGCTCGCTGAACCTCACGCCGGAGTTCATTTTGGGCGACATGGATTCCATCACGCCCGAAACGAAATCACATTTCACTTCGCAGCGCGTCGCCTTCATTCACACCCCGCGCCAAGATGCGACGGACTTAGAGAAAGCGATTCTCTATTGCCGCGAGAACAATGCGGCAAGCATTCACATTGTATCCGCCCTCGGACGCCGCACCGATCACACGCTCGGCAATTTATCCTTCCTCAAAAAATATCATACGCCCGCCTCTCCGCTTCATTGCTTCACCGAAACCGAAGAAATTATTTTCGTGCAGGATGCCCGCGCAATCATCGGCGGCGAAACCGGTTCGCGCGTCGCCGTGCTGGGTTTTATGAAATGCACGGTGAAATCCACCGGACTCGTTTATGAAATGAACGGGCTGCCGCTGGAACTCGGCGCGAGTGAAAGTTTATCGAACGCCCTTGCGTCGCCCCATGCCGCCATTGAGGTTGCGGGCGACGCTCTCATCATCAGCGAAGCCCGCTCGCTCGCGCTCACACAAAAATTATAACTCTCATGCCGGAAAAATTTATCGCGCATTTTACGATTGCGGATTTCATAGTGATCGGAGCGTACTTCGTTGCCGTGTTTGTCTTCGGGTTTTATCGCAAACACCGTACGGCGGCGGAGCAGTCTCAGGGGTTTTTGATTGCGGGGCGACGATTGACGTTGCCGCTGTTCGTCGCCACGCTTGTCGCCACGTGGTATGGCGGCATCTTGGGCGTCGGTGAATTTTCTTACACGCAAGGTTTGGCAAGTTGGCTTGCGCTCGGCGTGTTTTATTACGTGTTCGCCGCGCTCTACGCCTTGTTCATCGCCGGAAAAATCCGCGACGCCGGATTAGCGGGACAACATCTGACGATTCCCGACCGGCTGCAAAGCCGCTACGGACGCGGCGTCGCCGCTCTCGCCTCCGTGTTCATCTTTACCATGATTACCCCCGCGCCCTATTTGCTCATCACGGCGATTTTGCTCTCGATGATCACCGGCTTCTCGCTTGAGATTTGCTTGTTGCTCGCCGCTCTGCTGTCGGTCGTCTATATTTTTTCAGGTGGCTTGGAATCCGTCGTGCTTGCTGACATCGTTCAGTTCGCGCTCATGTTCATCGGATTCACGGTTGTAATTCCGTTTGCGGTAAATACATTCGGCGGGTTTGAATTTCTCAAAGCGTCATTGCCCGCATCGCACCTGAGGCCGACGGGAAATTTATCGTGGCAACAGATTCTCGCGTGGAGTTTCGTCGCGCTCTGGACGTTCGTCGATCCGAATTTTTTTCAACGTTGCCTCGCCGCCGAATCCAGCCGGACGGCGAAACAGGGCATTTTCGTCTCGATTGGATTCTGGGTGCTCTTCGATGCGATGACTTGCACCGCGGGACTTTATGCGCGGGCAGCCTTGCCGAACATCAATCCGGTAATGAGTTACCCCGCGCTCGCCGAAGCCGTATTGCCAAGTTTTTGGAAAGGCTTGTTCTACACCGGAATGCTCGCAACGGTAATGTCGACCGTTTCCGGCTACACCTTTCTCTCCGCGATGACGATTGGCCGCGACTTCATTCACCGCGCCGTTTCCGGTGATGCCCGTGATGAACATGCACTCAAGCGATATGTGATGTTCGGTTTGGTGATGACGATTGCCGTCAGTCTCATCGTTGCCTATACAATGCAAAGCATCATTTCGATCTGGTACACGCTCGGCACGATTGGCGTGCCAGCGTTGCTGTTACCGATGCTGTCGACCTTCACGGAAAAAATAAAATTTCAGAAAGGCTGGATTGCCGCGTCTATCGTGCTTGCGCCGGCGGCATCGATTGCTTACCTCGTCATCGGCTATCTCAATTTTTCCGGCGGCGCACCGCAATATCCATTGGGTATCGAGCCGATGCACGTCGGCCTTTTGGTGTCGGTGGCAGTGTTCGCGTGTGCCGCCGCCGCACAAAAGTTTTTTCCTCCGGCTGAATCTCAACCCGTTCAATCACCAATCACAACCGCTAGCAATGATTCAAAATAAATTTTCGCTGCTGTTGCTACTCGTTTTGACTTCGCCGCTTGTCGCGCAGGAAATCCCGCCGCTTGCGAGAACGAAGGCCGATACAACTAAGAGCGACACGTTGAAAAATTATCTCGCGCCGGAAATCACGGTAACTGCCACCCGCGCCCGCGAGCGTGAAACGCCCGCTGCATTTTCAAATCTCGACCGCGAAACCTTGCGCAAAAACTTTTACGGTCAAGACGCCGCCCAAGTGCTTTCGGAATTGCCGTCGACTTATTTCTATTCCGACAACGGCAATAACTTCGGCTATTCCTATCTGCGCATTCGCGGATTCTCGCAAGATCGCATCGCGGTTACGCTCAACGGAATGCCGCTCAACGACGCCGAATCGCACTCGGTCTTTTGGATCAATCAACCGGACTTGCTTTCGAGCATCGATGATATACAAGTGCAGCGCGGCGTGTCGCAATCGGCATATGGGGCTGCAGCCATCGGCGGTGCGGAAAATATGGTCAGCTCTGCGTTTGCAGACCTGCGTTTGCAGACCGGCGCAATGCGAGCCTGAGTTTCAGCGGCGGCAGTTTCAATACGCAGCGGTTGAATGTGTCGCTCGCGTCCGGTTTGATCGAAAGCCGTTACGCCGTCGCCGCCCGCTTCTCACGCATCCGCTCCGACGGCTACCGGCAAAACGCTTTCACCGATATGTATTCTTACTTCCTCACCGCGACGCGCTTCGATTCCGGCATGACGACGAAACTCGTCGTGCTCGGCGGACCGGAACGTACCGGACTTGCTTACTTCGGCGTGCCGCAACAGGCACTTGAAACCGACCGGACGCAAAATGATTTCGGCAAGTTCGATACCGATAACTTCAATCAGCCCGTTTATCAACTCATCCATGAGTGGACGGTTTCCCCGAACATGGTCGTATCGAACATGCTCTATCACATCAAGGGTGATGGGTTTTACACACAACAACTTTTCGGCGATGCACTTTCGACCTACCGGCTCGGAAATTTTAAGGTGAGCGATTCGCTGCTCTATCCGCCGGATTTTTATGAACAAGACGCAAGCGGCGCATTGATCAAAGATGCCGGTGGATTTTATACCATCACACGCTCCGACGTGATTACCAAACGCTCGTTAGATCTATCCGACTACGGTTGGATTCCGCAACTGACATGGCAGCATACCAGAGGCCGCTTGCTGATCGGCGGCGAACTGCGTTTGCACACCGGACGGCATTTCGGTGAACTGCAAAGCGGCAATGCCTTGCCTATTTCAACCGCACCGAACCAACTTTATTACGACTACGATACTTACCGGACATCCGGCGTTTTTTATCTGAGCGAAAACGTTCAACTCACGCCGGAGATCAATCTCAATGCCGACCTGCGTTTGCAGGCGATGCGTTACGGCGTCGCTGCCGACCGCTTCGACCAACTGAAGTATTCGCTGAATTATTTCTTCGTCAATCCGCGCGTCGGCATCAACATCAATGCGGCGGAAAATCTGTCGATCTATGCGAGCCTCGGCAGTGTGCAGCGCGAGCCGACGCTTTCGAGTTTTCAGTTCGAAGGTCAACTGCCGCTTTTCAAAAAAGTCGATCCGGCGCAGGGCATTTACGAAGAGCCGCTTCTAAAACCGGAGCAAATGCTTGACGCGGAAATAGGCGCAGCGTGGCGCGAGAAAAACTGGAGCATCAAGGCCGGAGTTTATGGGATGGATTTTCAGAATGAACTAGTATTCGGCGGCCAATTGAACGACGTCGGGCTGCCCATCTACGGCAACGCCGAACGCACGCGGCATCTGGGCTTTGAACTTGATCTCGCGCTGCAAACCGGCGTTGGGCTTGACTTCACAGGTAATCTCAATGTGAGCCAAAATACGTTCGTGCGATACACCGAATACGGGTACGACGCGGCAGGCAACATCACGGCTGCGGTGCTCGATGGAAAAACCATCGCGTTGAATCCATCGGTGATTGCAAACGTGCGGGCGAAGTATGCTTACAAAAATTTTTATGTCTCGGCGGCGGTGCAGGCGGTCGGGCGGCAATACTTTGATAACACCGAGACGCCGGAACGCTCATCCGATCCGTACGCGGTGATGAATCTGAATGTGTCGTACCGCTTCGAAAACGTATTCTTCTCGCAAGCCGAAGTCAGCGCAGTGATAAACAATGTATGGGATGCGCGGTATGAGACGTCGGGCGTGATCGATTACTTCGGTTCGCCGCGCTGGTTCGTCGGGGCACCGCGAAACGTTTTCCTCACGCTGCGGCTTTCCTTGTAATGAATATGCACGCTGGCCGTGCTGATGCGAGCGATCCGAAAACGAATGCACCTGTGTAACTCCACGATGACTAAGCGTCCCGAAAAACGGGACGCTTTTTTTTGCGCCGCCCGCGTGTGATCGAGCACATCCTGTGAGCACTGTGAGAAAAGTGTGAGTGTGAAAACGCATTTTGATTTTACAACTGCGAACTTGCAACCATGTTCGCCGGTGCAGCACGCTTTACCTTGGCATTTATGAAATTCCGAAGTGCTGCATTACATTTGCGATACATTTCCGCCGCTTCAACCTCTTACGGCGTTCAAACTTCCCGCATCCGTAGCGCTGCCGTTGCGACCCCGCCGGGCGGCAACGAATTTCGGTGAAGTCAACTTCAAATTCTTTCATCACAATCAACCATGAAGCCGTCAATGCTTTTCGCGCTTGCGCTTGCCACAAGCTTTCTGATGTTGCAAACCGCCTCGAACGCCCAATCGTGGCAACAAACTTCCGGTCCCGAAGGCGGGCAAATCCGTCCGCTCGTACCGTTCGGTGAGCCGAGAAGCTCGGCACAACCGCCGAATACCGATCCATCAACTGGAAATCGTGGCCCGGACGGCAGTGAGAGTTATCACCGCGCGGCCATCGTCTATACGGCAAGTGAACTTGCGGCAGTGCCCGACGGCTCAAAACTGTTTTCCGTCGGGTTTCAAATTTTGACGCCCGCCGGCACTGACGCGACGGGAAACATCAAAATCTATTTGGCCAATACCAACGACGCCAATTTCAAACGCAGCAGTACATGGTCGACGCTCATCGCATCGCCGAGCAAAATGGCGTTGGTTTACGACGGGCCGGTAACGATTCCCGCCGCCGCCGGATTTTATACCATCACATTTAAAGCCCCGTTCAACTATCAGGGCAACGGCTTATATGTCGCTTACGATTACGCCGGATCAACGCTTTCCCCCGGCTCGGCCAGCTACGCCACCAACGACGGACAGGACAGCAGCATTATCTACGCGACCGGTACAAGCGTACCGACAACATTGAACGCGCCCAGCACCGGCTTGATTTTCAGACCCGTGTTGCAGGTGGGCTACATCGATTACAACGATGTCGATACGCTCTTTGCCGGATCATCGACGGGCGTGTACCGATCAACGAACCGCGGACAGGATTGGTCGCTCGTTGGATTGCAGAATCAAGTCGTCTATGATATGCTCGTCAAGGGCAACACGATTTTCGCCGGAAGCTTCAGTGCATATCGCTCTACCGACGGCGGCGGAACATGGCAATCGCTTTCGGGCTTCAGTGGTGTACCGCAAAAGTTTGCCATCGGCAGCAGCGGTGATCTATTCTTGGGTACGGTTTATGGCGGCGGCCTTTACCGTTCCTCCGACGACGGCGATAGCTGGACGCAGGTCAATACCGGTCTGCCGAACTATTCAACGCAAGGCACGCCGAACATCCGCGAACGCTGCCTTGCTTCCAGCATCACCGGCGATACGCTCTACGCAGGCTTCAATGAAGGCGGGGCAACGGGCGTCTATCGCACAACCAACAACGGAGCGAGTTGGCAGCCAGCCAACGGATCGCCAGTCGCAGGCAACGAACTGAGCAACAGTTACATAAGTGGCTTCGCTGTGAGCGATGCCGGAAAATTTTATGTCAGCGACGGTGGCACGGTATATCGCTCAACCAACGGCGGCGGCACTTGGACGAATCTCGATTCGCCCTCAGCCTATACACTCGCCGCCCGCACGGTCGGGAGCAACGACGAAATTTATCTTGGGCAATTGGACGGCACCGTGCAACGCTCAACGAACAGCGGCACGACTTGGACTGCGCTCACGGAGTGCAACATGGGTCAAAGCGGATTTTTCCTGCGCGGCAGTAGCGAAGTCTATGTAGCGACCGACGGTTCGGGCGTGTGGTATTCAACCGACAAAGGCACGTCGTGGCAGATTCAAAACAGCGGTATGCGAGCTTCCATCGTCTATACGATGACGAAGAAAGGTGAGAACCTTTACGCGGGCACTTATCACAATAGCTTGCATCTATCGACCAACGACGGTATCACTTGGGTGCGGAAGTCCAACGGTATTCCAAACAACGCCCGCCTGACGTCGCTGGCCATCAAAGGCGCGGCTATTTTCGTCGGTGATGTGAATGGCGGTGTATTTCGATCCACCAACAACGGCAACAACTGGACGAACATCGATCCCGGCTCCGGCACGATTGCCTTAGCCGCAAGCGGCGGCGATGTCTTCGCCGGGACATTCAGCGGCATCTACCGCACGACGAACGACGGCGACAGTTGGACGAAAGTCGGAAACGCAGCAAGCGGCCTGACGAATGAATGGGTCGTCGCGCTGACGATCAACGGCCCTTATATTTTTGCGGGTACGCCGAGCGGACCCGGCGCGGGCATCTATCGCTCCAGCGACCGCGGCGACAGTTGGACGCTCGTCGGCAGTACGGCGAGCGGCTTGCCTGCGGCGAACCCAAACAACGGCTACGGCTATGTGCAGTCCGTCTTTGTTGTCAATACGAACACGGTGTATGCGGGCGTAAACGGCGCGGGGAAAACATATAAGTCGACGGACAACGGCGGCAGTTGGACGGAAGTCGCGGGCATCGGTGAATCATCGGCACTCGCGGTGAGCGGCAGTAGTTTGTTCGCGGCGCAGAGTTACGGCGGCGTGTTCGCATCAACGAACAGTGGGGCAAGTTGGGAAGCCATCAACAGCGGCCTCTTTAACCCGGCAGTGCAAGACATTGCCACCGCAGGCAATAATCTCGTGGCTGGCACGAACGGCAGCGGCCTCTTTACCTACGACCTCAGCGCATCTATTTTCTGGCAACAAACTATCGCAGGCCCCAGCAACACGCTCAACGGCGTGGCTGCATCGGGCAGCAGCGCCCTCGCTATCGGCGACGGCGGGCAAGTGTATCAATCAACCGACGGCGGCGCGAGTTACGCGGCTTCCGCACCCGCCGCCGCGGGCGGCAACAATCTTAACGGCCTGACGACCTCATCAAGTTTCGGGCAGCGCGGTGCCCGCAAAGGTGATGGCACACTTTCAACCGAAGGCTTTGGCTCGGCGATTGCGGTTGGTATCGGCGGCACGATTCTGCGCAGCGGCGACGGCGGCGGCACTTGGTCTTCG
>JACMJS010000150.1 GCA_014380515.1 Chlorobiales bacterium
CCTTCTTCAAATAACCCGAGGGCTTCGGCATGTAGTCCCGTCTCTTGATAGAGCGTGGCGAGATTGATGAGCGGATATACACGGCTTTGCTTTTCATTATTCGACAGGCGTTTAAGCCGCAGACTTTCGGTATGCGCGGCGATGGCTTCGGCGGTGCGTCCCGAATCTCGAAAAACCCCGCCGAGATTGTTGAGCAAGGTCGCACGTCGTTGCTGGCGTTCGTCGGCATCCGGTAATTGCTCACTGAGACTTAACGCCTGTTGATAAACATCGAGCGATTCAGCGTAGCGGTTCAACCGGTAATGCGCTTCGCCGATGGCGCTTCGCGCGCTGATTTCACCGGCGAGATCGGCAGTCTTTTGGAAGTAGGGCAAGGCGCGCTCAATCGCGGCAATGGCTTCATCAAACTTTGCTTGATGAAGCCGCACGCGCCCCATGGTTAAAAGGCTTCGTGCGGCACTCGCGCTGTCTTCGCACAGGGCGGATAAGCGCAAGGCATCTTCTGCAAGTTGGAGTGCGTGCGGCGGGTCAATGCGGCGCTGTGCCCATGCTTCCGAACTCAGGGCTTGTGCTTGCTCGCGCAGGGTCTCTAAGTTTGTCTGTGGATTTATCTGTGGCATCGCACGGTGATTCGAACTTTATTTACATCACGCTTTGCGTATCAATATCGACTTCGATACGGACAATGAGACCGGCGAACTTTTGTCGAAACTCACTTTGCACCGCGCGAAAGAGTTCTTTCGTGATGAGCAATTTGCCTTTTTGCTTGATGATGATTTGATACCGAAACCGGTCGTTGATCCGCGCCATCACCGCAGGCACCGGCCCCAGCACTTCGCACGAGTCCATGCCGCTTGCGAGTTGCCGCCGCAGGATTGCGCCGAAGTTTTCCGACGCCGTGATGACTTCCTTTTCCAACTTGCCGGAGAACTCAATCTTGGCGAGCCTTGCGAACGGCGGGTAATGCAGCATCCGCCGAATCTCCGCGTCGTAGTTGAAGAAGCGGGTGTAGTCCGAAGCGAGCAGCAAACGAAAGACGTCGCTCTCCAGATTATAGACTTGCAAATAAACCTCGCCTTTTTTCTGAGCCCGCCCCGCGCGTCCCGCGACTTGCATCAAAAGTGAATACACCCGTTCAGAGGCGCGGAAGTCCGGCATCGTTAATCCGATGTCCGCGGTAAGCACGCCGACGAGCGTAACGTTCGGAAAGTCCAAGCCCTTCGCCACCATTTGTGTGCCGAGCAAAATGCGTGCGCCGCCCGCGCCGAACTCTTTTAAGATTTTTGCGTGCGAATCTTTTTTCGAGGTGGTGTCTAAATCCATGCGCAAAATTTTTTCATCGGGAAACAAGGTTTGCAATTCCTGCTCGATGCGCTCCGTGCCGCTCGATTTGAAAATGAGTTTCTCCGACGAGCACTTCGCGCACCGCGAAATCATCGCGTCCGTCTTGCCGCAGTAGTGGCATCGCAAATGGTTTTCTTTCAAATGATAAACCATCGGCACAAGGCACGAGAGGCACATATAAATATCGCCGCACTCGGTGCACTGCACGCTACCCGAAAAGCCGCGCCGGTTCTGGAACAAAATCACTTGCTCGTTCTTCTCAAGCCGCTTGATGATTTCGCCGTGCAACGTTTCCGAAATCGAATACGACGCCCGCCGGTCTTTCGAAACCGCGATGAGTTTCATTTCCGGCATCGCCGCGCCGTCCGCGCGAGAATTAAGCGTGAGCAATTCATACTTGCCGACGGTCGCGTTGTAGTACGATTCAATCGAAGGCGTGGCCGAACCCAGAATGCACACGGCGTTTTCAAACTTGGCGCGAACGATGGCCGTATCGCGGGCGTGATAGCGCGGCGATTTATCAAATTGTTTGTATGACGATTCATGCTCTTCATCAACCACGATGACGCCCAAGTTCGGCAGCGGCGCGAAGATCGCCGAGCGCGGGCCGAGCGCGATCTGTGCTCTGCCGCTGCGCAAACTTTCCCACGCTTCATACTTTTCCGAGTCGTTCATCGCGCTATGCAGCACGCGCACTTTATCGCCGAAGTGGTTGCGGAAGCGCGAGGCCGTTTGCGGCGTGAGTGAAATTTCCGGCACGAGTACAATCGCCGTCTTGCCGAGAGCGAGCGTTTGTTTGATGGCTTCGATGTAAAGCCATGTTTTGCCGCTACCTGTAACACCGTGCAGCAAGAGTGTTTTAAACGCGCCGCTTTGAACCGCTACATTGATACGCTCCGCCGCAACTTGCTGCTCCGCCGAAAGCACGATTGTTTTTTGTTTTTCGGAAAAGGAATCGATAAACGACGCGGTAACTTCCTTACGCTCGCTCACCAAAATCCCTTTCTGGACAAGGGCTGCGAGCAATGTGGCAGTTGAAGAAACTTCCTCCTGAAAAAAATCCGGTCTGCCGAGCGCAAGAATTTTCGAAAGTGTTTCGACTTGTTTTTTCGAGCGTCGCAAGCCGGAGAAAAAGTTTTCAAGTTCATCGTCGGTGAAGAGCTTGGAAAAGCGGTAAAGCGTTTTGAGTTTCGGTTTGCCTTTTTGCTCAAATGATTTCGTGAGCGTGATAAGTCCCGCGCGTTGCAGTTCCGAAAGGGCGAGCGAAAGGTTGCGCGAGCCGAGCCGCTTTTCCAATTGCGAGGTCGTCAGTTTTTTTTCGCGGGCGAGCAATCGCATAATTTCCTTGCGAAGCCACGTGCGGACGATGCGCTCTTCGCCGCTCTGAAGTTGAAACTGTGAAAGCGTTACAACTTCCTTCGGGCGCAATCGCAGCGCGGCGGGCAAGGCGGCGGTGAGCGCATCAACGGGCGACGCGATGTAGTAATCTGCGACCCATTCCGCAAGCCGCATCAATGCGGGCGAAAGCACGGGCACGCCGTCATCGAACATATCGAGAATCTCGCTGACGGGTTCGTCGTTTGGTTCGGCGATCAAACTTTGAACAACGCCGAGCAACTCGCGCTTCTTCTGTTTGCCGCGACCGAACGGCACGAGCACGCGCACGCCCGCGGAAAGTCTGCCGGAAAGTTCATCGGGAATCGAATAGAGAAATGGCCGGTCACTGTAAGCGGACTCGACATAAACGAAGGCGAATTTTTCGGGCGCGGTGTCGGAAGCAAGCATCGGGAGGCGTCAACGTCGAAAGTGATTTGCTGAGGGAGAACACCCGCGAATATAGTGCCGCAAGAAAATGAAACAGCAGCAAGTGCAATCAAAAAGATGAATCAAAACTTACAGGCAGCAGGGAAAGGTTTCGTTTTGCTTTTGCTGATGTGCACCGGCATTAAAAGTGCAACCGCGCAATCTCAATGGCTGTTACCGCTTGAAGTTGAAAATCGCGCGTCGCTTCGAAATGTACGATTGACGAACATCGGCGCGTTTGCATTGCCGAGAAAAACGCGGCCAACGGTTTCGACGCATCTGCACGCGGGCATTGACTTCGCGCGGTGGGCGCGAGACAAAGATACCGTGCGCGTCTTTGCGGCCTCGGCGGGAAAAGTGATCAGCGTTCGAACGGACGGCGCGTTTGCACAAATCATTATTGAGCACCACGACCGCGGGAAAAAACTGTGGACGGTTTATGAACACGTAGCGGGAATCAGAGTGAGACCCGGCGAAATGGTTTCATCGCAAACGGTCATCGCTCGGTTGATGAGCAGGGAAGAATTAGTTCACTATGGCTGGCAGTTCAATCATTTGCACTTTGAAATCCTGATCGCCCCGCCGAAACCCCTTGTCCCGACTTTGCGAACACCGCATCGATATTTTATGACCTATGCTTTGGAGTGTGAAACTGAAGCGGAACTCTTGCAGCGTTACATCAATCCGCCGGAGTTCTTTAAATCGCGGTGGCAACATTATAACTTATCAAAATCTTCCGGCTCGGCATCCGAGGCTTTATCTAAAACACGTAAGTAATCTTCCCACGTCAATTTTTTGGACTTTGTTGTCCAATACGCATCGAACAGACGGTAGAGTTCCTCGCTGACCAAATGCTCAACCGTTTCGCCTTTCTCAGCGGCGGCGGCTTTTGCTTTTTCATAAAGTGAATCCGGCACTTCGACCGAGAAAGTAAGTGTCATACAATTTCTCCGATGCGTTGTAAAAATTCTTTCGGCGTTACGACTTGAATACCGAGTTGTTCAACCGGCTTCAAGTCGCGTTTGTTGTAACTGACGACAAATTCACACTTGGCATCGACGGCCAACTCTGCGAGCATGTCGTCGTCGCGGTCGGTAAGCAGCGGTCGCAATGAAATACCGACGAGATGTTTTTCCACTTGAGCGTAAAGCGTGGAAAGGAAAATTTCAATTTCAGCAATTGATAACTCCGTCTTGCGTTGTAACTGTTCCTCATACTCCAAAAACAACGGCACGGAAACCGCCACCGTAAATTTAGACTGGCCGACTAGCCGCATCAACAGAGCCGATGCCCCGCGCTTCGAGCGAAATGCCGAGATAACTACATTGGTATCAATGACGATGCGGGGCTGACTCATTTTGCTAAACCGACCTCGCGCGTTCGATGAAGTGCTTCATTTTGCGGTGATCTTTTTTGCCGATGGCTGATTCAATGCCGCTCGCTACATCGATGCCGTAAGGCCGCACGGCTTTGACGATGCCCGCGACGTTTTTTTCGTTGAGACCGCCCGCAATCACCGCGCTCGCATATTTTGAAACGCCTTCCACAATCTGCTTCGCCTGTTCCGCCTTAATCTGCTTGCCCGTCCCGCCCTGCATCTTCTCGTGAAACGCATCAAAGAGAAACGTGTTGATGCCCGTCCGCTCGAAGTACCAC
>JACMJS010000021.1 GCA_014380515.1 Chlorobiales bacterium
TACATCACGGCGAGTTTCATCGCAGGTATTCTGTTGGTGTGGCTTTACAGCATCGTGAGCCGCACGTAAGGCTCGTCGCCCGCAACTGCTTTGAAGTATTCGCTACTGCTGTGGGGCGTAAGCCGTCTTTATGGCGCGGGGCACGTGGTGATGGGACAAATGCCGCTCTGGATTTTCGCGGTGATGTCGTTGGGATTGCTGTTGGGATTCGTGCTCGGCGGTCTGGTCGAGGCAAAAGTCTATGCGAGCAACGTCTGAGTTCAATCGATTGAAAAAGTCGCTGCGGGTTCGTTGCCAGAAACCGATCGCGGCGACTTTTTCATTTTGTCAACCTGCAAATCGGAATGAGCCGGAAGCGTTAGGATGAAATACATTCCGGTAATCGGGATATATTCCTTGCGTTACTTTCGCTCTGGCACCAAGCGTAAATCTTACCGCCTCATTCAGCCTCATTTTAATTGCGTTCAATCGCGCTCAACTACGATCATCCCGAACGAATGAAAATCTTTTTACTTGGCATCGCGCTCGCCTTTTTTGCTTGCGAAGCAACCGCACAAATGCGCAGCGAAAAATTTGGCAACCCCGGTATGAACCGTTTTCCGGCGGTCGTAGCGGAGCGGCTCGGATACATTGATGAACAAGGCAAGACCGTGATTGAGCAAAAGTTTTTCGCGGCGATGCGCACCGAAGTCTACAATGAAACACGCTTCCTTGTGCCTTACCTTCAAGAGAATGCGTTGTTCTCCGAGGGATTGGCAGCTGTGCAGCCGGTGTATCAGTTCCTCTTTTTCTTGAGCACCGGACGCTTCGGATATATAGACAGCACCGGCGCCTTTGCGATTGAACCGCAGTTTATTCAAGCGCTCGCATTCAGCGAGGGTCTTGCCGCCGTATCCGTGCCCCGCGATGCGATTTTAACCGTGCCGACCGGGGAAAAGTACGGCTACATCAACGAGTCCGGTAAATTTACAATACCAGCGCAATTTGATTGGGCGGGCAGTTTTTCCGAAGGTCTCGCGCCCGTCCGGCAAGGCAAACGCTATGGTTACATTAACCCCGCCGGACGGCTGGCCATCCGGTTTCAATACGAACGGGCGGGTATCTTCTCCGAAGGCCTTGCGGCGATTAAACAAGAGGAGCGATACGGATATATTGATACATCGGGCACGATCGTCATCGCCCCACGCTATGACTTCGGTCACCGCTTCAGCGACGGACGCGCGGCAGTGTATTTGGAAGACCGGTGGACGTTCATCGATGCTCAAGGAAAGGAAATCACATCCATGCCGTTCGAAGATGCAAGGCCGTTCAGCGAAGGCTTCGCCGCCGTGAAACGGAACGGACGTTTCGGCTACATCGATACTTCGGGGACACAAACGATTGCGTTCAAGTTCGATGAAGCCCAGCCGTTCAGGGAAGACATGGCCGTCGTCAGGATTGGCAGCAAGTGGGGATACATTGACAAAACCGGCAGGCTGGTCATCGCCGCCCGCTTTGAAACGGCGAAACGGTTTATCGGTGGCCTTGCTGCGGTGATACTTGACGGAAACGCAGGCTACATCGACCGCCGCGGCAATGTCGTCTGGAAAGACGCACCGCAATAAAATCCGGAAAGAATCTGCGCCGTAAAATTCAACAGTGAGCAGGTATAATAGGCGTCTTTCCTAAATGTTTGCCTACGACCGCGCTCGGGAGTGGGAATGATAAACTCTTTAGGAAAGACATTTAATATCTATACCAGTTCAATGTCCATAGTTTTTATTAGGTCATCCTCAAAAGTGTAAATATGCTTTACCGTCCCATCAAACATTAAATTACCTTGTAAGTCCTTTACTTTTTGATGAACTTCAACTTCTAAACTTCCATTCTGCCTTTCAGTAAATCCGATTGGTTCGACATTTGGATTTATCTCATTCCATTGTCTCGTCCAATATTTTTTTATTTCATCGTGTCCATTTATGTAACCTCCTTCCCAAGCTTTTGACCACTGCACATTTGGTTGCATGGTTGAAAGTGCCTTATCAATGTCCCTTTCGTTAAAAGCGGAATACGCATTCTTAATTAAATCTTTGAACTGAGTTGTCATAAGTATTTTTGTTTAAATGTAGCGAGTAACTCCGAAGTGAAAACGTAATAAACTCAGGTTTGAGGACAATCGTTGACCGCCGCGGCAACATCGTCTGGAAAGACGGCACCGCAATAAAATCCAGAAAGAAACCTATCGAAAAGACGCTTCACATCGTTTGAATTTCTGCAAGCAACTGTGCCCGGCGGGTTTCGTCGCGGAATCGAGAAATGATTCGCTCTCGGGCTTTGATTCGCAAATCATCTCGCTGCAAGGCTTCCTTCAAAACCGAGACGGTTTCCGATACATCACCAAACGGTACGTACAAACCCGCCTCGCCGACAACTTCGGGGAGTGCCGCCGTCGGTGTAACAACCGACGCGCATTCACAGCTCATCGCTTCGATGTTTGCAATCCCGAAGCCCTCGTGTGCCGATAACTGCGCATACACTTTCGCCTCCTGATATAAACGAAGCAAGTCTTGATCGCTTACCCTCCCGACGAACTTCACATTCGGCGGCGCACTTTGCGTAAATGCTTTGGCATCGTCATGCACGGCCCCGACGACGACGAAATCAACATCCGTCAATGTCCTCGCGGCTTCGACGAGCGTTACGACGCCTTTAGGCTCAATGGAATACGCCGCGAGGTTGGCGCAAACGGTGATGATTAATTTTCTTTTTTGAAGGGAAGACCAGGGCTTGAAATAATTCGTATCGACGCCGAAGTGGAGAACTTTGACTTTTTCCGGTGCCGCCAAAGTGAATTTCAATATGTCGGCGCGCGATGCTTCCGAATACGCAAGTACCAAATCAATCTGGCTGAAGGCAATTCTCTGAGATGTTCTTTTGATCCATGAATTCATTTCTCCCCAGTTGATGCCCGGAATGTAAGTGATCTCATATCCGCCCGTAATTGTAAAAACTTTTTTTCCGAAAAGTTTCCCGATCAACACTATCAATACGGTGTATTGCGGAACGGCGATATAGACCCAAACCAAATCAACTTGTTGCGTGAGCAGGGCGAAGAAAAATCGAACGACCAGAAAAAGTTTTTTCGGCGATGTCATTTTGCTTGCGTTCAAAACCCGAACCAGATGGTTTGCCTGAACGCATTTCAAATCGGATTGGATGTAGGATGCCGTCTCGTAAGGGCAAACCAGCAGAATGTGCTTCTTCATCATGGTTACTTGGCCCCGGTTACTCGGCGGGAAGATCAACAACCGGAAGCGTCCGCAATAATTCTTCGAGCAACCGTTCTTCCGCCTCGGGCTGAACATAAAGCGGCTTTCCCGACGCATCGCGCGCGGTTTTAAATCCGCTTTGGACGGCTCCCGATTCGACGGTCATCACCGGAATGTTGTCCGGCCTCAAATTTTCACGAACAAAGAAAGCATTTGCGCCACCCCTGCTGCATCCGACAAAAGCGTATCCTTTTTTCTTGCCGAGCATGACAATCGCGCGCAACGAGGCTCCGTAATACAATCCTGAATAATGAGCTTCGAAGCGCGTGAAATCGGATTTATACGGCACAACCGATGCCCGCGATGATTGAAATCGCGGATTGTATTCGACGACGACGATTGCCGGATCAACGATGTGAACCGCTTCCCAAATCCAATAATCATTACCGTCAATATCGATAGAGAGCACGCCGATCTCTCCGGTTACGCCGCTTGACCCGAGCAACTCATTGATGTTCTCTTTTGTAATGAACGCCTCAACGACTTGCAGCGGATAATTTTCACAGACGGGATCACTTTTGATAAACCGGACGTACTCAGGATTACCGTCCATCACCAAGCCCGACCAGTTCCGGCTAAGCAATAAAAATCGCGTGTTCGATTCGCTGTATTCTTCGACGCCGAACTCAACAAAAGTTTTTTTTGAAATTTTGACGTGCCGCGTTAGAAAATCCAAAATGCCGTCCTCACCGCGCTGTGAAAAAATGCTGAACTCACTTTCGTGTAATGAACCTACGTTCATCAACTGGTGCGAACGGATTTCTCCAAGCAGTTTTTCAACGCGCTCCAGTCGCCGCTCGGTTCTCCAAAGTCCCGTCAAGCGGCCAAGGACGCGATTAAAAAATCTGGTGGCTTTAAGCATGAAATCTTGTTACAAGGATTGAACTGAGAAACGATTCAAGAATGAGAAAAGCCGGAGCGAGATGCTGCGGCTTTGATGCGGGTGGTGAGAGAGAGAATCGAACTCTCGACCTCAGGGTTATGAATCCTGTGCTCTAACCAACTGAGCTACCTCACCCAAAAATTTTCAGAACGGGCGGCAAATATAATTGCTCACTTCTGAAGAACCAATTGTTTGACCGCAAAACCTTCGCCCGCCAAATAGATCAACGCCGAGAAGAGAAGTTGTTCGGCGGCGATGAGCCAGTAACCTGTCGCCGGAACAACGTGCGCCATGCCGAGCGGAATCGGAATCATCATAAAAAGCCACCACAATCCCGCTCCCAGTGCGACTTTCTCGGCGACGCCCGTTGGGCCGGACAGAGATGCCACGCCGAACCAGATTGCAAGATTGCCTATCATCGCCACCGCCACCGCGCCGATGAAAAGCACCAGAAACGGCGCAAGCACCGCATGCATCGAAGAACTTAAATGTCCGGTGAGAAACTGCAAAAGCGACGGGTTGTTCGTCTCGCTCGCTTTCGCGTACGGCACCGCGAAAAAAGTGATGAGAATCGTCGTGGCAACGAAGGCTTTGAAAAAGTTCATATTGAGATATTGTTTGTTTGTTTGTTGATGTCGCAAGGCACGGCGAAATGAACCCTGCGAGGAAACTTAAAAATTTCACCCACCCTTCGAGAGACACCCGCCAATAGGCAAGCCTGCTTTGCCGGAGCAACAAAACGCATTCAAAAAAACATAGATGAAAAAAGCCGTTTGGATTCTGGGCGATCAGCTCTCGATGAAGTCTTCGTCCCTCGCCGCCATCGCCGCCGGTACCGATCTCGTGCTGATGATTGAATCGTTGGAGCGGGCGCGAGAACATAATTATCACAAAGCGAAACTGATGCTGCTTTATTCGGCGATGCGGCATTTTAAACTTGAGTTGGAAGATGCGGGCTACACCGTGCATTACGATGAACTCGGCGAAGGCAAAAATTTTCTCCAAGGCTTGAAAGCGTTCGTCAAAACAAACGGTGTAACCGAACTGGCCATCATGCAGCCCGCCGAAGCCGCTGCCGATGCCTTTGTTCACGGGCTTTCCCAGGGTATCGGTATTCCGGTAGCGATTACGCCGAACAACATGTTTCTCACCCCGCGCGAAGCCTTCATTGCCAAACACCGCGGCAAGAAACACCTCGTGATGGAACATTTTTACCGCGACATGCGCCGCAACCTTCATGTATTGATGACCCCACAGGGCGAACCCGAAGGCGGTGTGTGGAATCTCGACAAAGAAAATCGCAACCCGATCAAAACTAAAATCAGTATTCCCGCACTGCCACAATTCAAAAAAGATTCGATTGACCTTGAAGTCGAAACCGTCGTCAATCAGTATTTCAAAAACAACTTCGGCACGACGGCAAACTTCAACTTACCCACCACGCGCCTGGGCGCGGAAATTTTTTTCGATCACTTCATCACGCACCGGCTGCCGCTGTTCGGCGACTATGAAGACGCGATGCTGCAATCGGAACTCGTTCTGTTTCATTCGTTCGTCTCACCGCTGGTGAACATCGGCCTGCTCGATGTGATGACGCTCGTCCGGCGCGTTGAAGCGGAATATCACCAAGGCCGCGCCCCGCTCAACGCCGCCGAAGGGTTCATCCGGCAACTTATCGGGTGGCGCGAATTTATGTACGGCTGTTACTGGACGAAAATGTCGGCGGGAAATTATCACGACGAAAATTTTCTCGAAGCCACTCGCGCGTTGCCGCCGTTTTATTGGACGGGCGACGCAACGATTCTTTCATCCGGCTCGCGGAAAATGAATTGTATCTCGCAATGCGTCCTGAAAGTGCGGGAACACGGATACACGCATCACATCGAACGGCTGATGGTGCTCGGCAACTTCGCACTCATCGCAGGCGTGCGACCTTCGGAAATCAATGATTGGTTTTGGGAATGTTACCTCGATGCCTACGACTGGGTTGTGACACCGAACGTCGTCGGCATGTCGCAGTTCGCCGATGGCGGGTTCGTGGCGACGAAGCCTTACGCTGCGAGCGCAAACTACATTTCAAAGATGAGCGACTACTGCTCGCATTGCCGCTTCGATAAGAACGCCAAGACGGGCGAGACCGCCTGTCCGTTCAATTATCTCTACTGGGATTTTTACATGCGCAATGAATCCAAACTCCGCAAGAACCCGCGTATCGGCATGGCGTACGTCTTGCTGGATAAAAAATCGCCCGAAGAAAAATCGGACATCGCCGCATCCGCTCAAAAGTTTTTCGATGGATTATAGCAGGCTTCGTTCGAACTAAACTTTTTTCGGCGGCAACTCGAACGCGGTGATCTCGGAATGAAAGTTAATCGCGCGGTGTGAGCCGTCGCAGAACGGTTGGTTCTTTGATGCGCCGCAGCGGCAGAGACCAATGACCGTGCGGCCTTGCAGACCGAACGGATTTCCACTCGCATCGACGATTTCGACCTCGCCCTCGACTTTTAATGAGCCGTTGTTGCCAACGGTGATTTTAACTGCGGCCATGATTTTTCTCCTGATGTGTGTTGACTGTGGTGTGAGAAAGTGAAGTTTGAATGAATGAAAAGATTTTTGCCGTTGCGCCCGTTTGCCGCATCACGAAATTTTTTGCGTTGTCGCCGCTTGCTATCCGCGCCGGTTCATCGCTGAGGAAAATGCGTAATGCGTTGCGAAGGTCATCGGCTGTTTCAACGATCACGCCGCCGCCCGCGCGGTAAAGTTCCGAGGCCTCGACCGATTTGGAAATGTTCGGTCCGTAAATGACCGGCACGCCGTGCACCGCCGCCTCTAACACATTATGCACATTGCCGCCGAACCCGCCGCCGACGTAGGCCACGCTCGCTAACGCATAAAGCTCCGCAAGGTATCCGATTTGATCCACAATCAAAATTTTATCGCTGCCGAACTCATCGGGAAGCGATGAGATTCTTTCGGACGTTCGCCCATGCGATTTCAAAAGCGATTCCAACCGCCTGATGTTCGCCGCGCCGACTTCATGCGGCACAACAATCAATGATGCGCCAAAGTCTTTTATCGCTTCAAGCAACTTTGTCTCGTCTTCCGGCCACGTGCTTCCGGCGACAATTACTTGAGCGTGTTCATAGTGCCGCCGCAGATGCGTTATCATCTTTGTGCCCTGACTGCGCAGTACGACCTGATCAAACCGCGTATCGCCTGCGGCTTCGGCATGAAGATGAAAATGAGCGTCGAAATTTATTCGATCCCGTTCCGACACCGTGAAAATCATATCGAACAAGCCGAACACCGCGCGGTAAAAATTTTTAGCGATAAGTTTTAAATAGGCGGCGTCATCGCGGAGCACGGCATCGATGAGAATCAACCTTGCGCCCCGTTGCTTGGCCGCAAACAGATGGTTGAACCATGTATCGTAGCGGACGACGATCATCACATCGGGCGCGAGCAACCGGAAAAAGCGTTCGGCGTTCTTGCTTGTATCTTCGGGCAAATAAGTTACAAGCTCGGCTTCGCTGAAATTTTTCCGCGCTTCAAAGCCGGAGACGGAAAGAAACGAGACGAAGATTTGACAATCCGATTCTTCCCGCAGCCGTTTAATCAGTGGACGCGCCTGCTCGAATTCGCCGACGGACGACGCATGAATAAGCACACGCGGTTTGCCTTTCGGCAACAGGGCGAGTTTGGATTCGAGTACCTCGAATAATTTTTGTCGTCCGTCAATCGAGGCTTTTACTTTGGGCAGGAACAAGGCTGCGAGCCGCACGCCGCCGCGGAACAGGGGGAAGAAGATATTGTAAACCGTGCGCCAGAGGCGAATGAACGCACCGGTTGTGATCATATCGGACATTCTTGAAATTACAACATCGATGCTTTATTTTGATTCACACTTTAAAGTTTAATCTTCACCGTCGCAATCTTCACCGCCAAACATCACACATCCCGTTTCCGTCTCACTTCAATTCCAATAACTTTCCGACATGCGGCTTTTATTTGTCTCGATCATCACGCTCATCGCGTTTCTCGGCGCACTTTTATTTTTTATTCGAGGCTACGCCAAGTCCCCGACCGCTCTCAGCCGCGTCGCTGCGTCGCCTTCCGCCGACTGGGTAAAATCCGCCGTCGTCTACGAAATGTTCGTCCGCGACTTTACGCCCGAAGGCACGTTCATCGCCGCTGAAAAAAAACTGCCGGAGATTAAAGCCCTCGGCGCGACCGTCATCTGGTTGATGCCCATTCATCCCATCGGCAAAGAGAAACGCAAAGGCGAGTGGGGCAGCCCTTACGCGGTGCAGGATTACTACGCCGTCTCGCCCGACTTCGGCACAAAAGATGATTTCAAACGCTTCGTCGCAGCCGCACACGCGCAAGGACTGAAAGTCATCATCGATATGGTGGCCAACCACACCGCATGGGACAACGCGCTCATCAAATCGCATCCCGAATGGTACACGAAAGATTCCACCGGAAACATCATTTCGCCCAATCCCGATTGGCTTGACGTTGCCGATCTCAATTACGATTCCCCCGAACTGCGCAAGTACATGACCGAGATGATGACCCTGTGGATAAAAGAGTGCGACATCGACGGCTACCGCTGCGACGTTTCGGAACTCATACCGATAGACTTTTGGCGGACGCTCGTACCGGAACTGAAAAAAGTCAAGCCCTCACTCCTGATGATTTCCGAAGGCACCGCGCCCGCCCATCACATCGGCGCGTTTGATTTGACCTACGCATGGAATACCTACGACGCGATGGTCGACATTTCCCGCGGCAAGAAACCGGCAACGGCGCTCGACGATGCGTTGGAACTTGAAGCGAAAATTTTTCCGCAAGGCGCGCTTCGAATGCGATTTAATACCAATCACGACAAAAATGCTTATGACGGCACGCCGGTTGAACTTTATGGCGTGCAAGGTGCGAAAGCGACGGCGGTGCTGGCTTTCACGATGGGCGGCTACGGCTCGCTGCAAAACGTCCCGATGATTTACAACGGCGATGAAGTCGGCGGCGAAAAACGCTTGACGCTCTTCGAAAAAATTCCGGTTGATTGGCAGGGCAAACACGCCGCGGAGTTTCGAGATCTTTATCGCAAACTCATCGCGCTTCGAAAATCTACGCCTGCAATGACCGAAGGCGAGATGGCAAAACTCAAAACTTCAAGCGATGAAACCGTCTTTGCCTTCATGCGGAAGACGAAGGAGAGTCAGGTCATCGTCGCGGTAAATTTCGGCACGCAGGAATTTACAGGCTTCGTCAAAACGGACGCGGGTAAAATGCTGACGGATTATTTTGATCCCTCGAAGCAATTGCTCACCAAAGACGGTAACTTGAAACTGGTTCTGAAGCCGCTGGAATACCGCGTCTTTAGTGTCTCGGCGGCGAAGAAATAAATTTTATGATGATGTCATTCTAAGCCGTAGGCTCACAAGTGAGCGCAGTGAAGAATCCCTCGTTTCGAATGAGGAATTCTTCGCTGCGTTGGTGCTGCGTTCAGAATGACAAAAGAAAAAGCCAATTAAAAAAGTATGCTCAAGGTTGAAAATTTAGAAGTGTGTTACGGCCCGATTTCGGCGTTGCGAAAAATTTCATTCGCCGTCTCGAAAGGCGCGATTGTTACGCTCATAGGCTCGAACGGCGCGGGCAAAACGACGACGCTCCGCACCATATCGGGACTTTTAAAACCCAAGTCCGGCACCATTGAGTTCGATGGCAAACCCATCGGCGGAATGCCGCCGCACGAAATTGTAGCGCGGGGACTGTCGCAATCGCCCGAAGGCCGGATGGTTTTTGCCAATCTTACGGTGCACGAAAACTTGATGCTCGGTGCCTATCTGCGCAAAGACGATGCGGAGATCAAGCGCAACTTGGATTACGCCTTTACGATTTTTCCGAGATTGAAAGAGCGCGAGAACCAACTGGCCGGAACGATGTCGGGCGGGGAACAGCAAATGTTGGCCATTGCCCGCGCGCTGATGAACGCCCCGAAAATGTTGCTCCTCGATGAACCCTCGCTCGGCATCGCGCCGATTCTCGTCAAAACGATTTTCGAAAAGATTCAGGAAATCAACCGCGAACTTGGCATGACGATCTTGCTCGTCGAGCAGAATGCGCATTTGGCCTTATCGATTTCGACGTACGGCTACGTGCTTGAGACGGGCGAAATTATTTTGCAAGGCGACGCCAAGGAACTCGCGCAGAACGCAGACGTCAAGAAAGCGTATCTCGGCGAGTTAGGATAA
>JACMJS010000151.1 GCA_014380515.1 Chlorobiales bacterium
GTTTTCCTTGTATCAATCCGTAAAGAAAATACAAGGGCACGCCGAGCCAGACGTGCAGCGACTGTTTGTGATAAAGCATAATGACGATTTTGCCACCGGGCTTCAGGACGCGATATACTTCATCGATTGCTTTTTGTGTATCCGGCGTATGATGCAAGACGCCGAACGAATAAACCGCGTCAAACGAATCCGCCGCGAAAGGAAGTTTCTCGGCATCGGCCACTTGGAAATCGCCCGGCACGCCGTAAAGTTCGAAGCGTTTCTTGGCAAGTGCGACGCTTTCTTCCGTCAGGTCGACGCCCGTCGTGATCGCGCCCGCGCGGGCGAACTGAAGTAAATCCGTGCCGAGTCCGCAGCCGATTTCCAAAAGACGTTTACCCGCGAAATTATCAAAGCCGCAGAGCCGTGACATGAACGGCTGCGTGGCGTAACGAAAGCGTTCGACTTCATCGTAAAATGCTTTGCTGCCGCGCCCGAGTTCGGTGAACTGCGTGCCGCACGGATTTTGATTCCAATAATCATGCACGTCCGATTTTAAATCTTCCGCAGCAGTATGCGTTGCGGTTCGGGTGCCGGGCGTATCAGGTTGCATCACAAAAAAATTAAACTTTTGAAAGGCTGCGTTGCCGCACAACTTCGTAGAGCATCACGCCCGCGGCGACGCTGGCATTGAGCGACTCGCTTTTGCCCAGAATCGGAATCTGCACGAGTTCGTCGCAGCGTTCTTTGAGCAACCGCCGCACGCCGCTTCCCTCAGAACCGATGACGATGGCGCAGTTCATGGTATAGTCGAAATTCGTATAACTTTTTCCCGCATCCGTGTCCGTGCTGATAATCCAGATGTTTTTTTTCTTGAGTGCCTCAAAGGTCTGAGCCAGATTCACCACGCGGCACAACCGGATATGCGAGAGCGCACCGGCGGAAGTTTTGTGCACCGTCGCGTTGATGGGCGCGAAGTTATCCTTCGGAATGATCACCGCATCCACGCCCGCCGCCTCCGCCGTCCGAATAATCGCGCCGACGTTCTGCGGGTCTTCGAGCGAATCCAAAATCAAGAAGAAAAATTTTTCACCCCGCGGCGCTTCGAGCAAATCTTCCAAGTCGAAGTACTTCAATTGCCCGACGATGGCGCACACGCCTTGATGATTGGCCGACTGCGCGATCTCCGAAAGTCTCTGGCCGTTCGCCTTGCCGATGGAAAGTCCGTTGCGCTTGGCCGTGAGCAAGAGTTCCGTAATTTTTTTGTCCGATGTATTGAATTGAAAATAGACCTTCTCGATTTCATCGGGACGGGTTTTCATCAGTTCCATCACCGCATTGCGGCCATATACAATTTCCGACATGATTTTTTTAGATAAACGCTGAACCCCTGTCAGCCTCAGGCTGGCGTCCCTTTCGACAAAGGCGACGTTGTTGAAGAACATAATTTTTTCCGCGCGATCCGCTCTTTACGCCGTTCCCTTTGACACGGGAGGCGGCATCGCCTAATCAACGACGGGGTTGATGACGGGGGTTTCTCAATATCCCAACCCACGCAACCATGCTTCGGTCATTTCCGGCTTTGCGGCGGCGGTGTGCGACTGCCGCAATTGCTTTTGAATGTATTTGGCGAGCACGTCAAATTCCAAGTTAACCTTGTCGCCTGCTTCTCGCTCGTAAAACGTCGTGTTGCGAAACGTGAACGGAATGATCGAAAGTGAAAACATCGTTCCGCTCACATCCGCCACAGTTAAACTGATACCATCGACGGCAATCGATCCGGCAGCAACGATGAACGGTTCAAAGGCGGTGTCGAAGGCCACGCGGTAAATCCAACTCGCCGATTTTTTATCGATGGAAACGACCGTGCCCGTGCAGTCAACATGGCCTTGCACGATGTGCCCGCCCATCCGGTCGAGCGGTCGCAAGGCGCGTTCGAGGTTGACGGGCGTCCCGGCTGTATATGTTCCGAGCGTCGATTTTTTCAAAGTCTCTTCAACCGTGTCCACTTCAAAGATATGACCTTTGACGGCGACGACCGTTTGACACGCCCCGCTGATCGAAACGCTTTCATCGATGATCAAATCTTTGAACGCCGCGCTTCCCGTCTCGACCGCCATCCGGTAGCCCGCGCCTTGCGGACGCATCGAAACGACTTTACCGATGTCTTTGATAATGCCGGTGAACATGCCCCAACAAAAAGAGTTGAAATGAATGAATGAAAATAATTTCAGAAATAACCTTCAATCAAAAAGGCGTCGTCTATCACGCCGAGCGAAAGATCGCGGAGACGCACCGCCGCGGAAATATGGGTAAGACCGAGCGACGCGATGCTGCTGCGCCCGTCGCCACCGATAAATTTCGGCGCGATGAAAATATGGGCTTTGTCCGCGAGGCCGCTTTGGATGAGCGATGAAAATAAAACACTGCCGCCTTCCACCATCACCGATAAAATTTTCTCCGCGTGAAGTGCCGCAAAAATTTCCGCAAGGTTCAACGCGCCGTTTGATTCTTTGACGAAAAAAACTTTCGTCCCAAACCGCCCCGTTCGCTCTATCCGCAAGGCTTTACGGCTGCCTGCAAGTTTCTCGGATGTAAAAAGAAAAGTTTCCGCATCGTGCCTAAAAACCGCCGAGCCGGATGGCAACCGCAAGGTTCGATCGAGCACGATGCGCTTCGGCTGACGCCCGCCGTACGGTTTTACCAACCGCACCGTCAGCGACGGGTCGTCCGCCGCCGCCGTGCCCGTACCGATCATCACGGCATCGTAGCGCGAACGCAACTGATGGGCGTAGGCGCGAGCGGCTTCATCCGTAATCCATTTTGAGTCGCCGGAAACTGTAGCCAATTTTCCATCGAGCGTCTGGGCGACTTTGATCGCAATGAACGGGCGATGCTTGGTATGAAACGTAACGAAGCTCTCGCCATGCCGCGCCGCCTCTGATGCCAACACGCCGACTTTAACTTCCACGCCCGCCCTGCGCAGTTTCCTGAGGCCTTTGCCCGCTACGAGCGGATTCGGATCGCGGATCGCCACGACGACGCGCGGAATCTTTTTTTCAATAATCAAATCCGCGCAGGGCGGCGTCTTGCCGAAATGCGCGCACGGTTCAAGATTGACATACAATGTAGATCGGCGCAACTGCGTCGCATCGACATCATCAATTGCATTGACCTCGGCGTGCGGCCCGCCGTAACGCTCGTGGTAGCCTTCGGAAATAATTTGTCCGTCATGCACCAGCACCGCGCCCACCATCGGGTTCGGACTTGTATCGCCGCGCCCGCGTTCCGCAAGGTCTAAACACCGCTGCATAAAAAATTCGTCTCCGTCTCCCGTCATTTTCCGGCGATTCATGCTGACACGCCGCCGCCGAAGCGCACGATGGATTCACGGATAAACTTGCTGATCTGTTCTTTCGGTACGGTTACATAAAAATCCTCGCTGGAGAGATCGAGCAGCCGGTAGGAATACGTGATGAGCGGTTGCGGATTTTGTTGCGTGATAACGTCGGAGCAGAACTGGTAAATTTCCTGATCGAACTGATCTTTGATGAGCGGCGACGTTTGATGAACAATCGAGCAGCACTCGATCACAACGTCCAGCATCTTTCGGCAACGCACCAAATGCTTGTCGTTGATGCCGCCCGGCGGCAGTTCGTAGTAGACCAGATATTCCATCGTCGCATCGTGTAGAAAGAGAGACATCACTTTGAGTGCCGCCGATGCGAGCCGTTCCCACAGTTCATTATCCAAGCCGGTGAAGAAGCGTTGATAAGCCGGGTCGCCGGTTTTTTCATGAATCGATGAAAGCAAAATGTAAGACGCATCGTGGTCGATGCTTTTGATGCGCGTGAAGCGTTCAACCGTTCCGAGTATCGTTTCAAAGGTTTGAATGTCAAACGGGGTGCGAAGCAAGAGCGCGGTGATGCGAAAGGCTTCGTACTTCCATTCGTCCGACTCCGACTTCATATTCTCTTCGCCGAGCAAGGCGAGCGACACCGCCGCCTCGCTAAGTAGCTTATGTTTGTCGTTTGTAAAAAGCGAGGTCTCGCCCTGCTTGATGATCGCGGCCTTCACCGCCGGTTCACCGTCCTCTTCCGCCGCAACGCCGCACGCATAAAGGAAGTAGAGCAGCGACGTCCATTTGTGCTTCTCTTGATCCGTCTGCGCGGTTTGAAGTTTGGCTGCCATCGAGACGGTCAGTTGCGGCACTTCGAGACCGTATTTCTCCTGCCAAAGTAAAAAATTCGATTTCAAGGTTGATCGGGTTTTAAAGGATTGAAAGAACCGGGTGCCGCTTCGGATGATGGTTGCGATGATGATGCAGCAGCTCGCATCTGATCGCCGGATGAAAATTGTACCTGAACCAACTTCACGCCCGATTGCTCAAGCAACGGCGCGATGTATTGCAGTTTGTAAGGCTTGTCGTAATAAATGGTTTTGATGCCCGCATTGATCAGCACCTTCAAACAATTCAGGCACGGGCTGGCGGTAATGTAAATATCCGCGTCCTTAATCATTGTCCCATTCTTGGCGGCCTGAACGATGGCATTGATTTCAGCGTGAATAGTTTTCATACAATTTTCTTCGACGGTGCCGTCGGGGTGCGTTGATTTGTAGATCAGGCAGTTCGGCCCGTCGCAATGCGACAGTCCCGCGGGCGAGCCGTTGTAGCCCGTCGACAAAATATTATTCTCCCGCACGAGCACCGCGCCGATGTGCGCCCGCTCGCAAGTCGAACGCTGCGAGATCAGATGAGCGACGCTCATAAAGTAAGCTTGCCACCCGATACGGTCTAAACCCTGTAGGCCTTCCGGCGGCACGCTGCTTGGCGAACCGTTGGCTGCGAAACGATTATGATGAGATTCTTGAGACATGACGCAAAAATAGATTTCGGGTGTTAGATGATTTTGGAGAAACGAATGCCTTGAATAAAGCGAAAATCTTTTTTGTTCTGCGTTGCCAAATCACAGTCGTTAAGTTAAAGCGGTTGCTGCAATGAACGCATCTGGCAACAAAAATCGGTGGCTTCGTGTCCATGAATTTCTTCTGAGTGCTCGACCGAACGTTGCACTTTCAGCGGGAAGTAATTTGCTCTTTCCACATACCGACGATGCCGTCTTCATCCCCTTCAACTGTACGAGAAACCTGATTTATCGTATGACCTCTCTATGAATGATCATTTTTCCAATTATTTTTATCATCATAATTCATTGATCCTTCATAACCGGCTGCGTTCCAAACCATATCGAAAGCAGGTTTCATCACTTTACCCGTGTTACAATCGAAATCATCAATTAAAATCTCCGGCATGATGAGTGAATCTCTATCTATCGGCGTGTTGTTGCGGCGGTAAGAACGTTCTGAAACATAAAGTTTACAGCCCGAAACATGAAGCAAACTAGACATGACTAAAATTGGCGTCTGTATGCTAAGATGTTTCTGAAGTTTCAAACACTCGGATAACGACTGTAGGGTTGTCCTTTCATAAACAAGACTACTAATTATGTTCTCGCCTGTTTTAGTCTCATTGCTAATGAAGCAAGCCGATTCAATTATACCATTACGAAACACCTGTGTATAAGAATTATAGGACGGCAATTTGTCTATACGATGAATTGCAGCAATGCCATCAAAGTTGTAAAAATTGTCCCAGCCTCTAGGATTACCCATTGGTATTAAACTCGGCCTTGCCTGATTTAACAGAGTGGGTAAGTCATAATTGACAGGCGAAGCAAACGACGAAACGGGAATCAAATGCAATATGAGCACAGCTGCTTGCACTTTACCCAATGGCGTTTCGCCAGCAACAATTTTGCCAAGCCGTTCGAGGCGAAAATTTCTGATGCGCTCGGAGATTGTCGTTGAAAGTTCAAAAGCAATTCTCAA
>JACMJS010000152.1 GCA_014380515.1 Chlorobiales bacterium
CGGAAGACGAGCAGCAGCCCCAGCACGACGCCCATCAAACTATGCTCCGAAAGCGGTAAGCGAATGTCGATCACATTGAACGTAAAATCCAGCAGGCAGATGAGCGTTGTGAGTGCGACGATAAACAAGAGACTCCAGAAGATGCGCCGCAGATACAGGCCGCGAAGCGTGAAGAGCGAGGCGAGCCAACTTTTGCTGTCGTATTGAATCATGTTTGTAAATTTTTTTGATGCGATGAGGCATAAAATACGGCAATGGCTTTTTCAAGCCTCGCTATTGCGATATATTTCGCGCGTCAAAAATATCAAATCACATTGTCAAAATTTTTTAAGGAGCATCAAGAAATGGAAACGACTGCATTCAAAAGTTGCCTCAACAACCTTCCCGTCTGCAAAGGCAGTTGCTGTAAGAACGGCGTATGGGTCGATCAAGTAGAAGCGGCGGAGATTGAGCGTCAGGTGTTGCTCCGCGACGATTTAAAAGACTTGCATGGCCGCGTGCTCTTTGATCCGAAGGAAACCGAAGAAGATTTCGATTATCATATCTCCGGCAAAGGCATCGGTACGATGCTGCAATCGCCCGAAGGCCCTTGTATTTTCTTGGACGCCGAATACAAGTGCCGCATTTATCAATTCCGTCCGACGTTCTGTAGCGACTATCCGTTTATGCACCCGCTCGAAACTAGTTCGCAGCCGATTATTTTAGACACGATGTTCGAAGGCGATCCGAAGTGCATTTACACAACGCTGCTCGCCGCTACGATCAAAAGCCGCGACGAAGCCGCGGAAGAAAGCGGCACGATTCCGAACTGAACTTTTTGATTGACCATAGTGAAAATTCACCTTGTCGTTACGGATTTTATTTTCCGCAGCCAGATTGAAGTCGCTGCAAAAAATGCCGGTGTTGAAATCGCTTTTATCCATCAACCTTCGGATGTACAGTCGGAAGACGCTCGCATGGCGGTCGTTTTTGATCTGAGCACCGTGTCGGTTGAAACCGTGAAATTTTTTCGGGAAAAATTTCCGGCGGCGGAGATGCTGGGATTTCTGCCGCACGTCGACGGGGCAAAACGGGAATCTGCGGAAGCGGTCGGCTGCAAAGTGATGTCGCGCTTCGAGTTTTCGAAAAACCTGCCTGCGATTCTCCGCAACATCACTTCCGCTCCGGCTTGACGTTGTTTACCTTGACACCACTGATTTTTTAACCAACCGATTTGAACATGTTTGAACTGAAGGAAACCGAAGCGGCCTCGAAGACCGATCTCTACAAAAGTTTGACGCCGCAACTCTACGGACTCTTAGACGGCGAGCGCGATTTCACGGCGAACGCAGCCAACTTTTCATCGTTGCTTTTCAATTTGCTGCCGGAAGTAAGTTGGGCGGGCGTGTATCTGTATCGCGGCGGCGGTTTGGTGCTCGGGCCGTTTCAAGGTAAACCGGCGTGTACGCGCATCGCCATCGGCAAAGGCGTCTGCGGCACGGCGGCGGAAAAAATGAAATCCGTCGTCGTCAGAGACGTGCATGAATTTCCCGGCCACATCGCGTGCGACGCCGCATCGAATTCGGAAATCGTTATCCCGATGGCCAAAGAAGGTCGTCTCATCGGCGTGCTCGACTTGGACAGCACCGCCGCCGCTCGCTTTGACGACGACGACAAGGCGGGCTTGGAAATCATGGTCGAGATATTTTTGAACGCCACCGACGTCTCGTTCGTCTGAATTGAACAGCACATTGTGGGGGCGACAGCGAGTTTTACGAGCTAACGCTCCATGCCTCGCCCTTTTCAAGAAGCATGATTTGTGTTTCAAATCTTCTCAATCCTCAACGCGATTCAACCATGAAGCGATTCGGTTTTTTCCTCGCACTGTTGCTGTTGCCCGTTCTGGCCGCAAGTCAAACCATGATTACCGGCACGCTCAAAACGGCTGACGGCAAAGTGCCGCCTGCTGCAGACCTGCATCTGACGGGCATCGGCGGTTCATACAATGAACCGATGCAAACAAAATCCGTTACCGGCGGCAAGTTTCAAGTGGAAGTGAAAGACGCGGGGCTTTACAAACTCTGGTTCACGGCGGCAAATCATCAGGCCTTCGGCGTGCCGCTGGTGATTGAATCAATTAGCGGGGTCGACAAGAAAATTGATCTGGCCGTGCAACTGCGGCCTTACAGTTACAAGTCTGAACTCGGCGAATTAAAAATCATTGGTGAGTGGAACAAGTTCAACCTGCGGAGCGGCGAGCCAATGACGAAACAGGCCGACGGTTCGTTCGTGTATGAACGCGAAGCGAGCGGAAATGAAATTGCGTATCAGGTTGTCGGCGCGGATGGTGATGGGCACAGCATCAACGGCACGATGTCGGATAAATTTATTTACGACGGCGGCGGTGATTATCAATCGGTTGTGAAAGCAAGCGGCGGCAAGGTGCGCATCGTCTTCGAGCCGAAAAAACTGTTACGCATGATGGCGGAGAATTTACCGAGCGTGAAGTTTGACAAGGCTCACGCGCATCTCGAAGAAATTGCGTCGTTTGAAAAACAGTTGGATGTGCAGCGCAATGCCGCAATGAAAGCCTATCTCGGAGCACAGGCAAAGGGCGAGGATATGAAGAAATTTAGATTTGATTACGAACCGCTTTATACAAACCTCAAAGTGGCGATGAACGATCAGAAAAATCCATTGCCGCTCCGGCAGTTTGCCGCGGTGAGCCTTGCAAGTTTTCCATTTGCCGAGGTGAATGTGATGAATGATTCTCTGTTCGCGGATGCCATTCGAAAGTTTGTTCCGGCAGAGTCGCTAATGTGGGCAGCGAGCATGGATGGGACAAACAATATTTGTTTCACGAAGGATAAAACTGAGCAGGAACGGCGGATGCGGATGTTTGTAGATAAAAATCCTGACCGCAGTGTTCGTGTTAACATGCTGCTCACTATGACTGCGCTCGCAAGTCAAAGAGGAGAGTCGGAAAAATTAGTATCGCTTCTTGAGGAGATGAAATCAAAGTATGGTGATACGCAGGAGGCTCAATTTGCATTAAAGCGATTTAAACCAAATGCCAGCGTAGCAGTTGGAAAAGCCGTGCCTGCGTTCGAAGTCAAATTGCTCGGCGGTGAAACGGTTTCGAATAAATCGATGCTCGGCAAATACTACATGATGGATTTCTGGGCGGTGTGGTGCGGCCCCTGCGTGGTCGAGATGCCGAAACTGCACGAGGCTTACGGAAAGTTCAAAGGCAAACAAGGCTTCGAAGTGCTCAGCCTCTCGTTTGACCAGAAGCAAGAAGACATCACCAAGTTTCGCGCCGAGCGTTTTAAAATGCCGTGGCTGCACACGTTCGTTGAAGGTGGTTTTGAGGGCGCGATTTCAAAAAACTTTGAAGTGATCGGTATTCCCAAGCCGGTATTGATCGATCCGAAAGGCAACATCGTCGCTACAGAAGATGATCTGCGCGGCGAGAACTTGGAAAACACCCTCGCCAAATTTTTGGGCGAACCGACGAAGAACAACTAGCCTTTGTGAATTGACAACGACCATTGTAAGGGCGATAGCGAGGTAACGAGCTGACGCTCTATGGCCTCGCCCCTACGGCGTGAAAAAACATCTAATAAAGCAGTCGACCGCCGTCAACATTGAGGATATGGCCGGTGATGTAAGTTGAACTTTCCAAAAAATCGACGGCCTTCACAATGTCTTCTGGTTCGCCGATGCGTCCGAGCGGAATCTTTTTTAGAATGTCCGATTTATGTTTCGCGTCCGATTTCGGATTGAGCAGCACCGTGCCGGGTGCGATGGAATTGACGAGGATGGCGGGCGCGAATTCCTTCGCAAAAATTTTCGTCAAGTGTTGAATCCCCAACTTTGAAACCGTATAGGGCGCGTGATGTCGCCACACGAGTTCCGCCGCCACATCGCTCAGCGTGATGATTCGAAACAATTCGGAAGGATTTTTCGCCGCTTGCTCCGCCATCCACAGTGCCGCGAACTGCATCGTGAAGAACGTGCCTTTCAAGTTGGTGTCGACCAAACTGTCCCATTCTTTTTCGCTGACCTTCGGCAGGGGCGTCGGATAAAAGTTCGAGGCGGTGGTAATGAGTACCTCAAGCCGTCCGAATTGACGCCGCAAAAACCGGAACATCTCCTGTAGCGATTTCACACTGGCGACATCACACTTGACCATCTCCGATTCCGGCGACATGATACGCAACTCCTTCAACGTCGCTGCGGCTTCGCGTTCGGAGTGAATGTAGGTGAAGCACACCGCATAGCCTTTGGCCGCCATTGCCAGTGCAATACTTTTCCCGACGCGCCCTGATGCGCCGGTGATCAAACACACTTTTTTTTCGAGATGCTTTTTTGGTTGCGCCATGAGCGGGATCGGTTTGTGGTTACACTTGCGATGATGAAGACTTCGCTCGCCGCCGCATCAAAAACACCGCAGCCGCCAGCAGCACCAATATCAAAAATCCAATTGCCAGCAGCGGCACCGCAAGGGCGGTAACGGAAAGGCCGACCGCGCTTACGGCTTCGAACGTCGATACGACGAAATTGCCGAAACCGCCCGTCGTGCCCGTTGATGCGCTGCGAAGCAACACCGTCGAGACTTGCACCGCGCCGGAAACCCCGCCGCCCGCAACGACCGCGACCGTCCACCGCAGCCACGGCGACATATCGGTAATGAACGACGCGGTAAGCAACGTACCTGCAACCACGGCGGCTGGCGTGGTGATCGTGTCAAGCAGATGATCGAGCCACGGCACGTAATAAGCCGCGACCTCAACCGCCGCCGCCGCGCCGAGAGCGATGAGCGCGGGCGGCGAACTGAGCCACAGAAAATCCGGCGGCAAAGTGATGTAGCCGAACATCGCCGCAATCCCCGCCACGAGCGGCGGAATGAACACCCGAAAGCCGCACGCCGCGCTCATCGCTACGCCCGCAAGAATACTGATTGCCGTTTCCATCTCGCGTGATTTTCAATTTTTTCTTTTGTTTTTTTCTTGGGACACTTTTCCCTTAGCCAAAGGGGAATGTCAGCCACCGCTGACAAGGGGTTCACCCCGTATTCCGAATCCCCGCTGCAATCGCATTGATACTCGTGCGCAGAATATGTAGCAGTGTTTGATATTCCGGCGCGTCCGTCGCGGTGCGCCGCAATTTGCCGAGCGTCGTAACCTGAATGTAACTGATCGGATCAATGTATGGATTCCGCAGCCGGAGCGAGCGTTTGAGCGTCGGATTGTTTTCGAGCAACTCAGACTGTCTGGTAATTTGCAACACCAACTTGCATGCGAGTTCAAACTCGGCCTGCACCACGCCGAAGAGCCGCGTCGCGGCGGTTTGATCGGAACACAGCCGCGCATATTCTTTCGCCACGCGCAAATCCGATTTGAAGAGCGTCATCTGAACATTGTCCATAAGCGTTCGAAAGAACGGCCACGTTTGATACATCTGTTGCAAGGTCGCTAGCCGCAACGGCGGCGATGCGTTCGTGCCTTCCGTCATCACCGCAGCAGTCATCACTTCGTTCAACCCCGAACCGACGCCGAACCAATTCGGCAACGATGCGCGGTTTTGCATCCATGCAAAAACCCACGGAATCGCGCGAAGGCTTTCGACCAAATGTTCATCCGCCGTAGAGGTAGCTCGCTTCGGCGGGCGCGATCCGATTTCCATTTTCTCGATGATGTCAATCGGCGTGGCTTCACGGAAAAACGGTGCGAAGTCTTTTTCGTCATACACGAACGCACGGTAAGCCTTCATCGATGCCGCCGACATTTGCATCATCGCCTCTTTCCATTCCGGCAACACACTTTCAATACGCTCGCTTGTATAATGCCTACCCGCCGTGCTCGCAGAAATGACGGCGGAAGTTACAAGTTCCAAATTCTTCAGCGCGATGGCGGGCACGCTGTATTTTGCCGCGATGATTTCTCCTTGCTCGGTGATTTTAATTTTACCATCGACCGTGCCTTGCGGCTGCGAAAGAATTGCTTGGTGCGCCGGGCCGCCGCCGCGCCCGACCGTTCCGCCGCGTCCGTGAAAGAGTTTCAGCGTAATGCCGAACTCCGCCGCACACGCTTTGATCGAAAGTTGGGTTTGATACAGTTCCCAATTCGATGTGATCAAACCGCCGTCTTTCGAAGAATCCGAATAGCCGATCATCACTTCCTGCAAGTTGCCGCGCGCGGCCAAGTGCTTGCGGTAAACTGGTTGCAAGAAAAGTTGCCTGAGGTGCCGCGCCGCGCCGCGCAGATCGTCAATCGTTTCGAAGAGCGGGACGACGTGCAAATCGCTTTCCAAGTTGCCATCAGACATGTATCGAAACAAGCCCGCTTCCTTCGCAAGGAACAACACTTCGAGCACGTCGCTGACGCTTTCCGTCATGCTGATCACATATGTATCAATCGCTTTGCGGCTGATGGATTCCAACGACTTTCGAATTTGGCGGAAAGTTTGGATCGTTTCGTTCGTCTCATCGGAGAACGTGAGTTTGTAGGGAATCATCGGACGCAGTTGCGAGAGTTCCCCCGCAAGCCACGCGGCACGGGCGTCTTCGGGCATCTCGCGGTAGGGCACATCTAAAATTTGAAGCGCGGTTGTGATCTCATGCACGGCCTGTTCATGGCGCGAACTATGCTGACGCACATCGAGCGTCGCAAAATAAAATCCGAAAAGTTCCGCCTGACGAATGAGCGGTTCAAGGACGTGTTCGGCGAGCCGCTCGCCGCGGTTCTCCATAAGCGACCGCTGCATCACACGCAGGTCTTCGAGAAATTCGTCTTCGTTCGGGTATGCCAGCGGCGGCAGGTCGTCCTGTTCAATCGCATGGAATGTCGCAGCAAGCCGCTGACGAATGTATTCCAATTTCATCCGGTAGACTTCCGCCGGATTTTTCTGCACCCACAGTTTCGCCGCCGCATCGCTGCCGATAAGTGCTTCATCACGTTTCACGGATTCGAGCAACGCATCCGATGCGGCCACGCGCTGCACGGATGAACTCAAGTCAACAAGTGCGGCTTCCGTCGCCGAAAGATATTTTTGCAGCACGGCGGATTTGTGATACCGCAGCGCGGTGCGTGTAACCTCGTGCGTAACGAACGGATGCCCGTCGCGGTCGCCGCCCGTCCATGAGTGCAAGGTGAGAAACGGCGGAATCTCAAATGTGTGATCGGGATACGCCGCCGCGAGAGATCGCTTCAATTCATCATACACTTTCGGGAGCGTATCGAAGAGCACGCTGCTTAAATAATAAAACTGGTTGCGCACTTCATCCATGACTTCGGGACGCACGGATCGCACTTCGTCCGTTTGCCAGAGCGAAGTTACGAGGGCGTGAAGTTCGGTAGAAATTTTTTCCTGTTCCCGCAGTGCAAGTTTCGGATGATCGGCTTTGTCCAAGAGCACTGTCAGCCGTTGCCGCTTTTGAAGTACGGTGTGCCGGACGGCTTCCGTCGGGTGCGACGTGAAAGTCGGCTCAATCGACAGCGTGCCCAGCAACGCTTGAACCTGATCCGCCGTGAAGTCGCCTGATTTCAACTGCGCAATCGTTGCGCCGAGCGAGCCTTCGGTGAATCCCGCCGTCGATTGCTCCGAGAAGCGGTCGAGCCGAACTTGATGAAATTGATCGGCGACGTTGGCCAAATGAAAGTAAGTGCCGAACGCCCGCAGCAAGTTGTAGGCTTCCGTCGCTGAAAGTCCCGCGATGGTTTCGAGCAATTGCGAGCGCAATCTTTCGTCCGAGTAACTCAAACCGGCATCCGTGGTTTCATCCTGCGGCGCGGTAGGGTCATCGCTGCCGCTGCGAATGTCTTTGCAAAGTTTTCGAAGCGACTCTTCGAGATCGAGCAGGCTCTGACCTTCTTGCTCGATGAGCACTTGCCCCAAAATAAAACCGAGCCGTTTGACGTCGCGGTGAAGGGCTTCATCGCCGGCGGTTTCGGCGGTCGCGGCGACCGGACGCGGGTCGCCGGAACTGACATGGTGCATCGTTAAAAATTATTTTAGGTGAACACGCAAGCTCAAAATCTTACAGGGCATTCAAATGTATTCGGTGATTTTTACATCAGCCGCATGAATGCGATGCGCGGCGGACGCATCTGAAGATAAAGAGGCCGGAAGTGAATCGGGAAAAATAAATGAAGGGAAGCGGCGGAGAAGGGGGAAGCAAAACTAAATATATGTTGCCGTTTAGCGGTCGGTAAGTTCATAGTCATGCAGCGCGCCGTACTTTTGATCGAAGGCAATCGATTTACCGTTGAGCATCACATCGACGGCTTGCACGCGGCCAATCGTGATGCTGAATGAACTGTCGGCTTCGAACGCGCGGGTTTGGTACGGACGCAGAAACGCGCGTTGCACCGGCGCGAACCGGTCGGGCTGAACCCGCAGCCAGCAAGAATCTGCCTTCGCGCGAATGACGAGCGATAGTTTTTTAGATACTGGCGAACGCATCGGTATCATCGTCGGCGTGGCGACGCGTTCTGATTGACGCCCCGACGTTGCGGGCGCAATTGCTGAAGCAACCGGCGATGTATTTTTCGCAGATACTATCGCCATCGCTGCGACTGACGCTGCGGTCGTTTCCGGCGGCGGTGATGGAATTTGGGATAAAGCAACCGGCATTGCGGATGGCTGCGGCCCTTCGGGTTTCGGTGCGGGTGCAGCCGGAAGTTGAACCGTCCGGTGAATGACAACCGCGCTTTCGCCGAGCAACCCGAACTGCTTGAGACCGAAGAACGCCGCGGTTGCAATGACGGCAAGCATCAAAAAGGCAGGCACGATTTTTTTTGCGAGCAAGTAATAACGCGCTGCAAGTTCAGAGGATTCGGCGGCGGGCGCGATCGGTTCGGGATCGACGAACGATTTCGGCGCAAGTTCGGCGCGGCATTGTTCAACGAGATCGACCGGTACGTTCAGGAATTCCGCATAGCGGCGGAGCATGGAGGCTGTATAAGCGGCGGGGAGAAAAGTCGTGTCGGCCTGTTCGAGCCGCTCGAGATATTCGGCCTTGATACGCAGATGTCGGCTCACATCGGCAAGCGTCAATTTTTTTTCTTCGCGGTGCATGGCCAGCCGCGCTGCAAGCTCGGAAAGAGTAATGTTCATCGGTACATGTATGATAAGGGCGACTTCTACATGTCTGCGGATTGCCTGTAGATGGCCGCGGCGTTTCCTTTCAAAGCAGCAGGGGAAACGGCCTGAAAATAGGAAAATTTGGGGCATTTCCAATAACCCCTTTCAAAAAAAGAAGTTTTCAATAAAAGAACTTAACCGACGGGCTTTTGAGTGTTCAAAACGCTGAAAATAATTGGGTACTAATTTCTTAATGGATAAATCGATTCACGCTGCTTACAACCGCAATCACGTGAGAAATTTTTATTAACAGAAAGGAAATTTTGAACCTCGCTCTCGCCGCCGCATATTTGCGGTGAGTCGATCACGTTATCGAATCAATCGTTCGAGGCAACCGTTCGAATCCAAATCAAATTTATGCCCGCGCCCGGTTTTCTGCTTCGCAAAGATGATGCGCCGGATCGGGCACAAGCTTTACTGCTTGCAATCGGGAGAAAAATAATTGCATTTCTGACTTGTGTTGCAATTTGCCTCGGTCTCGCACTCTTTCCGCATACATCGCTTGCGCAAACTTCCGATACCTTGAGAACCGCCGATACCTTGCGCACCGCACCCTCCGGCACTTCACCCGATTCCACGCCCGATACCGCCAAAGCCGCCCGCTTGCCGCAAACCATCGACCGCCTGCTCGACCGCTCTGTTGAATCCGGCGGCAACGACGAACTCTTGGAACAACTCGCACTCTTGCGCAAACAAAAACTCAACCTCAACGCCGCAAGCGTCGCCGAGCTTACCGTCATTCCGTTCTTGACCATCATCGATGCCAAACGCATCGTCGACTACCGCGCGCGGCAAGGCCGGTTTCAAAGCCTCGATGAACTGGCGGGCGTGCTCGATGAAGATGCTGCAGGTTTGATCGCCGAGTTTCTTTACATCGGCGTCCCGCGTCCTGACCGCGATCCCGCGCAGCCCGCGTTTATCAACGATTTGCGGCAAGGTGTTTTGCAGCAGCAAATTCAAATCGAATACATCGGACGTTTTTTTACCGAAAGTCCCGCACGCTTCGGCTTTGCGACCGGCAGCAAGAAAACCGTTGTACGTGATTCGACTGGCCGCGCGATTGACACGATTAAAAGCATCGCCTATCTCGGCACGCCGCAACGCTTCTACAACCGCCTGCAAGTCCGCGTCTCCGAAAATTTTTTGATCTCTGCGCTGACCGATAAAGACATCGGCGAAGAATCCATCACCGACTTTGCGTCCCTGAGTTTTCAGGCGCGAGACATTTACAACCTCAAAACGTTGGTGGTGGGCGATTTTAATTTGTCGTTCGGACAGGGCTTAGCGATGACGTCCGCCCGCGCGATTTCGAAAAGTCCCGACGCGGTGGTTTCCGCGAAACTCTCGAACCGGAATCTGCGCGCCTACACCTCGACGACCGAACAAAACTTTTTTCGCGGCGCGGCGGCGGAACTTGGCATTCCAACTCCGCTCGGCACCATTGGCCTGACGCTGTTTTACTCCGATAATTTATTCGATGCGTCGGATAGCGACACCGCATTCAGCAGCATTTCATATTCGGGATTGCACCGCACCGAAACCGAACTCGGTAACAAACGCAACATCGGCGAAACGCTCGGCGGCGGATACGTGGAACTCAACCGTTCCGGCTTCGGAAATTACATTCACGTCGGCGTGCTCGGCTACGGGGCTGCATACAGCAAGGTGTTTCAGCCGGACGACCAACTTTACAACCGCTTCCGCTTTACCGGCGACCGTGTGAGCCTCGCCGCCATCGATGCCGACATCGTGATTGAAAAATTCAACGTGTTCGGCGAAGCGGCCTACTCTACCGGCGGGGCAGGCGCGACGGGCGAAGCGAACAAGGCAAGCATCGCGGCGATCATCGGTGTGCAAACGGAACTCGCCAAAGGCACGCGCGCGGTCGCGTTGTTTCGAAACTATCCGAAAGATTATTACTCGCCGCGAGCAAGCGCGTTTGCCGAGCGCGGTATTGATGCGAAGAATGAAACCGGATTTTATTTGGGCTTGCAAACCGCGCTGACGAAAAAACTCACCGTACGCGCCTACTACGATCTCTTCCGGTTTCCGTTCGTCAGTTTTACGACAGTGCTGCCGTCATCGGGCGATGATTTGCTGCTGCAACTTTCCTATAAACTCACGCCGCAAATTTTTTTGGAAGGTACGCTCCAATTGAAAAACATTGAGCAATCACTCACGCAAATCACCACGGATGCCAGCCGGTTGGAGACGGAGTTTCGCGCCGCCGTCCCGACGAAAACGTTTCGAACGCGGCTGGATTTCATTTACCAACCGACGGAAAAACTTGCCTTCAAAACCCGCGGCGAACGCAAGCAAGTGGACAAAACTTTTTTGACGGGTGTGGAAGGGGAATTCGGTTGGCTGATCTATCAGGATGTTGATCTGGAGTTGGTTCGAAACCGGTTGCATCTTGATGGCCGCATCGCCGTTTTCGAGACCGATACGTTCGACAGCGCGATCTATGCATATGAAGACGACTTACCGCTCGTCTCCAGCATTCCGGCATTCTTCGGCAAAGGCCGCCGCGTCTACCTCAATGCCCGATACCGTCTCACCGATGCCGTTGAACTTGCCCTGCGCTACGCGAATACTTTTAAAGACGGCATCACCAGTTCCGGCAGCGGCAACGACGCCTTTCTCACTAACGCCCCGAGCCTGTTCAGTCTCGCCCTCCGCGCCCGTTTCTAATTCGGGGATTCACTTTGCCCCACCGCCTTACGAAGCCGGTTCATCAACGCGAGGCCAAGCCCCTCTTCACCCACCGCTTGACAATAAATCACTTTTGCACCGAGACGATCCGCCTCGCGAAAAAACTCGAAGAGCGAGGCGGCATAGTCTTCTAACGACCGGCAAATTTTTTTCAACTTTAGCGATGTATCGAAAATTTTTTCGAGACCGATATATGCTGCATCTGCGGCGGCATCACCGGGGAACGGCGGTTCGATAATGATGACGCGGGCTTCAGGAGCGTAGTGCCGGTATTTCATACCCGGGCTTGGCGGTGGCTTGGCGGCGTCGCTCCCTTTTGTACCGGCGGAAAAAAGTTTGATGGACGGCACCACCGCCTGAAGTTGCTCCAGTGTAACCGCGCCCGGACGCAGCAGCACCGGGGTCTTGCCCGTGCAATCGACGACTGTTGATTCCAATCCAATCTCCGTCGCCGCGCCTTTGAGAATACAGGCGATCCGTCCGTCCAAATCTTCTTTGACCGCTTGCCATGAGGTCGGGCTGGGTCTGCCGGAAAGATTGGCCGAAGGCGCCGCGACCGGCACGCCGCACGCCGCCAGAAACTGTTGTGCCAGTTCATGTTTCGGCATCCGTACGCCGACGGTCTGAAGGCCGCCCGTTGCGAGGAGCGGCACGTACTTGCTCTTCGGCATCACAAGCGTGAGCGGCGCGGGCCAGAACGCCTCGATAAATTTTGTTGCAAATTCCGGCACGGAACTTACAAGCAAATCCAGATAGGAAAGGTGTGAGATGTGAACGATGAGGGGATTGTCGGGCGGACGCTGTTTGGCGACGAAGATTTTCTGAAGGGCGGATTCATCAAAAACATCCGCGCCGAGACCATAGACGGTCTCCGTCGGGAAGGCGACCGGCTCGCCTCTGAGTAAAAACTGTGCGGCGATCTGCGGCGAGGGCGTGAGTTTGGTTTTCATGATTTCAAAGCGGTCTCATGGGCCGCTGCGGGTTGAACTGCGTGGTACTGCGTTCAAGAATACTGCTCCAAACTTCTCCGGTACGACTAAAAAAATTATGATTTCGGGGCGGCGGCGGTGATTGCGGCGATGAGTTCATCTTTGCTCGCCCGCGAAATCTCGCGGCCTTGAATCGGCAGCGCATCGATCTTGCGCGCCATGCGCCGCAGGTCTTCAACCGTCATTGCCGAAAGGGCGGCGGCCTCAAATGTGATTTGAACATTGCCGTCGCCGTTCGCGGTATCACTATGAGATGTATCGCCGTTGGCCGCGTCATCATTGGCCGGAACGGGATTCGATGCGACGGCTTTTTTCTTTCGGCTATCGATCTCAATGTAAATGAGAGTCTCGTTGAGTTCGGGATCGGGGCGGGGAATGATGTGCGCGCCGACGAGCATCCCAATCCGCTTCGCCGCCGCCGCACCCGCATCGACGGCGGATTGAACGGCGGCGATTTCACCGACCAATTTGATCGTAACCAAACCCGCATCGACGCGGTCTTTCGAAATCAATTTCACATCGGCGGCTTTCACCGCAGCATCGGCGGCTTCAATCGCCGCAACGAGGCCGCGCGTTTCGATCAGACCGAGTGCCAGTTCTTCCCTCACGCCGGTCGTTACTTGCTGCCTTTGGAAATGTTCGCAATTTCGGTGGCCAGTTTCGGGGCTTCCGACACCGCCGATTGCAAATTCTCTTTAGCTTTGCCGACCGCATCGACCACGCCGCCCGCATCCAGCGGTGAGAAATCTTCTTGCGGACGCAATCCGCCCAACTGTGAAAGCAACTCGCTTGCCCGCGACTGATCTTTCGTTAACGAAGCGGAGAGTTCCGCCAAAACGGTTTTGAAGTCCATCATCTTCGCAGCTTTGTCTTTGGCCGCAGTTGAGGCGGCTTTGGCGGAGTTGGTGGCGAAATCGGCGGGCTTCGCACCGTATTTGCCGACGAGGAATTTCGTCTGTTGCATCCGTCCGTTGATGCTGGCTGATTCGCTGAAGATGTTATCGTACTTCGCGCTGCCGACGGTTTTATACTTGACATTTTCGCCGACGCCGTCGAAATCCGCGACGCCTTCATAGACGCTCATCACGGGAAATAGTTTGCCGAGCTTCAACGAGACTTCTTCGAACTTGGCGCGGGGCTGGTTGCTGACGGGCGGTGCGGCGGGCAACCCGAACTGCGCGGATGCAACCTTGGCATTGAAAAGTTCTGCACTGAGAAGTGCAAGCGTGAGAACGGCGAGGAAGATTGACCTTTTCATATTTGATGTGGTTCGATTGTGGTGCGATGTGGTTTTATGTCGTGGAAAAGAAGAAATAAAAATCATTGGCAGGACTACACGCTGCGCTTGGGAAGAATAAGTTCGACGTCTTGATGCGGGCGGGGAATGACATGAACGGAAACGAGTTCCCCGACGCGCTGCGCCGCCGCCGCGCCCGCATCGGTCGATGCTTTGACTGCGCCGACGTCGCCGCGAACCATAACTGTAACATAGCCGCCGCCGATGGTTTCTTTGCCGATCAGTTCAACTTTTGCGGCTTTGACCATGGCATCGGCGGCTTCGATTGCGCCGATAAGTCCCTTGGTTTCAACCATTCCGAGTGCGTCCATTGCCATGCAAAAAATCTCCTTGAAAAATGTGTTTGTAACGAAAATGTGTGTCGGGTATTGCTGTAAAAAAGCGAACGAAGTTAAACCCTAAACCGCAGATTTACAACAAACCTGCGTGTGCGGTGCATAAATCTTCGGCCCGGACGCGCCGGTTTTGCCGCCGGAATTTTTTTGCCTATTTTCAAACGCTTCTTCAACACTTCCACACTAAATAACAGGGTAGAAACAGTGTCCGCTCCAACGGCACTGATGCCGCGCTGCAAGCGACAGCGGCAGGCAACGGCCAAGGAAGCTAAAGAGGCCGCTCTCAAAGAAAAGACACGCTCCGCAGTTTGTAACTTGATCAACAACTATGGTTAGAAAAGTAATGTGCGCCGATGACGATGAACACATTCATCTCTTTCTGCGCGCGGTCTTGGAGATTTCTCCGGTCGTGATGATGAAATCGTTCTACAACGGCAAAGACGCCTACGAAGAATTTCAGAAAGTCGATTACGACCTGATCATCACCGATCTCTCGATGCCTGAAATGACGGGCTTGGATTTTATGCGGGCACTCTCGCAATCGAAAACGAAATTCAAAATTCCGCCCGTCGTGGTGATGAGTTCGATGTCGGATTCGTCGCTGATTATGAAATGCCTCAATGCAGGCGTCGCCGATTACATCATCAAACCGGCTGAACCCTCGCGCATCCGCTCGACCGTCTTCGGCCTGTTGCGATTGGACAATACCGGCAAACCGCTCTCGCACCGCACGCTCTCGTCGTTTATGGGCGAGATGACGCTCACCAAAGCATCGGGAAAATTGTTGCTCACCGATGGCGACGCCGCCGGTGAGATGGTTTATGAAGACGGAAAGCTGAAGCAAATCCGTTTCGGCGCGATGAACGGCCTTGAAGCTTTAGAAGAAGCCAAGAAGTCAAAGTTCCTTCAGATTTCCTTCGTCGCCAGCGACGCCGCCACAGGTGTTCAAATCACCTAAGGTCGCCAAGCCCTTGATACGAACCTGATATTATGAGAGAAAGTGTGATAGAATCGATAATGGATCAACGCAACCCGCAGCCCGCTCAACACGCCGTGTCAGCCCCTCCGAAACGCCGGATTTTGATTACGGACGACGATGAGCAGATTCATCTTTTCTTCAAGAGCGCGCTCGCATCTTTACCCGTCTCGCTTACCTTTGCACACAACGGCCTGCAAGCCCTCGCCGAAGTCAAATCCAGCCGCTACGATTTGATCATGCTCGACTTGCTGATGCCGGAATCGAGCGGCGGCGATTTTATGCGCGAAGTGAAACTGCTGGCCGAATCGCATCCGCCGATCATCATCATGAGTTCGATCATGGACGCCGATTTGGTGCGCAACTGCCTGCGGGCGGGTGCAAGCGACTTCATCACCAAACCGATCACGCCTTCCGGCATCCGCGAAAAAATCCGTGCGATTCTATACTTGGATGACCTTGCATCGGGCAACCCGGCTTAATCCCCCTAACCCCCTTTGACAAGGGGGGACGATGTTCGGTGCGGTCAACGCCGCCTTCGATTAATTCAACTCTCTCACTCAACTCTCTCTTCGAGTGGACGCAACTCCCGCCTTTGATTGTCTCAACTCTCTCTCTTCGATTGTCTCAACTTTCTCTGCGAAGTTGACGCAACTCCCCCTTGTCAAAGGGAGCTGGGGGGATTGGCTTTCGTCCGCCGCTCAAGGGCGGCATCCCACAGAAGTTGATAGACTTCGGCGGTCTCACCGCGAAAAGTTTCGAGCGAAAAGAAAACGCTCTCGACCGCTCCACCCGCAATCATCCGGTGCACCGGCTCTGAAACCAAAATTTCCTCCGCCTCACCCAGTTCCTGAAACTCGGCGAGAAACATCACCGCTTCGCCGTAAATCTCACCGCCTGATTCGCGCAGCACGCCGTAATGCACCGCCGCCCGCACCCGCACAGGTTCTTCCGGCAACCGCGACGGCTGCGACGCATTGTATTTGCGAACCGCGCGTTGAATCTGAATTGCCGTTGAAACCGCTTCGAAGGCCGTGTCAAATTCAAAAAGGCATAACGTTTCTTCGGTGCGTTTGAGTGCGCCGCCGTTCTTGACGGCAATCGGTGCAAACGACTTATTCAATTTTTCAATCCGCACGTCCGCTTCCGGCTGCCCGTAGCGGGCGGTGAAAGCAAGGTCGCTGAGCACGTCGGTAAGCAGCAATGCGCGTTGCACGGTTGTTGGTGTGGCCGTGTCGGTCATGGCGGTGAAACAATTGGCGTGAAGTGTCGTCGCAGAAAGAAGGGTCATCGCAGAAAGTAAAACGGCGACATGAAGTCGCCGCTTTTGTTGAAAAACTTTTTTAGACCGTAGCGGCCTTCGCTGAAACCGTCATCGGGATCGGCGTCGCCGGATTGTCGTTGCCGTCTTTCGGGGCGACGGAAATTTTATCGGCCACATCCATCCCGCTGATGACTTTTCCAAACACGGTGTATTCGCCGTTCAGAAAAGAATTGTCTTTGACGTTGATATAAAACTGCGAGCCGCTCGACGCTTTTTGCGGATTGCCGTCGCGTGCGGCTGCCACTGTGCCGCGGGCGTTCGGATGTTTGATCTCGGCGGGGATGCGCGCGGAGGGGCCGCCGGTGCCGTGCTGCGCGCGCTTCGATTGATCGCGCGAAAGCGGATCGCCGCCCTGAATCATAAAATCTTTGATGACACGGTGGAAAGTAATCCCGTCGTAGTATTTCTCGGCAACGAGTTTCGAAAAGTTGTCGCGGTGAAGCGGCGTGTCGTCATAAAGCTCGATGGTGATGTTGCCCATCGGCGTCTCGATCAAAAATTGCTGCGGCATCGTTGAAAGGTTGAAGTTGAAAAAAGTTGAAAAAATTATTTTGAAGCGGCGACGCGGACTTTCATCGTAATCGGCGTCTCAGGATTATCGCGCTGGTCTCTGGGCACGCGCACGATTTTATCGGCGACGTCCATGCCGAGGCTGTCGACCACGCGGCCAAAGACGGTGTAGCCCATCCCGTCGAGCATCGTGTTGTCATTGACGTTGATATAAAACTGTGAGCCGCTCGATTCGCGCTTCGGATTGACTTCATCGCCCGTGCGTGCAGCGGCAACCGTGCCGCGCAAGTTTGAACGCTTGATCTCGGCGGGAATCGTATAGTTCGGGCCGCCCGCGCCGTGCGATTCCCGACTTTGTTGATTGCGCGAGTTCGGATCGCCACCCTGAATCATAAAGCCCGGAATGACGCGGTGAAAGGTTGTGCCGTCGAAATATTTTTCGGCCACGAGCGCGGCAAAATTATCGCGGTGCAAGGGCGTATCGTCGAAGAGTTCGATGGTGATGTTGCCCATCGAGGTTTCGATCACGAAGCGGCGCGGCTTGCCCGGCTCAGGATTTTCGGGCACGGCGGGACGTATGGCTGCCCCGGCGGGCGCGGTCTCGGCTTTCTTGCCACACGCGGACGCCAATGCCACAAGGCAAAGAAGGACGAAAAAGGTGCGAACAACTTTCATGGTTTTGTTGAATTTTTTTTGAACAATTTTTACGTGCCGTTCCATATTAATCCGCGTAGGGGCGAGACATGCCTCGCCCTTAGGTGCATCAAAGTTATGTGTTGTCATTCTAAGCCGTAGGCTCACAAGTGAGCGCAGTGAAGAATTTTTCGAGAACAAGGGATTCTTCGCTGCGCTCAGAATGACACGAAAAGCAAATCCATAACTTAAATACACGACTCGCCTCATAACCGCAGAGGTGAAATCCTTCTGCTAGCTCTTCAAACGGACGATGGATTGATCAGCGGTGCGCGCTTGCGAGGCTTGCGGATAATCTTTCTTGAGCTTCTCCAATTGCTTGACCGCCTCGTCTTTATCGCCTGCAAGTTCGAAGTTGCGGGCGGCGTCGGTGAGATATACCGGCGCCAGTGCCGCGTTGCTGATGCGGCCTGCCGCGCTGCGGTACGCATTCGCCGCGGATTTAAAATCTTTTTTCTGTTCGTAGCACGCCGCTTCACCCGCAAGCGCAGCCGCGCTGATCAAATCGCTTGATGATGAAACACTCTTGAACGCCTTCAACGCATTATCGATCTCATTTTTCTGAAAGTAACTGTTGCCCAAATAGACCGCGGCCATGTTGCCCGACGGCGTGCCGGAATATTGATCGGCGATTTTTTTGAGACCGACCACGCCGGTGCTATCGCCCGCGATGGCTTTGTCAAATGTACCGGCTTGATAAAGCGGCATCACTTTTCGAAGGTCTTCGGCAGCCGTGCCTTCCTGCCCCGACTTGTATTGTCCCCAGAAAAAAATACCGGCGATGCCGAGCACGATGGCCGCCGCGATGCCGATGACGAGCGTGCGGTTTCGTTCTACAAAATCGAGAGCGTCGTAATAAAAAGCGGTGAGTTTATCGGTGCTTGAAACGGAAGATGGAGTTGCCATTCGGATTGAAAATTTTTACGGTTACAAAAAAGCGGGGCAAAGTTACAAAACCGCGCCCGCACAGCCAACACTCAAAATGAGTTGAAGCATAACGAAAGGGTGAAAGGCTCAAGCATCAAGGCGGAACATCTCGGCGGCATTGCGGCGAATCTGTTCGGCTACGGTTTCAAGCGGCAGCGATTTGACTTCGGCAATTTTGCGGGCTACCTCAATCACGAACGCCGGTTCATTGCGTTTCCCGCGGTGCGGCACGGGTGCCAGATACGGTGCGTCCGTTTCCGTCAGCAGCGATGCCAGCGGCACGCCCGCTACCACTTCCGGCAAGTTCGATTTCTTGAACGTGATCACGCCCGGAATCGAAAGTTTGAATCCCAACCGGATGCAGCGTTCGGCTTCCGCCGCCGTGCCGGAAAAGCAGTGCATCACGCCGCGCAGCACGGAAGATTTTTCTTCTTCAAGGATTTTGAACGTGTCTTCCCATGCGTCGCGCGTATGAATGACGACGGGCAAGTCCAGCCGCTTCGCCATGCGGAGCATCTCGCGGAAACAGAGGGCTTCTTTAGATTTATCCGTTTCGGGGTAATGATAATCCAAACCGATCTCGCCGATGGCGACCACCTTCGGATGCCGCGCCAGCGACTCTAATGTGATGAAATCTTCGTCTTTCACATCCGCAACATCGCACGGATGCAGGCCGACGTTGGCATAAACGAAATCCTGTTGCTCCGCAAGGGCAACGGCTTCGCGGCTGGTTTGGATGTTCGTGCCCGGATTGATGACGAGCGAGACGCGGGTTTCTTTCAGCCGCGCGATGACGTCCTCACGGTCGGCGTCGTAGTCGGAAAAAGCAAGGTGGGAATGAACATCAACAAACATGTCTTCAATTTTTTTTTGAACGGTGGCGATGGGATTATTTGATGAACAACATTTTCTTCGTCTCAATAAAACTTCCGTTCCGTCCGTCGCTACTCCCGGCGTTCAACCGGTAGAAGTAAATCCCGCTGGACAGGTTCGAAGCATCGAACCGCACGCTATAATTTCCCGCCGCTTGCTTCGCATTGACAAGCGTTGCGACTTCGCGTCCCAACACATCAAAGACTTTCAAACGCACTTCACTGTTCCTTGATAATTGATAAGCAATGACTGTGTTCGGATTGAACGGGTTCGGATAGTTCTGCATCAATCGGAATTCTTTGGCGGCTTGTGCGGGAGATGAAGTTGCAAGTGTGGTCTTGAGGCTTTGCCATTTCAACTTTGCCGCATCGATATTGGCTTGCAGTTCCGCTAAACTTTGTCCGCCGCTGAGGGCGAAGGCCGTCGTCAGCGTGCCGCCTGCGGCAATCGTAAAAGGCCCCGCCCCGATGATCATCGTCATATCGCCCGCGCCGATGGTGGCTGTGCCCGTCCCGCCGCTGAGATAATTCCATTTGGTGTCGCGCGAGGGCGGGGCATTCGTGATCGCGCGAAACGACGCGGTGCTGTCTAAGTTCGCCACGCCTGCGTGTGAGAGCGACGCCGGATCAAACGTGTATCCCAACCCGCGCGAGGAATCATAACCGTTCAGATTCGCCGCCGCATTGCCGACATCCCAATCGAAATAAAATCCGGCGTAAAAATTCGTCAGCGCAACGCCCGACGTATTCGTCAGGTTCAGGTGCACGAGCGCGTAGCCGGTATCGGGCGCATCCGAAAAAAGATAGAGGCGTTCATCCATCGAAAGGCCGATGCGGTTTGCCGCCGGTGCGTTGGCATCGGTGAAAGTGGTGCGCGCTTCTAAACTCGCAACGCCGCTGGGTTCGACGAACGCAACAGGCAACGATGACGTGAAGTCCGCGTTCTGGCTTGCGGCGGGATCGCGGGCGGCATCGACATATTTTTCGCCGGAGTATCCGAACGCAAGCGAACTTTCATAAAGCAAATTTTCGCCGCGATACTTGAAGCCGACGCCCTCGGTGTTCGAGGAAAAATCGTTGTAGCCGATGAGGCCGCGATTGGTGAGCGTTGTTTGCACCGCGCTTCCGGCCACGCTCAAAGTTCGATAGGCGGGCTTCAGCGTAACGAAGAATCTGCCATAGTCCGTGGTGCTGCCGGAAGTAATCGTTAGAAAAAATTCGACTTCCTCGCTGAACGGCGCACCGGCATTGACGTTGAACGTGATCGATGAATCGATGATTTCCGCGAGCGTCGCCATTGACGCGGCGGCAAACGAGGCGGCACTGATGGTAACATTCGGATTGGCAGTTGACAGCGATACGGTTACAGCGGATGCAGGCTGAAGAAAGTTTTTAAGTTGCACATTCACTTTTACCGATTCGCCGTCGTTCAAAAAGTCATCGCCGTTCGGATCGATCACGGTGGCGGAGATCACGCGAATCGCGGTGAGGGAACTATCGCTGACCGCCCGGAGCGCGTTGATACGGCCATGTCCCAAGCGGTTTTCGTAGCCGGGGTTTTCTAGGTTGATGTTATCGGCGGTGATTCGAACTTGTTCGCCCGCTTGCTCGGCGGTGAGCGCGGGAAACTTCGCCCGAACCAGCGCAATCAAACTTGCCGCCATCGGACACGCCATTGATGTACCGGTATTCAAATCGAAAGTGTTTGTCGGAATCGTGCTCCAGATGTTCGTGCCAGGCGCCATCACATCAACACTCTGCGTGCCGTAGTGCGAGTATGAACCTTTCGTATCGCCAGCGTTCGTTGCGCCGACGGCGAAAGCATATTTATAACTGGCCGGAAAAGTAGGCGTGCGGTCGTTGTCGATGTTGCTGTTACCGGCGGCGGCGACAACAATCGCATCGCGCACCAAGGCCGCGTAGGTAACCACTTCTTGGTTGGCCAGACTTTGACCGCCGCCGCCCCAACTGCAACTGATGACCTTCGCGCCGTTGTCGGCGCAATAGACGATGCCTTCGTAGCCGTGCGTGATGCTGTTCGGATTGTTATCCGGTGCGGCTTTCGCGGGCAAGAGCCGTGAATTAAATCCGAGACTTGCAATGCCAAGGCCGTTGTCCGTCGCTGCCGCTGCGATGCCCGCGCAGTGCGTGCCGTGCGAGCCAATCGTGGGACTGGGATTGTTGTCACCGTTGGCAAAGTCCCAACCGTGAATGTCGTCGGTATAACCGTTGCCGTCGTCGTCGATCCCGTTGCCGCTGATCTCACCGGAACTGATGCGCAGGTTCGGCAGCAAGTCGATGTGATCCCATTGCACGCCGTCATCAACCACGCCGATCACAACGGATGTATCGCCTTTGGTGATTTCCCACGCGGCGGCGGCCTCTACGGTTTGCGGCCAATAGTTCGATGCGCTGTCGGGATCGTTCGGCGAATAAAACGGATGATCAACAAATTGCGGCTCGGCGTATTCAACCTCAGGCAACGCCGAAAGCTCCATGGCCACTTCACGCGCATCGCGCGGCGCGGAAAACTTTAAAATGAAAATGCGCGACAGGTCAACCGATGCGAGGGCCGCTTTATCCGATGCCGAAAGTTTGGGCGAAGTCATTGCGGCGGTGCGGGCAACGAATGCGCTCTGTTTGGTACGCGCGGCTTGCGGAAACATCGGCACTTGCGAAAGGATACTAATCTTCGCAGCGACCTGCGCCGCCGCTGTGAAAGCCTCTGGCGGCACGGATGACGACCTGTATTTCACAATCACCGCATCGGGTACAAACGCCGCGTCCGGTTTCCACCACGATTGGATGCGCTGCGCGTCTTGCGGCGTGCGAATTTTTTTTTGCGGCACACCGGCGTGCAGCGGCAACACGGCGAGCATGACAACCGACATTGCAACGGGTGCGACGAAATAAATCAGGCGATGTGCGTTCATATCCGGCGAAGGTTAAATGTTTCGGGAACTGGATGGCGGAGACGCTGCGAACATAGCAAACCTTGTGGCCGCTTGCAAAACCGCGCGAAAGCACTTTATCTTTCCGGCGATCTCGAATGAATTTCACCACACTTCAAACGACTCGGCTATGATAAACCGGTTTCCTCCGCTCGTCCTCGCGGTGCTATTGCTAACAACTGGCTGCGGCACGGTCTATGAAGGCAGCAGCGAACAGCGTGCGAACGAAGCCGCCGTGCAAGTCGCTAAAGATTCCGTTGAACAAAATAAACCGAAAGCCTTGCCGCCGCTTTACACCAGCGGCGCCGGGTTTGCGTTTCAATTTGGGATGCCCGTAGGCAGTGGCGTCGGTGTCGGGCTTCGCGCCGGATACAGTGCCGGCAATCAACTTTATTTCGGCGCGTCATACACATTGTATATCGGCGGCGTATTCGGATTTATCAACGTCGTCCCGACAAACTTCGCACTTGAGGCTGGCTATGAGATTCCCGCGAGCTTCGTCATCCTGCGTCCGTACTTGCAAGCCGGACTTTTAAGAATCGAAACTAACTCGGATATTTTTGATCTCACGCCGTCCTCTCAGGAAGATTTTTACTTTGCTCCGAGCGCACTTCTTCAATTGCCGTTGCGCGGAAGTGCATTGAGCTTTCACTTTGATACCCGCTACATCATTGTCCCCAGCCGCAACTTCAACACTTTCGGTTTGCATGTCGGCATCGGCTTCAAGTTTTAAACCTTACTGTGAAAATGAAAAAGCACTTCGATCTGAAGTGCTTTTTATCATTTCTATTTTCTCCGCTGTCATTCCGAGCGCAGCGAAGAATCTGTATTTCGTCTTCGCCCCTACAAACACCGCGTTCAGAATGACAAAACATCTGCAATACGCTTGTTAAATAAACAGCGGCGCGAGTACGAGCGTGATCGTGGCGAGCAGTTTGATGAGCACGTGCAATGACGGCCCGGCGGTGTCTTTGAACGGATCACCGACGGTATCGCCCACCACCGCCGCTTTGTGCTTGTCCGAACCCTTGCCGGTATTGGCCGCTTTATCGCGCGGTTCGGTTTCGATGTACTTCTTGGCGTTATCCCACGCCCCGCCCGCATTGTTGAGAAAGAGCGCCATGAGCACACCGGCAATCGTACCGACCATCAGAAAACCGGCCACGACTTCCGCGCCCGTTGCGCCGGTCGAGAGCCTTCCGCCCCAATTATAAATCACCTTGAACATGATACCGACTGCGACCGGAGCCGCTACAACCAAAACGCCCGGCACGACCATTTGTCGCAAGGCCGAGGTCGTTACAATATCAACGCAGGTTCGGTAGTCCGGTTTGAAATCCGCCGTGAAAATAATGTTACCCTCTTTATCGCGGGCGAGCGGCGCGAACTGACGGCGCACCTCGGCGATCACGGCTTGCGCCGCTTTGCTCACGGCTCTGATGGCAAAAGAGCTGAACAAAAATACAAGCATCGCGCCGAGCAATCCGCCGATGAATACTTCCGGCTTGTTGATGTTGACCGATTCCAGCCGCAACCCGTAGTTGGCCAGTTCATCGATATACGCGCTGAAAAGTAAAAATGCCGCGAGTGCCGCGGAGCCTACCGCATAGCCTTTCGTCAGAGCTTTGGTTGTGTTGCCGACCGCATCAAGCTTATCCGTCTTGACGCGAACCTCATCCGGCTGCTCCGACATTTCAACGATGCCGCCTGCGTTGTCCGTAATCGGGCCGAAGTTGTCCATCGCTAAGATGTAAGCCACCGTGCCGAGCATTCCCATCGTGGCCACCGCAATTCCGAAAAGTCCCGCATGTTGCAAGCCGGAAGCAAGTCCCAAGTAGTACGATGAAATGAGCGCGGCTGAAATGGCGAGTGCGGGATAAGCCGTGCACTCAAAGCCGACTGCAATGCCGGAGATGATGTTCGTGGCGGGTCCCGTCTTGGCCGCTTCGACAATCGAGAGCACCGGACGGTAACGGTATTCGGTATAGTATTGCGTGATGTAGACGAATACAAGTGAAGTAAGAATTCCAATCAGGCCGCAAAGAAAAAAGTTGAAATAATATTCACTGCCGATCAGCCACCGCGACGCGATGAAAAATCCAACCGCTACGCCGATGCAGGTTACGTAATACCCGAGGTTGAGCGCGTCCATCGGGTTTTTATTATCGCCCGTCCGTACGGCGATCACACCGGCCATCGAGGCGATGAGTCCAAACGCGCCCACGACAAGCGGGAAGAGCAAGATGCCAAGCAACGAAAGTCCGCGCTGCTCGAACGCCGTTTGATTGGCCGTGTAAAACGATGCGGCTAAAATCATCGCGCCGATGTTTTCGGCGGCGGTGGATTCGAAAAGGTCGGCGCCGCGGCCTGCACAGTCGCCGACGTTATCGCCGACCAAATCCGCAATCACCGCCGGATTGCGCGGGTCATCTTCGGGAATACCGGCCTCAACCTTGCCGACCAAATCCGCACCGACGTCCGCCGCCTTCGTATAAATACCGCCGCCGAGCTGCGCGAAGAGTGCAACGAACGACGCGCCGAACCCATAGCCCGCGATGAGCAGCGGAATTTTGGTTACGCTCGTTACGATGTTGAGCGATTGAATGAGGGCAAAAAGTCCCGCGACGCCGAGCAGGCTCAGCGAGACGACGAAGAAGCCCGACACCGCGCCGCCGCGCAAGGCGGTTTGCAGGGCATCGTTGAGCGAGCGCGTCGCCGCTGCAGCCGTGCGAATATTGGTGCGAATCGCAACCCACATGCCGACATATCCGCTGACGGCGGAACTGAGCGCGCCGAAAGCGAACGAAACCGTCGTCCAAACCGCAAGCGTGATCGATGAACCCACGGGGTCAGCCGCATTGTGTTCGCGTACAAATCCGTAAAGAATAAACAGCAGCGACGCGAGCGCAACGGCCAGATACGCAATCGTGCGGTTCTGACGGGTGAGAAACGCTTCCGCGCCTTCTTTGATCGCGTCGGAAATGGCTCGCATCTGGTCGGTGCCGGTACTCCGCGAAAGTACTTGCCGAATCAGAACGCCCGCGAAGAGGAGCGCGGCGGCACTGATGGAAAAAATCAAAATCAATTCCATGGTTGGTTGTTAAAGTTTGATAGTCGTAAGTAAGTCGCGTCGTTACGGACGGTTGATCAAAGCATTTGCAAAAAAACATCACGCACCTGCGCCACGTATTTGCGGCAAGAGCGACAGAAAAGAAGCACAGAATTTTCGGGAGGGATCGGTGCGGCTATGATAACGGGAAGTAAAACCATCGCGGCTGGGCATCATGCGGAAAGAAATACCGGAAGAAAAATCATGATGGTTGCGCCGGAAGAAAAATCACTCGAAAAATTAGCCCGAAGGTTGAGCGCGGTTGAACCGCGTCATCGTGATTGAAAGGCCGTGTTCGATAAATGATAAGGCGGCGTCGGCAGCATGTTGAACCCCTTCGGTAACGACGGGCGTTTCGCTTGCGGTAAACTTTGAGAGCACGAAATCGGCTTGTGCGCCTTTCGGATAGTTATTGCCGATGCCGAATCGCAAGCGCGGAAACAGGTCTTTGCCCGTTTCATAAATGATGCTCTTCAAGCCGTTGTGTCCGCCGTCCGATCCCGACGCCCGCAATCGAATCGCGCCCAACGCCAAGTTCAAATCATCGCAGATGACGAGCGTGTCCAAGATGCTGATTTTATAGAACTGCATCGCGTCTCTGACCGCGCGGCCTGAAAGGTTCATGTACGTCGTCGGTTTCTGGAGCAACACGTCTTCGCCTTTGTATTTGGTTTTCGCCAAAAAGAAATCGCCTTTGCCCGCACCGAAAGCGGTTTGAAGACGAAACGCCACGACATCTAAAACATCGAAGCCGATGTTGTGCCGCGTGCCGAAGTATGTTTGCTCGGGATTGCCTAAGCCGACGAGAAGTTTCACCGCGTGCTCAAATTAAATCGTGATGAAACTAAGCAGCAGGAAAGTAAAAAAAAAATCAGGAGCCGCAGAATCCGCATCGCTGAAATCGAAAGAAGATGCGCGCGGCGGCGGCGCATCGGTGGGCGTAAAAAGAAAAAACTGTGAAGACCGGCAAAAGTTGCGGGCGGGTTTTGGGTTGATAAAACTTAAAAATTTGGTTTTTGATTTTGTTTTTCAAACCGGCAGCATTACCGCATCAACAGCAAGACCGGCAAGAGCGGTAAGTACTGGAGAAGTTTGGCGATTTCAGCAAGCATCTTTTTGCGTGGCTCAGGCAGGGCGGCGAAAAGTTTACCGAGCGCGACAGCATCTCTGAACGTCTTCGAGGTATATTTACCGCTCTTCTTATCAGGCTTGGCTGAGGCGAGCCGCTGTTGAAGTTTCTTCTCAAAGAAATCCTCCGAGGCGGCGTGATCCTTGCTACTGCCGTTCGGAATAATGAGGTTGGGCGGAATCGAAAGGATTTCCATCAGGCGTAGCAGGCGCGGTAGCGGCGGTATGGACTTTGCGTTTTCGTATTGCTGCACTTGTTGATACGAACATCCGAGCATTTCCGCGACGTCCGACTGGGAGTATTTTTTTTCTTTGCGGAAACGCCGCAAAACGGGTCCGAGAGTGGTCATCATATACTTCTTTTAGATTTAATGTAAAGGTGAAAAACAGAATGAATTACAGCGATTAAATGCGCCGCCCCGTCATTCTATTACGAGAAAAATAGTGTGAGTAGAGTCGTGTGGCATACAGCAGGCGAGCGGCGGTTGCAGAAGCAGGCAAGATAAATTGAGTAATGTGTAATTTTCGAATTACAAGTTGCCTAAAAATAAGGGTTGCGCTGCACCGAAAAAACAAGATGACGCTTGCATTGCGTGGGAGATGCAAATACTTATTTGAATAGTATTTAGCGAACAAGGTAAATGTAAGAATTGCAGAATAAAACCTTGAAAACACAATTTATAGTTGTATGTTAGATTATTCGTCGCAGCCGATCCTTGCCGAAGGAACCTGCAACCTCTCAACACAATAAGGCACCCGCCGCCATTCATCTTAACCCGATGAGTAAAAAGAAAACAATTCTCGTCGTTGATGACGAAGAACTCATCCGCAGTTTATTCGAAGACCTGCTGGAGGAATACTTTCACGTCATCACCGCCAAAGACGGCTTGGACGCCGTTCGCGCCTACGAAGAAAACGTCAGCAGAATCGAGTTGGCCATTCTCGACATCATTATGCCAGGCATGCGCGGCGACAAAGTGTTCGCGTTCATCCGGGAAAGAAACCCCGCCTTGCCGGTACTGTTTGTTACCGGCAACGCAATGGACGTCGATATGATCGAGCTGGGTAAACATGAATATGTTGAAATCCTTCCCAAACCTTTTTCACAATCTCAAATCGAAACCTGCATCGCCCGCTTGCTCGGAACACCCATCGCCGCTTAGCAAACCCCGGCGGGCGACATACTTTAAAGCCCCGCCGATAGTCTCCTGCCAGAGACGGCTTCGCTCGCAGGAAAGATCATAACGAAAAGAGCAACGCACCAAGGCGTTGCTCTTTGATTTCGATGAACGGCTTGTGATTCCCTGCAAAGCCCGTGTATGCTTTGCGTCGAAGAATCAACGGCTTACTTTTTCTTCGCCGGTGCTTTGGCATCCGCAGCCGGTGCGGCTTCTTCATCCTTCTTGCCCTTCTTGATGACTTCCGGCTCGGCTGCCGCAACCGCAGCCACCGCGACCGGCTCTTCCGCCTTCGTCAGCGAGACGATTGAAACCACCGGAAGTTTTTCATCGCCCAGCACTCGGTACTTCGCATTGTCTCCGGCAAATTTGTTGGCGTCGCCGATATGAAACGATTGGCTCAAATCGAGCGGCGTGAGATCGAACTCAATATGTTCGGGAATATCGGCAGGCAAACAGCGCACCATCACCTTGTGCATAATGACTTGTACGCGGCCACCTTTGATCGCACCCGCCGGTGTGCCTTTGAACAAGGTCGGTACTTCGATATCGACCGGCTCATCGGATTTGAGGCTGAGAAAATCGACGTGAATGACTTTATCGGAGAGCGGATCGAAATCCGTTTGCTTCAGAATCGCCTGCTGCTCCGTGCCGTTGGAGAGTTTCAAATTCACGATGTGCGATTCGGTCGTGTAGATGAGTTTTCGCAACGGAATTTCTTTGACCGCAATCGCAAGCGTTTCGTCGCCCTTGTGATACAGTACGGCGGGCACAAAGCCCAGTTTTCGGAGATTTTTATTGGCACTCTTCGCGGTGGTTTCCCGAAGATCGGCTTCAAGTGTAATCGTTTGCATGATCGTTAATAATTAGTCGTTGGAAAAATCCGTGCGGCCTTGCGGCTAAATAAGTTTGTCTTGAAATACAGTTTCAATGAAAATCATCGAAGAGGGAAGTGATCGATTCATCTTCGAATGTGCGTCTGATCGCTTCGCTGAACAGCGTGCTGACGGAAACGATTTCTAATTTCGAGTTGCCGGTGTGCGGCGTCATTACTGTGTCGGTCGCAATGACTTTTTCGACGAACGAGTTTTCGATCCGCTCCATCGCATTGCCGGAAAGTACCGGATGCGTGCACGCGGCGATAATCCGCTGCGCGCCTTGCTGCTTCATCGCCGCCGCCGCACCCACGAGCGTACCGCCGGTATCAATGAGATCATCTACGATCAACACATTTTTCCCGTTCACATCGCCGATGATGTTCATCACTTCGGCGACGTTCGCTTTCGGGCGTCGCTTGTCGACGATCACCAAATCGGCATCCAGCCGCCGCGCGTACGAACGGGCGAGTTTGACGCCGCCGACATCGGGCGAAGCAACGACCAAATTTTCAATGTTCATCTTTTTAAAGTGCTCGACGAGCACCGCCGAAGAATAAAGATGATCAAACGGAATGTCAAAGAACCCTTGAATCTGCGGCGCGTGCAAATCCATCGTCAGCATCCGGTCGGCACCCGCGGCGGTAATCAAATTCGCTACCAATCTTGCCGTGATGCTGATACGCGGTTGATCCTTGCGGTCTTGGCGGGCATAGCCGTAATACGGCAGCACGGCGGTTACGCGGCTGGCCGACGCGCGTTTGGCGGCATCGATCAGGATGAGCAATTCCATCAGATGTTCGGCGGGCGGATTGGTCGGCTGCACAATGAACAAATCGCTGCCGCGAATCGACTCTTCGTACTTGGCCATGATCTCGCCATCCGAAAAATTTTGAATCTCCACACGCCCCAGCGGCAAAGAAAGATTGGCGGCGATTTTTTCGGCTAAGGGTTGGTTGCCTCTACCCGAAAAAATCTTGATCGTCTTGAGCATCTCGCAAGGTTTTTTATATTCATCCGCCCTTGCCATCCGCTATCGCCGTGGATGTCCGCAGACGAAGTTGCCGCATGTTCGCAACCGTGAGCCTCTAACGGCGTCTCCTGAAAAATCTCAGGCCGAACGGCGTCAGAAAAAAGTTGATTGGCACTCTGAAAAAAAGAGCCGCAAATATAGAAAAGTTTTCGCAAACGCCAACGCCCGTCCGGCATTTGACCTCAAAACTTTGAGGACGGCCAGACCGCACCCGACATACATAGACTGCTATGACGCTGCTCGATATTCAAAACTATCTCCTGCAATTCCTGCCGTCCGTTGAGATCACCGGCGATGAAACCCGCATCATCAATCGCCTCGCCAAAATTGAAGACGCCGTCGAAGGCGACTTGACCTTCATCGCCAATCCGAAATACGAAAAATTTTTAGAGACGACGGCGGCTTCGGCCATTCTGATCTCGCCGAAACTTGCAACCGCCTATCCGTCAAACCGCGCGACGTTTATCAAGACGGCTGATCCTTACACCGCCTTTGTTTTTCTCTTGGAAAAACTTTCACCGCCGCGCACGTGGATCAATGCGGGCTCGCATCCGGCGGCGATCATTGCCCGGACGGCGAGCGTGCATCCGTCAGCAAGCATCGGGGCGGGGGCGTATATCGGCGAACAGTGTGTGATCGGCGAAGGCAGTTTCATCGGACACAATACGGTGGTGATGACCGGCACGCGCATCGGCGCCGCGTGTACGATTTATCCGAATGTTACGATTTATGACGGCTCGCAGTTGGGCGACCGCGTAACGATTCACAGCGGCAGCGCAGTCGGCAGCGATGGTTTCGGATTTGCGCCGCAGCCGGACGGGAGCTACCGGAAGATTCCGCAAACGGGCATCGTCGTTATTGAAGACGATGTTGAAATCGGCGCGAACGTGTGTATTGACCGCGCGACGCTCGGCGAGACGCGCATCGAGAAAGGTGCCAAGATCGATAACCTTGTGCAGATCGCGCACAACGTTCGCATCGGCGCGAACACCGTCGTTGCGGCACAGACGGGAATTTCGGGAAGTACGTCGGTAGGCCAGAGCTGTATGATCGGCGGGCAGGCGGGACTTGTCGGGCATCTGACGATTGCCGACCGGGTAGTGATCGGCGCACAGTCGGGCGTCTCGCGCTCGATTATGGCTGCGGGTGAAATCGTGCGCGGGTGGCCCGCACAACCGATCAAGACACAACTGCGTCAGGAAGCCATCGTGCGGCGGTTGGAAACCGATCTGGCGGCGATGATGAATCGAATCAAGGCCTTGGAATCGGAACTGGCGCAGATGAAAGCCGCCGAATGATTTTTGACACGCGATACGGAGAAATAAACCCGCGCGAAAAAAATTATTTCACTACCATCATTTTTTTTGTTTCAATGAATCCCGCGGCCTGCAGGCGATAAAAGTAAACGCCGCTCGGCAATCCGCTCGCGGTGAATACCACGTCGTAACTGCCCGGTGCTTTGGATTCACTAACGAGCGTCCGAACTTCACGCCCCAGAACATCAAATACTTTCAATGTAACCGGCTCGCTGCGTGCGCCCGTCGGCAACGAACCGACGGAGAAACGGATCGTTGTTTCGGGATTGAACGGGTTCGGATAGTTCTGCATGAGCCGGAACTTGCCCGCCGCACTGCTTTGGCCTTCATAGACGGTAAGGTTCGTTGATTCTTTCAACACCCAGTCGTCGGGATCAAGGGTAACGCTGAGCGGCTCGGCGGTGGTGGTAAAGGTGAGCGTCGTGTCGCGGCTTTGCACGGTGGCAACGAAAGTCTCGGCACCGGCTCCGGCGGAAGTTGCTACAAACTCCAGCGGCATTTGATACGTCGGCCATGCGGCGCTTTGAATCTGTTGGACGCGCACGCTCAGATTCCAACTTGCACCGCTCTGTACTTTCGACCAACTGTATTCATACTTCGGCCAGCCCGCGCGGTAAATCCATTCATCAAAGAACCAGCCGAGCGACGCGCCATAAACTTCTTCGGCGGCGGCTTGAAACTGCGCGGTGTTTGCCGTTGCATATTTGTAGCGGTTGCCCCACAGCTCGAGCAGCGTTTTGAATTTTGCTTCCCCGATTACATGCCGGAGCATGTGTAATGTCCAGCCGGCTTTACCATAAACCACATCGGTGAAAAGGGCATTCTCACCAAAGGCGAGCGTGTTGTAAACCGCATACGTCTGCCACGCGGTGCTGGCAAAGTTTTTACGGCCATTCATATAACTTTTCAATGCGGATAAGCCGCCGGAGTTTTCGAGATAGAGGGCTTCGCTGTAGGTCGCAAAGCCTTCGTTGAGCCACAGGTCGGCGAAGGTTTCGCATGTCAGCATATCGCCCCACCAATGGTGCGCCAGTTCGTGGACGAGGCCGTTCTGCTGATTCTGCGCGATCCAACTGCGGTTGATGGAAGTCATCGTTTGATGTTCCATGCCGCCGAAGACGAAGGGGCTGATGGACACTTGTCCGTATTTCTCGAACGGATAAGAGATTGCAAAATACGATTCGAAAAATGCAATCGCTTGCGGCACTGTACCCAAGACGGGTCTTGCAGCGGCGGAATCCGCTTTCCAGACGTAATTGTAAACCGGCACGACTTCATTGGTCGCGGCGCGAACATAGTTATCGGTGAAGAACGCATAGCGCGAAGCGGTGATGCACATCAAGTACGTCGCTATCGGAAATGCGTTCGCCCAATGAAAGGTCGTTGTGCCGTTCGGATTTTGTACGGTGCTTTGCAGAAGGCCGTTGGATGCGACTTGGTAGCCAGCGGGCACAGTGATGAACATTTCGCTCGTCGCCTTATCAGCCGGGTCATCGTAGCACGGCATCCAGTAGCGGGCATCGAACGGCTCGGACATCGTATAGCCGATGTTTTCGTAGCCCGTCGTACCGGCGGAATAAAAATAGTAGCCGATGCCGCTTTGGGTGAGGCGGTAGAAAATCTCCAGCGTGCAGGTGTCGCTCAGGTTGTAAGCGCGGCCCAACGTGATGCGAAGCGAATCGGAAAGCGAGAAAGCGAGCGATGCGTTGGTCGCCGTGAGCCGCACGGAATCAACGATCATCGCGTTCGCGTTGAGCGCGATGGCTGAAAGCGAAGCACTCAGGCTTCGAAATTTTATTTGGTTGCTGCCTGAAAAACCGCCGTTCGTCATGGCGGGATTTGCATTCACGCGGTAGTGCAACACGTCATAGGCGTGCGCGAGATTCTGCGTTGCGGGCGCCCGAAAAGCGGTATGATAACGCGCGGTTTCAGCGGCGCGGAGATCGTCATTAAAAGATTTTTCCTCTATTGACTGCGCCCGCAAATGAGCCGCATCGACAAGCAGCAGCAGCAACACAAAGCAAGTTCTGTTGATCATCGAATGTTGTTTAGTTGCCGGTAATGCTGACGAGTTCCTTCTTCGTGCCCGCAATGACAATCGATGGGAAAAGCGGAATCGTAACGGTCGTCGATGGCGTGTCTTGCTTGACAATGCCGACGCGATCCGCCACCCAAAATCCGGCGTTGATGGCCGGAACGGCGACGGGAAAGGGAAAACCGGATACGGAAATCGTCAGGGAAATGGACAGCGTGAGTTTAACGGTATCGTACGTTTTTCCGCCGACGGTGATGCTCTCTTTACCGTCCACTTTGCCGTTGATCGTCGTAGTGATCGTTGCGTCAACATATACCGGGGTGCCGGTCGGATTCGTGTTGATGCGGGCACTGACCGGCACGCTGGTGATGACCGGGTAAGTGGCGCCGATGCCGACCGACGGCTTGAGATAAGGCTGCCATCCTGTAAGTGAGCCGCTTAAAAATTCGACGCCCGCAACGTTGCCGATCAAATCCGTAATGCTGTTCAAATAGATTTGGACGTCGCTGCTGTTTTCAACCGCGTACCGGACGGTATCGTTTGTCGTTCCGCCAACCGTGAAGGTGGTGGTGCCGCGAACGAGAATCGCGCTCTTGCCTGCGATCACGCTGTCTTTCTTATACAAGACCTCGGAGCGCGTGCTGGTTTGGGCATACTTGCCGCTGCCGCTTGCACTTGTATCGGAGAATTGGTTGTACCACCAAGTGGTGTTTTGGTTGGCCGGATACGCCGGAGCTACATAGTCGTTGCCGGAAGGCGAGTTGCTGTTGCAGGCGGAGAGCGTGAGCGCGGTTGCGAAAGCTAAAAGCAGTAAGGAAAGCCGCAGGAATTTCATGGTGCGAGATAATTTAAATGAAAGGTAGAATGTATCGGTTGTTGAACGGAGATGAAATTAACTTTTCCGAAAGACGAAACAAGGCCATTGTTAGAAGTCGGTGTCTTTCGCTTCGGCAGTGATTGCAACATAGCCCGCAATGTTTGAAATGAAAAGCCTGTCGTGTCGGACAGGCTTTTTTAATGCTTTCATTTTTCCTTTTGCAAAAGAGACTACAGGATTACTTGACGAGCAACATTTTTTTGGTCTGTGTGAAATTGCCGGTCTGCAATCTATAAAAATAAATCCCGCTCGAAAGGTTCGAGGCATTAAAGCCAACCCGATAATTTCCGGCACTCTGCCGCTGATTGACCAGCGTAGCGACCTCGCGTCCCAACACATCAAACACATTTAATTTCACATCGCTCGGTGCGGCCAGTTCGTAGCGAATCGTCGTTGAGGGGTTGAACGGGTTCGGATAGTTCTGTTTCAACCCGAACGCATTCGGCTTGCTTGATGCGGGCGTTTCACCTTCGCCCGTCGCCAGCACATTGCCGCCCGTGTTGGTGATGACTGCCGTGCCGTTGTTGCCCACGCCGACGCCCGTCCCGTTCGGCAGCACCACGATTGAATTGAGCGTGTCGCCCGTCCCCGAACTTTGCGCCGTCCAACTTGTTCCGCCGTCCGTCGTGATCAGAATCGTGCCGCCCGCGCCTGAGATATACCCGAGCGTTTCGGAAGCCATCACGACCGAAAGTAAGTTCGCGTTCGTGCCGCCCGAAACACTCGTCCAGTTTGCCCCGCCGTCCGCGCTCCGCAAAATCGTGCCGCCGACGCCCACCGCCACCGCACTTCCAAAACCTTGTGTGCTTGATGTGCTATTTCCTTTTGCAGCGGCGAAGGAATCGCCGAACCATGCGACGGCATTCAAATCGCCCGATGTCGGAGCGGAGACCGAAGCGTTCCACGTGTCGCCGCCATCGCCTGAGCGCAGAATCGTACCGCCCACGCCGACCGCGACTGCCGAACCAAAGCCGTTCGTTGAAAATGTGCCGTCGGATTTCCACGCGGTGGTGAGCGTGTAATCATTCGAGACCGCTACGCCGCGTAACTCTGAACCCGTGCCGCTCGCAACGCTTGACCATGCAACGCCGTCCGCACTGCGAAGAATCGTGCCGCCCACGCCCACCGCCACCGCCGATCCGAAACCTTGCGTAGAAAGTGTGCCCGATGCCGATTGAGATTCATTGC
>JACMJS010000153.1 GCA_014380515.1 Chlorobiales bacterium
TCGTCCGGCTTCGGACGGGTGATTGTTTCACCTGTCGGAATGGTTGAAAAATATTTCATCGCCAAACTTTCAACCGCAGCCCGCGTTGCATCGCCCGCCACGACGAGCACGGCGTTGTTCGGGACGTAAAACTTTTTGAAGAAACCTTGTACGTCCGCAATCGTTGCGGCGGCGATGTGTTCCATCGATCCAATCGGAACCCAGCGATATGGATGATGAACAAACGCCCGGCGACTAAGTTCTTCCAGCACCGTGCCGTAAGGCTGATTATCGTACCGGGTCCGGCGTTCTTCCATAACGACTTGTCGTTGGTTCTCTAAATTTTCGGCGTTGATGTTCAGGCTCATCATCCGGTCGGATTCCAACCAGAACCCCAGTTCCAGTTGGTGCGAGGGCAGGGTTTCGAAATAGTTCGTGCGATCTTGCGTCGTTGATCCGTTGAGCGTGCCGCCCGCCTTTTGCACATAGTTAAAGTGCGCCGCCTTCCCGACATTGGCCGAACCTTGAAACATCATATGTTCGAACAGATGCGCGAAGCCCGTGCGGTTCGCGTCTTCATCCTTCGACCCGACATGATACCAGAGATTCAAGGCCGCAAGCGGCGCGGTGTGATTTTCATGCACGATGACGTGCAGGCCGTTGGGCAAATCAAATTCGGAAAAATCAATTGGCTTCATCGCTTTGAAAACTTGTTTTATGTTGGGTAGAATTTACGCCTTCGTCGGCTCTGACGAAAGAGAAAGTAAAACCAGTGTCGCCTTTGATATTCACTCGCCGAAACGCTTTATTGAAACCGCACATCGCCCCAAGGTACTTTTGATACACTATGCCGCAACTTGAGTTTTCACTTTCAAATATCTGGATCGCCCTCGTCTTCGCCGCCTTATCCGTTGCCCTCGCCGTCTTTACCTACCGGAGCACCGCGGTTGCCGCCCCGCTTCGCATCACGTTCATTACGCTGCGAAGCCTTGCATTATTTCTGACGCTAACGCTACTCGTTGAACCCGCCATCACCACAGTATCGCGCTCGGTAGCGCAACCTCAACTCGCCCTGTTGCTTGATCATTCTGAGAGCATGAGCATCAAAGATAATGGCGTGCGGCGGGATTCGATGCAAACGGAACTTCTCGAATCATCGCAACCGCAGTTCTCTAAAGTGAATGTGAGCCGATACCGTTTCGGCACATCGCTTCGAAAAAGCCCTTCTGATCTATTGCCAGATTCAGCGTCGCTCGATAAACAAACCAACTTTTCCGAGGCTCTGTTGTCGCTGCAAAAAGAACGCACCAAAGAAAAATTAAACGCGGCTTTACTCATCAGCGACGGCAGTGTAACCGCGGGCGAAGCCCCGGCCACCGCCGCCGAACAATCGCAGATGCCCGTCTACACCGTGCTTGTGGGCGACACGACCGCGAAGCGCGACATTGTTCTGCGGCGCATTCTTACCAACCAAACTGCCATTGCCGGTACGAAAGTCCCGCTCTCCGCCGTCATCACGCAAAGCGGATTTCAGGGCGCGAAGGTCGAGGTGACCTTGCAAAGCGAAGGCGGCATCATTGCAAAAAAAAATCTGGAACTCCTGTCGCCGGAACAAAGCGTGAGTTTTGAACTGGAAGTCAAAGAGCCGGGCGAGCAAAAATTTCGCGTCTCGGTGTCGAAAGCGGAAGGCGAATTCTCCGGGCGCAACAATGATCAAAGCGCGTTCATCACCGTCTTAAAAAGCAAGAAAAAAATTCTCGTCATCGCCGCGTTCGCCGATCCTGAAATCGGCGCGGTTCGCAAGGCACTCGCGCAAAACAAAAATCTTGAACCGGTCTTTTACACCCAGCGCACGACGTCGGAATTTTTCGAGGGCGCGCTCAACACCGAAAAACACCGCGACGCCGACGCCGCCATTCTCATCGGCTTTCCCGCCAGCATCACGACGGATGCGCTCTCGCAAAGCGTGCTGCGGTTTTTAACCGCCACAAAAATTCCGGTGCTCTCGATGATCGGGCTGCAAAGTTCAGGGCCGCGCTTGAAAACATTCGAGCCGTTGCTCGCCCTGCGCGTAGGCCGAACGAGTTCCGGCGATGCACTCGATAATCTCATCTTCGCTAAACCCGCACCGCAAGCGGGTTCATCGCCTATCTTCAAATCGCTCGATCTTGCTGAAGCTTTTCGGCTCGCACCGCCGATGAGTTACTTGGATTTTGATTTTAAACCGAAACCGGTGAGTGAAACATTGCTGACGCTCATCATCAATGGCCGTCCGACGGAAAAAATTATTTTTGCGACGGCAAAACTTCAAGGCCGCCGGGCGGCGACGATGTGCGGTGTGCAGTTCTGGCATTACGCCCTTTCGGCGGAAGACGACGTGCGGCGGTTCTACGAACAAACGATTCTCGGTTCGCTCGAGTGGCTCACCGCACAAGAAGATGCAAAACGCTTCGCGGTGCAGCCCGCTGAAAAAATCTTTGACGCCGGTAGCCGGATCGCCTTCACCGCCACCGTGCAAGATGAAACCTTGCAGCCCGTGCCGAATGCAGCCATCTCGCTCACGGTGAGAAACAAAACATCGAAGCAATCTTTTACGCTGGCGTTCGATGCGGCGAGTGAAGCGGGACTTTACAACGCGGTCTTCGAGACGCTTCCTCAGGGCGACTACGGTTACACTGCCGAAGCGAAAACCGGCGGACGGAGTTTGGGCGTCGTGTCGGGGATTTTTTCCGTCAGTGAAACGGGAGCGGAGTTTCTCGCGCTGCAAGCCGACGCCGAAACGTTGCGCGAGATTGCACGGCAGAGCGGCGGGAAATTTTATACGGCGAAAAATTTCAATCAGTTCTTCAGCGACTTGCAGCAAGACGCCGCATTCCAAACGATGCAAACCGAAGAGCGTCAAAGTTTCGAACTCGCTAACGTCTTGCCGACGCTTATCGTCATCGTGCTGCTGCTCAGTTTGGAATGGCTGCTTCGAAAACTCAACGCCTTGCCTTGAACATCGTTCATCAAATCACGCCGCGAATTTATATTTGAACTGTGAATGTAGAGGCGAGGCAACCTCGCTTCTGCAACGGCGGCAACAGATTACATTCATTTCAAAACTTGCAACGAATATGGCGATTCGAGTAGGTCGGTGGGATTGCGACACGTGCGGACACATTGGCATCCGCGGGCCGGAAACCAAATGTCCGAACTGCGGTGCGCCGCGCGGCAAAGACGTCAAGTTTTATTTGACGGACGACGCTGAAACCGTCGAAGATGAAAACGCCCTTCGCTTGGCCGAAGCGGGCGCGGATTGGATTTGCTCCTACTGCGGCGCGGATAACACCGCTCTCGATAAAAACTGTATCTCGTGCGGCAACGAGCGCACGGATGCCGCCGACAAAGCGCGCGAACAAAAAGAATATGCGTTGGGTGAAGAACCGTCATCGGGCAAACGTACGCCGCCAAAGGCCGCCGCTGTTGCGACTGCGAAACAAAAGCCCCGCCGCTGGCCGTACTTCGTAGCGGGCGCAGTCGCGCTGCTCGTTTATCTCGTTTGGCCGCGCGAGTTGCAAGTAACCATCACCGGCCATACATGGCAGCGCACGATTGAAATTGAAAACAACCGCGAGGTCGCAGAGGAAGATTGGTCTGTGCCCTCCGGCGGGCGGACGACGAGTTCGGTTCAAGCGGTGCACCATTACAACAAAGTTTTTTCGCACAACGAAACGCGCTCGCGCACGGTGCGCAAAAAAGTCGGGACGGAGCGGTATAAATCGGGCACACGCGATTTGGGCAACGGCAATTTCAAAGACGTGTATTCGACGAGGCCGGTGTATGAAAACAGGGAAGAGAATTACACCGCGCCCGTCTACCGCGATGTGCCGGTGTATCAAACCAAATACCGGTACATGATTTTCCGGTGGGTTTCCGATCATCCGATCACCGCGAACGGCACGACCAAAGCCGCCGCATGGCCGTCGGAAGTATTTTCAGATGCCACAAAATGGCGGGAAGGCAAGCGCACCGAAGTCTACACGATTGAATACCGCGACGATAAAAACGAAGTGCACCGCGAAACCGTCGGCCCGAAGTATTGGGAACGCACGGAAGCGGGCGCAACCCTCAAAGCCCAACGCAACGCCATGGGCATTTTTCTCGGCCTCGAGGATGAAGACAAAGACAAATGAATTCACTTGGCAAACAGCGACATCAAAATTCCGGCAGCGACGGCGGCGTTGAGCGACTCGACGGCTTCACGGTCGCCTTCAATTTTAATTTTTACATCCGCCGCCCCGAGTAGTTCCGCCGCGATGCCGTTGCCTTCATTACCGATCATCACAAGTGATTTTTCCGCAGGGCGAACGCCGCGAACGTCCATGCCTTCAAGTGCCGCCGCATAAAAGGTGAAGCCTGAAAGTTTTAGGGTGGCCAGATCATTGGCGAGCGATGTGCTGCGAATGAGCGGTAACGCATAAAGGCTGCCCGCCGCAGCGCGAACGGTTTTCGGATTGAAGAAATCCGCCGTCGCCGCAGATGCAATCATCGCATCTATGCCGAACCACGCCGCCGTGCGAATCACCGTCCCGACGTTGCCGGGGTCTTGCAATCCATCGAGGGCGATAATCAATGCGCGCGTTTTTGTTGCGACGGATGCAAATACGTGTTCTTTTTCTACAACCAACTGCCGGAAAATCCCGACGATGCCTTGCGGTTCGGAAGTATCGCAGATCGCCCGTAAATCCGCGGCTGACGCGGCAAACGAGCGGGTGGTGAATGACTGCGGAATTGAAAAAGTCTCGGCCTGTGCCGTAGTGATCAGCAGCGCAACGAGATTGTTTTGGGAACGGGGATGCTGAAGTAACTCTCGCACGGTGCGAAGTCCTTCGGCCACGAAAAGGTGTTCGGCATCGCGGAATTTTTTTTCTTGAAGGCGGGCGAAAAACTTGCGCTTGGCGAGGCTAAGTGATTGCATCGGTTGCACGGGCGAAAGTGAAATCTCAGGGAATGCGGTTCGAACGCGGACGGTAAGGAACAGGAATGGCGATCAGAACTCACTTTGTCCGCCGCCACGACCCTTAAAAAATTCGCGCCGCAGTTCTTCGGCCTTTTCGGGTGAGATGCCATGCGAGATTTTGACGCCGAACTCTTCGCGCAAAAACTGTTCCATTTCAATCCACCGTTCGCCGCGCTTCACTTGTCCCGACCACGCGCAGACCGTCAGCAAATCCTGCAAGTTCGAAATCTTCTTCGCTTCGGAGAGCAACTTTTGCATCATCGCCTCTTTCTCCTGCTCGACCTCGATGCGGGCGGTGATGTTGCGCAAGATCGCCATCATACCGTAGACTTCGCCGTCTTGAACGACGTTGCTCACGGTCAGCTCGACATACACTTTGCGTCCTGCGCGCGTGGTATGCAACGTTTCGCCGCGCCATGTACCGTAGGCCGCCATTTCCTCTGCCGAGCGTTTTGCATCTTCGGGATCGAGCCACTCATAACTGTAAAGGGCATCTAACTTTTCTTGAAGTGCTTCTGCGGCGGAAATCCCGAAAAGCATCTCAGCACCTTTGTTCCAATAAACGACTTCGGTTTTCGCATTCACCCCGATCACCGCGTCTTTAATGGCTCTGAGGGCTTCGGTCTGGAATTGGGGGAGATTGAAATTCTGCATGTCAAAGGAGGGCATCTATTTGATAAATGTTAAAACAGGTATGTTGAAAACGCGGGAGCGCGGCAACACGAAAAAAAATTCAACGCTTCAAGATGAAGCTTCCTGCCAACCGTCGCACACATTATTAAGTTCGACGGAAATACGCATCCGCGAACATTCGAGATGCAGGGCGTCGTAGCTGCGGCAGTTGCTGCACTTCATGAGGCCGCCGCCGGTGCGAATGCCGCTCATCCGCCGCAGCACGGTGATTGACGGCATCTTGAATTCTGGAACGGTGTCAGGGCCGGCGGCATCAGGCCTGATGGAAAGGGAAATCATATTCACTTCCGGCGAGGTATCGTTGCCCGACATGCACCGGCGCATGTAGTCGCCGAATGAAGCTCCGTCAAGCGAGGTCTTCAGCCGGTCGCGCGGCACCGGCGGCACGACTTTTTGAATCACAGCCGGTTTCATGTCTATCTGCGAAGAAACCTGTAAACCGGATTTACTTTGATCTGATGCGCCGCCGTCGGAATGGCTTCGATGGGATTCGCTGTGATTGGATTCACTTCGGTCGGAATTTCCATTCGCAAGCCTGTGAACCATCGTCCGTACTTCCGCTGCGGACGCGGCAGTGTAGCCCATCTGCCGCATGAACCCTGAAAGTGCATCATCGTCCATCTTGTCCATCATCGCCCGAACCGCCGTCAGGCCGCCGAACATCGCCGCCTTATCGACAATCGCATGTTCAAGTGCGGCGAGTTCCGGTACCTGTCCGGCGCCGGTCTCCGCCGCAAGAGCCGCGAAGGATGAACCTGAAACGGGTTGTGATGCTTCCAACCGGGGTTGCGGAACGGAATCCGACGGGTCGTAATATCTATCGAGCCGCTTTGAACCTTCGAAGCCATTGCCCATTTTCGTAAACTCGCCGGTCTCGCGTTCGTGCGAAGCGGCTTTGGCGCGGCGCATCGATACACTTTCAAGTTTGACGCGCCCGAATGGAAACGTCAGTGGCGGCAGCGTCAACATTGGCGCGCCCAATGCGACGCACACCGATAAGGCGATGAACACGCCGAGCGACAGCAGAATGAGTTCCAAATCCTTGCCGATGGTCATCAGCAACACCACTTGTGAAACGATATAAATCGCGGCGAGAATAAAGAGGAGTTTTGAGATGCGGTTTTCCATTTGGCGAAGCGTTTGTAATGCGTTGTGCGACTTCGGTGAAAGATAAAAAACATTGCTTCAATGTGATGCCGCAACCGCTGCAAAAAACGGCTCTGGCAAATCTGCTCCCGCGCACACAATAAAAGCATGTTGAGCGGCGCGGCGACCAAATCGGCTAGCCTGTGATCGGACGATTAAGTCTTAGGCGATGCGGTCGCCAAAGACGGCGGGCGTAATCCGGCTGGAGGGAAATGCAAGATGAGGTTCGAGATGAAAGTGATAACTGTAGGGCTTAGCCTGAGAAATCTCACCGGCGAATTGCTCCACGTTCTGAAGAGAGGTATGCACCGGATCGTTGTTGAGCGTCGTGTCGTGGAAGAAAAACTTCGTATCGGCGTACCACTGCGGCGAGAGCCGTTCGTAAGCGGCTTGGTCAATCGACCCGTTTTTCAACCGCGCATCGAGCACGCGCTTCGAGTAAATCGTATCGCCTGAAATGCCGACGACTTTTCCGTTGTAAGTGAGTTTGAAACCGATGGTCGGGACGGGATGATAGTTGTCGCGGATGTCGATGTTGCAGCCATGATAGCTCTCAAACTGCGAGCGGTCGTGAAGGTCGCTAAACTCAATATGCGGCGCGATGTTGCCGAAGAGCGGATCAAAAATAGATTTCAATTGATCGTAAATCGCGGGCGTGCTCAGCAGCCGCAACGGTTGTTTGTGCTCGATCTTGCGCTGCAAAAGCGCGCTGAACCCTTCGATGTGATCTTCGTGGCAATGTGAAATAATAAAGTCGGTTACTTGATCGGGATTGACTTTCAGATGCGCGGCCTTTTCGTAGAAGCGGGCGGGCGGATCGATCCAGATTAAGCGGTCGGCGTAGTGAAGCAGAAAGTTGCTCGTTACCCCGGGCTTCGATCCGATGCCGGCACCGGCGACGATGATGCCGAGTTCATCGGGATTGAAAACGAGCGGATCAATTTGGGAGATGAGGCTATCGACATAAAGCGTCGCCCCGTCGCGGTCGAGCGTAACCGGATACATGGCCGAATCAAAAAGCAGTTTGCCTTTATCGAAAATGCGGACGGAAGTCGGATCGGAGACATCGATGGAGACGTGGTTACCGAGCGCAACTTCGCCGGTGCCGGGCATCCACTCGAAGACGTCGTCTACCCAGCGGCGCGAAACAAACTGCGCCTGAGCGACGCCTTGTTCATCGGGAATGAAATCGCCATTCATCGTCAGTTCCAACCGCTTGTAAAGCATCTGGATATGCGATTCGTGGCCGATGAATTTAACGCGGTGCGGATTGGAGAAATCCAAGAACCGTGATTGCCAGAGTTCAAACTCGAAGCCCGTCAAAGTGTCGCCAAGTTGACTGACGACGGGCGCGGTCATACAAACGGCAACCGGCAGTTTTCTCAAATGCGGAAAATAGGTTTTGAAAAGTTCGGGGACGGTATTGACCTGAACGAGTCCGGCGGAAGTTTCGACGAGATACGCACACAGGCCGCCCTCCGGCCCGCTGACGCGGTAGATCGAACTACCAATCGCGTAGAGCATGTCTCCGATTTGTTTCGGGGGCTTTATCTTCATCTGTTTCTCAACACGCTGCATTCATATCCTCCGGTAAATCATTGTGGGCATTGTAGGCACTTCGGGCAACGGTATCGTCGGAGGTCTTATCCGAAATTAAGATAAGACGGTTCATATCCCGCAAATGGTAATCTGATGGTCTCATTGATGATCAAGTAGGCGAAAGGTCAATGTAAATGTTAGGCAGACGTCATTTCATAATAATTCAAAAACATGTAACGGGCTTAGGAAACCCGCGAGGAAATCGGATGCGTTACCTCTGCGGCTCTCCGGTAATTCTCCGCATACACCGCATAGTTTCGTGCGGATTCATCAAGGCTTTCACGCTCGGCTAATGTCAGCTCTCGGATCACTTTCGCCGGAACACCGGCAACGAGCGTGCCCGAAGGCACACGGAATTTCTGCTTGATAAGCGAACCGGCAGCGACGAATGAATAGGCCTCGATAACTGCGTCGTCAAGAACAATCGAACCCATACCGATAAGGGCGGCGTCTTCAACGGTACAGGCGTGTAACACGGCGTTGTGTCCAATCGTTACTCGGTTGCCAATCGTCAAAGGCCCGGTGTGATGCGTAACATGTAAGGTCGAGTTATCCTGCACATTCGTGGATTCGCCGATGCGAATCGGGCAGACATCGCCGCGTATCACCGCGTTGAACCACACACTACTGTTAAGGCCTATCTTCACATCACCTATCACTACCGCGCCTTGGCAGAGCAACACGCTCTCGTCAAGTTCCGGCCACAGACCGTTGTATGGAAGTTGAGATGGCATCGGCAAAAAGCGTTGATCAGGACACAAGCCTTAATTCCCTGTAACTTAGGTAAAATCGGAGAATCTATTCAAACTGTATGCGCTTGGTATGTGATAAATATCACACAGAAGTATAACGGGCGGTAAGGCGGATGGTGGGGCCAAGAACGGCATTGAGATATAATTTGTGAGTTGGGATCGCGGCTCCCGTCAGGCATAGAACTCTGCGGGAGCGAATTGAGAATGGCATAAATTGAATGAATATGCACAACGCCGCGTGGAATACAAACTTTGTCAATACAGAAACGTAGAAAATAGAAAAACCCAACACCGCCAAAGTTGTGCAAGCGAAAAATAAAATCCAAAGTTGACGACATGTCCGCTGTATATTTTCGTCGCGCTTCGTTTGCATTGCAACCCAAAGACTTCACTCAATCTTTTTTCAGCGTATCGCGGCTCAATGAATTCACACGTCTTAGGACAAGGCTCAGTGCTGCGTTCCGAACATCTAAAAAAAATCTACAAGAAGCGAACGGTCGTCAAGGATTCGTCGATTGAAGTGCGGCAAGGCGAGATCGTCGGACTGCTGGGTCCGAACGGCGCGGGAAAAACCACAACCTTTTACATGATCGTCGGCTTTGTCGAACCCGACGACGGCAAAGTTTTTTTGGACGACATCGATCTCACGCCCGAACCGATGTACCGGCGTGCCCGCTTGGGTGTGGCGTATCTGGCGCAAGAAGCCTCGGTGTTTCGGAAGTTAACGGTCGAAGAAAACATCTTGGGCATTCTTGAATTTTCGCCGCTTACAAAGCCGCAGCAAAAAGAACGCACCGAAAAACTGCTGGAAGATTTCCGCATCACGCATATCCGCAAATCGATGGGCTATTCGCTGTCGGGCGGCGAACGACGGCGCACGGAAATTGCGCGGGCATTGGCCATCGAGCCGAAATTCATTTTGCTCGATGAACCCTTCGCGGGCGTCGACCCGATTGCCGTCGAGGATATTCAAGCCATCGTCGCCGAACTCAAAACGCTCAACATCGGCGTTTTGATGACCGATCACAACGTGCACGAAACTTTGTCCATCACCGACCGCTCTTACCTCATGTTCGACGGACGCATCTTGATGCAAGGCACCGCCGAAGAACTTGCCGCAAGCGCGGAAGCCCGCCGTCTCTACCTCGGCGAAAACTTTACGCTGGGCCGCTACGATAAAACGGAACGCCTTGGTGTCAGCAACGGCAACAACACCCACCGCGAAAAGAAGTCTCCCGCCGGTGAGGATGAACAACCCGCCGTTTAATACCTCGTCGCCCTTAATGATTTGTTAA
>JACMJS010000154.1 GCA_014380515.1 Chlorobiales bacterium
CCGAGATAGGCGAGGCCGGGCACGGAGATGAAGGTGAGCGCGGAAGTTTCGGTGGCAACGACGGCGAAAGCGACGACCCACCACCTGATTTTGGTTTCGGAAAGAAAATAATCTTTCGCGGAAGTTTGCCTGCCGCCTTTGATGATTCCAAACAGCGTTACACCGCCGACATAAAGCAGGACGATGAACCAGTCGAGCAGCGTGAATGATGTGGTCAAGAGCCTAAAAAAATGTGCGTGTGAAAATGTGCAAAGACAGGTTGATGCAATGTGCCGACATCGTTGCGAAAAAATTATTTCTTCTTGGCGGGCTTGATCGGTTTCTTCGCCGTGGGTTTTGACTTCGCGGACTTCTTCTTCTTCGGCTCGCCGTCGTCATCGCCATCACCGCCACCATCGGGCGTATCACCGGCGAAAGCATCGACGTCGAGGTCGTCGCCGGTTCCGGCAATCTCACCGAGATCATCGGCGGCGATTTTGTCGTCAATGTTTTCGATGTCTTTCAGGAGTTCTTTCTCTAGGGCAATGTCGTCTTCAAACTCGGTTTCTTCATCGTCGTCATCTTCGATCTCAACGGTTTCGAGCGAATTGATGACGTCTTGCACCGATGAAAAAATATTGAGCTGGCGTTCGAGTCCCGCCATTTTGATCAAGTCTTTGACCTTGCCGCGAATGCCGATGAAGGCTGCGAAGCCGCCGTGGGCAACCGTTTGGCGGTGTGCCATCAAAATCGCGCCGAGACCGCTGGAATCCATCGCTTCAACCTGCGAGAGATCGACGATGAGATAGCGTTTCTTTTCGGCTTCGATGAGAACGACGAATTCCGATTTGAGTTCCGGCGCGAGCGACGCATCAAGCCGCTTTTCGTCGAGCTTGAAAATCGTCAGTTCTTTCTTGGTGTTGATAGAAAATTTCATGGTGCAGGTTGCCTTGTCAAATTTCTTTTGATTTTATTTCGCCGCAGTCAGCGTGAAATAATTTTATTCAAGTGGTGATGCCGAGCGTGATAAAGTGGTTGAGAATATAGAAACAATTCCATCTACAGTCAAGATAAGTTCGGTTTCACTCTGCGGCGCGGCAAGCCAATACATCGAAAATTGATTTCGAAAAAAAGTGAGTTGACGTTTGGCGTAGTTGCGCGTGTGCTGTTTGATTTTTTCCACCGCAGCATCAAGCGAAAGGTCGCCGCGAAAATACCGGAAGAGTTCCGCATAGCCCACCGTCTCCAGCGCATTTATTTTTCGCTCTGCCATTTGCGACGAATGTTTGTCAAACAGGGATCGGGCTTCTTCCAAAAATCCATGTTGCATCATCTCATCCACGCGGCGGTTGATGCGTTCATAAAGCACGCCCCGCGGCAACTCAAGACCGAAGATCACAAAATCTATTTGCGGCTTGGTAGAATTTCCTTTCTGCAAGATTGAAATTTTTTCGCCCGTCAATTCAATCACCTCCAAACTGCGAATGAGCCGCTGCGTTTTCGAAGCGTCGAACTTCGCAGCCTGTTCGGGATCGAGCGACTGTAACCGCTGATGCAGTGCGGTTGCACCGAACGTCTCCAGTTCGTCTATCAACCGCTGACGAATACCATCATCGCCTTTCGGTAAATCATCAAAGCCGTGAATCAATGCTCGCAGATAAAGCGTACTGCCGCCGACGACGATAGCCGGGCTTCCCCGCCCGGAAATTTCAGCGAGACGGATGCGGGCGGCGTCGGCAAATGAACCGGCATCGAAATCTTCACCGACATCCAGCGTATCGATAAAGTGATGCGGCACGCGGGCAAGCAACTCCGCGTCAGGCTTCGCGGTACCGATGGTCATCTCCCGGTAAACTTGGCGCGAATCAGCGGAAATGATTTCGGCATTCAATCGCAGGGCGAGATGAACGCCGAGCAATGTTTTTCCCGAAGCCGTCGGGCCGAGCAGCACGAGCACGCGCGGCACGGAAGACGAAAGTTGTAACAAGTTTTCTGCTGGCATATTTCGCGCGGCGATGTAAATTCGAAGATCATAAACCAATCAAGCCATGCAGTTCGTTTCGAAACTTTTTTCAGTGCAATACCTGCGAACGGGCTTCATCTATCAATTCATACCGATCACATTTTTCTGGATGCCGCTTCTGTTTTCACAAACCGGTCTCGCACAAACCGCAACACAACCGCAGCCCGTTACTCCCGCTGAAACCAGCCGTGCTAGCCGTGCCAGTTGCGTCGAACTGAAAAGTTTTTACTCGAAGTCGCTCGGCCTGAAAAAAAATTATAACATTTATTTACCCGCAGGCTACCGCGAGAGCATCGACCGTTATCCGGTAGTTTATTTTTTGCGCGGACATGAACGTGAATGGTTCAATCCAAGTGAAGACGCCTCACGGCAAGGACGCACTTTAAAAGACGTCGCCGATAGCCTCATCGCTTCAGGCATCACGGGAAAAATGATTCTCGTTGCTCCCAGCACCGCCAGCGACGACAACCAAGTTCCGGCACTCGGTGTAAATTTTTTGCGTCCCGATCTCACTGTTGCGGCGGGCATCGGCACGGGAAAGTTCGAAGATTATTTGGCGAAAGATTTAATCGGCGAGATAGACAAAACCTATCGCACGATTCCGGGTCGCCGTCATCGCGGCATCGATGGGTTTTCGCTCGGCGGATATACCGCGGTGATGATGGGCGTCAAACATCCCGAACTTTTTTCATCCGTCGGCAGCTACGACGGCACGCAGATGTGGCAAGACCTCCGCGACCCGCGCCGCCCTGAACTTCCCGCACCAAATGATTTGACTTGGTTGAACACCATGTTCGACGCCGCGTTTGATTCCGCGCGAAACATCGCTTACATGAACCGCTACAACGCTGCGAACCTTATTCTCGCCGCATCGAAATTAAAACTCGCAGCAATTCGAAACGTGCAATTTCACATTCATGCCGCCGCTTTCGATGGCGACAAAGGCAACATCGACCGCAACCGGCACATCGTGGAAATCCTCGCGGAGAAAAATATCTCGAACAGTTTCACAGACATCAAACTCACCCCGACGGCCACGCATGATTGGTTTCACGCCAATCTGCACGCCGCCGAATCATTGCAAAAGCATTGGCAAACCTTCGAATCACACGCGCCAAAAAAACGCGGCAGACTGTTGCAAAAAATGTTTCTCTTCAAGAAATAGAACTCACATGGTCTTGCCCCTACAATGTTCACCCGCTGCAACTGACAGCGAGAAAACCGTCGCATCGAACAAAAAATCCCCGTTCGCCGCGGGGATTTTAGTTGAAGCAGAAAAAATTATTCGCCCGGCCCAACGCGCGTCCAAGTGTTGGTTTTGCCGATGAACGAAAAGCCGATGAATCCGCGAAGGTCTAATTCATTGCCTTTCAAGGTCATATTGCAACTGTATGTTTTGCCGTCGCGCGGGTCATAAATCTTGCCGCCGCTCCAGAAAGTATCGTTCTCCTTAACGAAGTCGCGCAGGATGACGAGCCGCATCAACGGCTTCGTGCGTTCGGATTCGCGCGGGTTGAATATGTCCGTCTTCGGGACACCCTTTTCATCGTTCGGGTCTTTGATCCATGCAATCGCGCCGTAGTATTTCTCGCCCGATTTGTAAATCTGCACCTGCGACGTCTTTTCCTGATTCCACCACTTTCCAACTACATCTTGCGCGGTGGCAATATTCGCGGTGAAGAGCAATAGAAACAACGCAACGTAAAAAAGTTTGAGTTTGGCCATAGTTGTAAATGTTGAAAATGTTTTTGCCGTGAATGAAATTTCACGCGGAGAAGTTACAAAAATTTCGAAACGAAAAAATCCTTTCAAGTCTTTCAAGCGAAAAGAAATTTGTCATTCCGCCGCTGTAAGGGCGAGGTTACCTCGCCCTTACAACGATGTTAGGAAATGCAGATTCCTCGCAGAGTTTACCCTCGGCTCGCTCGGGAGCTCAAAATGACATTGAAGGAAAAAAAATCAAGCGAGCACGATGAGGTTCGCATATTTGATGACGAGCGTTTTTTCGCCCGACTTAAAAAATACCCGCACTTTTGAACTCTCGCCGCTGCCTTCCACCGCCATAATTTTTCCCGTGCCGAACATCTTGTGCTGTACCCGTTGCCCGACCGCTAACTTTTGAACCGGCTCTTCGACGAGCGGTTTTTTTGTTTTCGGTTTCGCCGCGCCGGAAGTGCGCCAGTTGTCGGTGAACTCACCTAAATCATCGGGCGCGAAGCCGCCGCCATCCTGACTGTACTCGTCCTTCTGATACCGCTTCTGCTCGCGCTCCGTCGCTAAAACGTCTTTGAAGTTCGCCCCGCCTTCAGTTTCAACAACACTCGGATCAATGTCATCAATGAACCGCGAGCGCAACGCAGGCAATGATTGTCCGAAGCGATACCGGTTGCGAGCGTGCAGCAAATAAAGTTTTTCTTTCGCCCGCGTCATGGCGACATAGAACAAGCGGCGTTCTTCTTCCAACTCTTTCGGCTCGTCGGGATAAAGCGGAAAAAGTTTTTCTTCGAGACCTGTAACGAACACGACCGGAAACTCCAAGCCTTTCGCGGCGTGAATCGTCATCAACGAAACCATGTTGCCGTCGCTGTCTTTTTGCTCGGTGTCCGTCGTAAGGGCAACGTCTTGCAAAAAAGTTTTGAGCGTGGGCGTTTCGGGATTGCGGTCGATGTAGGCTTTGGCGAGCGAGAGAAATTCCTGAAGGTTGTCGTAGCGCGTGTTGGCTTCGGTCGTATTCTCGTTGCGAAGCAGTTCAAGCATTCGCGTTTCATGCAAGAGATCGGAAACGACGTCGTAGGCCGTGCCGCTCTTCATCACGTCTTGCAACTTCTCGATCATGAGCCGGAAATCATTGAGCGATGAAACCACGCGCGGCGGAAAGTCATAGCGGACGATTTGCCGGACGACGTCATAGAACGGCACGCCTTCCGTCGCCGCAAGCATCCGCAGTTTTTCAATCGTCGTTTCGCCGACGCCGCGCG
>JACMJS010000155.1 GCA_014380515.1 Chlorobiales bacterium
GACCTTCATATTCCAAAGTTGTTTGGCGTGAGACGAGGAAGTAATTGAACTGCGTCGCATATCCGAAATTAAGTTTCGCCGAAAGCTTCCCATCGGCGACGGCGATGCGGGCGTCGCCTTTGCGCGTTTCGAAATCACCGGCGGTGAAACTGAGCCGCGTGCCCAACGCCTGCTTCGGTGAATTGGTCGTGATGCTGATGACACCGTTGTAGGCGTTCGTTCCGAAAAGCGCGCTGCCCGGCCCGCGTACGACTTCAATCTGCTGCACATCAGACAAAGAGGCCGCGAGTGAGTTCCACTCTTGCAAGTTGAGCAGCGGCGTCGAAGGATCTCGCCCGTCGATGAGCACCAGCACGCGGCGGTTGATCGAACTGTTGAAGCCGCGCGTATTGACGTTGAAATCATTCGATCCCGATTGCGCGACATCGATGCCGGTTTGATGCTCCAGCGTCTTCGTCAATTGTCCATGCGACGTCGCCCGCAGAAGTTCCTGCTGTGAAATCACGGCGACGGACGCCGGAGCTTCGGTGATGCGCTGTTGCCGCCGCGCCGCGCCATAAACGACGACATCTTGCGCCCGCACACTTTCAATTTCGAGCATCGCATCTACGCGAACGCTTTCATCCGCAACGACGGTGATCTTACGGGATAATTTTTTGTAGCCGAGACCGGAGAAGATAAGCGTCTGCTCACCTACCGGCACTTGAGAGATGGTGAACTCACCGTTGGCATTGGTAACCGCGCCAAGCCTTGTCCCTGCTATCGTTGCAGGCAGCCCGATAGCCGGTTCGTCTTCCGCCGTCTTCACGCGGCCAACGACCGTGCCGGTTTCACTTGGCACGCTGCTTTGTGCGAACGCCGTCGAGGCGATGAACAAAAAAAATATGAACGCTGATGTAAAAAAGTTTTTCATTGAAGTTGATGACTAGGTTCAGCGGCGTTTCGTGTTCGTCGCTTCAGAAGATTTTTTCGGAGAAACGGATGGCGTGTAAAATCCTTTTTTCAAGCGCGGCATGGTTTTGGGCGAAAGCAATTTGCGGAGCGGCGCGTTCATCAAGCCGTTGCCGATAACGGACTGGCGAAACTTGTAAGCGTCGCGCAATGAATAAGTTTGCCCATCGAGCACCCACTGCAAAAAGATGCCGTCGGAAATGCCGAGTTCAAGCCGCGTGAACGACGGTACATCCACATCCACAAAGGCTTTAAGGCCGACGAGTTGCTTGGTTACCCGCGCGCCGATTTCGCCGACGACGGATTTCATTTCACGAATGCGGCTGAGAAAATGCGGGTCATCGGAGCGGAGGGCGTGCGCCCAAAACTCCAAGAGGATGCCTGCGTGAGCGGAATGTTTTTCGTAGAACAGAATCGCAGTTTCGATAATCGCGTCGGCTTTCGAGAGCGGATCAAGGGCGTCGTCGGAGGCGCGGTGCATAGCGGCTTCGAACGCATCCATCCACGAATCGTAAACGGCGAGGAACAACTCGTCTTTCGTTTTGAAGTACTCGTAAATCGTGCCCTTGCCGACGTCCGCGGCGTCCGCAATCTCTTGCATCTTCGCCGCGTGAAATCCTTTTTTGGAAAAAACTTCAATGGCGGCAATGACGAGTTGCTCGCGTTTCAAATCTTTCTTACGATCTGTTTTGTGTGGGGGCTGAGGCAGCGTGTTGCTCATGGCATAAGGTTGTAAGTTGTAAAAAACCGACCGACGGGTCGGTCGAATATACAAATCATAACCGAAGCGCAAAAAATTCACGCAAAAAAACTCGTACGAAAAATTCTTTTACCGGAAAAGATTACGGCGGATAACGAGCACGGTGGAAATAAAAGCGTAAACCGCGTAGGCGTAAAGCCCTGTCAAGGCGGCGTTGCCAAGTAAAGCGGGAGCAGTGTTGGGATGAAACAACCGGCCAAATTCCTGCGGCGGCTGAAGCCACAGGCGGGCTGAATCCGAAATGCGGGAAGTGATAGCGGATTCGAGCAGCGGCAGTGTGATGAGGACGCCGACGATGCAATAGCCCGTCGCTGCCCGTCGCCAGTGAAGATACGGCGTGGGCAAATCCATCTGCCCTTTGTAAAAGGCATCGCCTTGCCAGAGCACGGCGGGAATAAAAACGCGCGCGAGCACGCCGCAAAGAAACGCAACCGGCAATTCGGCGATCATCAAATAAACTGTAATCATCAGCAGTGCCGACGCCCGCCAATACGCCAGCATCGGCGCGAGCAATTGTTTATTTCGGAGCGACATCACGAGCAGCACCAGCGGCCAGAGCACGAGCAACAATACCGCGAGCACGAAATCCATTCGCACGATATACCAAAGAGGGCCTTGTGTTGTCATCGCGGCGTCAAAGCATTTCGTCTTTGGGGTCGCGCGTCATCAATTCAAAGACGGCGTGGCGGGCGGGTTTGTTTTCAAAAAGCATATCGAAGACGGCTTGTGTGATCGGCATCTCGACACCGAGCTTCTGCGCCAGTTCTGAAACGGCTTTCGTCGTCGAGACGCCTTCGGCGACCATCACCATCTCGGAAATGATCTCGGAGAGTTTACGGCCTTTACCGATTTGCTCGCCGACGTATCTATTGCGGCTGTGGCGGCTCGCGCAGGTTACGACCAAATCGCCGATGCCCGCGAGTCCCGAAAAGGTGAGCGGGTTTGCGCCGAGCCGTACGCCGAGCCGCGCGATCTCCGCAAGCCCGCGCGTAATGATCGCGGCTTTGGCATTATCGCCGTAGCCCACGCCGTCGGCGATGCCCGCCGCAATCGCCATCACGTTCTTCACGCTGCCTGCAATCTCAACGCCCACCACGTCGCTATTGACATAGACGCGAAACATCGGCGTCATAAACGCGCTCTGCACGAGTTCCGATGTCGCTTGTTCAGACGACGCGGCTACGACCGTCGTCGGACGTTTCTGGCTCACTTCTTCGGCGTGGCTCGGTCCATAAAGCACCGCAATTTGTTCGGGATGCAAGTCTGCAACCGCGCTTTGAATGACTTCCGACATGCGCAAGCCGCTGTGAACCTCGATGCCCTTGGCGACATTGACGAACACACTTTCTTTGAGATTGAACTTTTGAAATTGCAACAGCGTCTCGCGCACGGCCTGTGAGGGCGTGGCGGTAACAATCACGTCCGGTTTGGGAAACGCGCCTGAGATCGCTTCATCGGGCGAATGCGTGATCAGAATACTGTGCGGAATCGGGATGCCTTTGAGGTAGCGTTTGTTTTCGCGGTCGGCGTTGAGGGTTTGAGAAAACTCTTCACGGTGCGCCCAGAGCGAAACGGCGTGTTGATTTTCAGAAAGCAGAATCGCAAGCGTGGTGCCCCAACTGCCCGCGCCCAAAACGGTGATGTTCATTGACGAAATGTTGCAAAAGTTTTCAGAGCGGAGAAGATAGAACATCAAACTTGTGTGTGCCAAATCCTGAACCCTCTATCCCGCTTGCTGGCGGGACAGCTCCCTTTGTTAAAGGGAGAAGTGAGTTAAAAATGATGCGAATAATTCGGGTGAGGATTCACGCGGCTCGGAAGCCTTCCGATTCTTTTTTCTTTTGCATGATGTGTTCATGCTCGATGCCCCACTTGCACATCAGTTTCAAAATCGGCCCCAAGGTTTCGCCGAACTTCGTCAAGGCGTATTCGACTTTCGGCGGGACTTCGGCATAGACCTTCCGCGAGACTACGCCGTCGCGCTCCAATTCACGGAGTTGCTGCGTGAGCATCTTTTGAGTTACACCCGGAATGATGCGCTTCAATTCGCCGAAGCGTCGCACTTTTTCCTTCAGGTGAAATAAAATCACCGGCTTCCATTTCCCGCCGAGCACGTGCATCGTGATTTCGACCGGACATAAAACTTGTTTGGTTTTCATAATGCTTCAAACTCCTGTTGATTCTGCAAAGGTTACTTCTTTGATACTACACTACAAAGCCGTGCCTACTTGCGAAGATAAAACCGGCAGCGTAGGTTTGCAATCATAAATAAATCCGTTTCGATAAAATTTTTCGCATCGCTTTTCGTCAACCCAAGAAAACCAACTCCCGCTTTCATCCACATGATTCAAACGGGCGATGTCGTTTTACAGGGAAGCCGCAAACATTTTTCAAAGCGACGGTTTGCCGTTTCATCGCTCCTGTTCTTTACGATTCAAACAACTAACCGCCGATGTTGCAACGCAGCATTGGCACAAGGAGAAAAGTCATGACACGTTTAATGCAACTCGTTTCTACGGACGCGGCCAATGAGCCTGATGCGTCGCGCGAAGCCAAGCCTTCCGAGAAGCCGATTCCGTCAGACGCAAAACTTCTGGATGCGTATTCAGAGGCCGTGATCGGTGTGGCCGAAAAAGTAAGTCCCTCGGTCGTCAAGATCGATGTGCAGCACGAAGCCCGCGGCGGACGCCGCAACTGGAGAGGCCGCGGGGGCGGCGGCTCCGGTTCGGGATTCATTTTCACCGCCGATGGTTTCATTCTCACTAACAGCCACGTCGTGCACGGCGCATCGAAAGTTTCGGTCGCCTTGTCCGACGGCCGCAAGTTCGATGCGGAACTGATCGGCGACGATGAACACTCCGACCTCGCCGTGCTTCGAATCAATGCGCCGAACCTGATTGCCGCGTCGTTCGGAGATTCACAGGCGATTCGTGCGGGACAGCTCGTCGTTGCGATTGGCAATCCGTATGGCTTTCAGGCGACGGTAACGGCGGGCGTGGTGAGCGCGCTCGGTCGTTCATTGCGCTCGAACTCCGGCAGGTTGATTGACAACATCATTCAAACCGACGCCGCGCTCAATCCCGGCAACTCCGGCGGGCCGCTCGTCAATTCGCACGGAGAAGTCATCGGCGTGAACACCGCGGTCATTTTGCCCGCGCAAGGCATCTGCTTTGCGATTGCAGGCAACACGGCCAAACTCATCGCGGGACAACTGATCAAAGATGGCCGCGTGAAGCGCGGGTACATCGGCGTCGCAGGTCAGAACGTTACGGTGCCGCGTCCGGTCGTGCGGTTACACAATCTTCTGTCTGAAAGCGGCGTGCTTGTTTCGGCGGTCGAGGACAATAGTCCCGCACAGAAAGCGGGATTGCAAGAGGGAGACATTATTGTCGGCTACGGTGAACAAGCGATCACGAGTATCGATGATTTGCATCGGCTCTTGACGGATAAGCAAGTCGGCATCAAAGCGCCGCTCGTGGTGATTCGCACGCCGGAAAAAGCGGTGATTGACATCGTGCCCGAAGAAAGAAAGTAATTTTTAAACTATCTCCGGCGGATTGTGCGCACCTTTCGCCGGAGATATATTTCTCCAGCCAACCGCTCTGCTTCACATTTCCTCTGGTGTCATTCCCGCCACGTCGGGAATCCGTCTTTGTAAACGAAAGAAGGATTCCGGTCAAGCCGGAATGACGAAAAGAGAAATTTATTTCCTTCCTTAACTTTTTTAATCCACACTAAAAATGAAATACAAACTCTTGGGTCATAGCGGCCTGCGCGTCTCGGAGATTTCACTCGGCACGATGACCTTCGGCGAAGAATGGGGCTGGGGCGCATCCAAAGATGAAAGCAAAAAAATGTTTGACATTTACGTTGAAGCGGGCGGCAACTTCATTGATACGGCCAATC
>JACMJS010000022.1 GCA_014380515.1 Chlorobiales bacterium
CTGCCTTTCTTGATTTACTTTTTAAGTCTCCGCGGCTCAACGATGACGCGGCGAAAAAATCCCGATCATTTCAGTGCTTGATTTTTCTTGAATGCCGTCATGGTGGCGGCATTAATTTTTATCATTAAAAATAAAGGTAATTAGGTAGAAAAGTAACCTGTGTAACTTGATAAAACACAGGATTACGATGAGTTACAGTCAATTTAGTTGTGCGGCCAATTTTTTACGCGGTCGCAAGTGTATTTTCTGCGGCTCGTTCAAAGTCAACCGCACCGCTCGCGGGTATGCCAAGTGCCGAAAGTGCCAGCGTCAGAAAAGCCTTGCTCAACTGCGGCGTGAAATTGAAATCCTCAAAGGCTTCTATCAACAAGTTCCGGCCTATCGTTTAGCAACCGATCTGAACTTGGATGTTAAAAGTGTAACACGGGTTTATCAAAAACTGCGAACGCTGCTTTACCACACGGCTGAACTTGAAGGCACGGTCCTCAGCGGCCAAATCGAGATGGACGAGGCTTACTTCGGTGGCCGCAGAAAAGGCAAACGCGGACGCGGTGCGGCAGGCAAGTCCATCGTCTTCGGCCTGTTGGAGCGGGACGGTAGAGTTTATACTAAGGTCGTACCCGATGTGAGTGCCGAACAATTGATGCAGCACATCAAAGCCAAAACCCGCAAAGGCTCGGTGTATTTCACCGACAGTTTCAGAGGGTATCAATCCTTGAAGCGATATGGAAAGCACCACACGGTTAATCATTCTAAAAGTATGGTCGATAAGAAAACCAAAAACCATATCAACGGTATTGAAGGTTTTTGGAGTTATGCCAAGCATATTCTTTACAACTATCGCGGCGTTTCCAAATACCATTTCCCGATGTATCTCAAAGAAATTGAATTCCGCTTCAATCACAGAAAAGACAATCCGTTCAAACTTTTTCTCAACCTTTTCTTTGGTTACGATTCTCCCTAATTACCTAATTTTTTTATTTTTGTGCGGTACCGGAAACCGGGCCGTGTGCGCAATGTTTTAAGGGGGCGGGGAAGTAAACTGCGGTGCTGGTGTGGTTCTGAAGGCAGGCTCGCTTATATTTGGCCTCACCTCCCGCTATCGCCTGATGCCCGCTTGAAGTTGAAGCGAGCCTCTATCAATACACCGCAGCGATAATTTTACCGATCTTCATGAGCACGGACAACTTTGATCGAATCAAACTCTTCGACGGCATCGGCCTTCAATCTCCCGCAATCATTTCAGTATTAAGTGCCCAGCAAGACGGCGTAGAATACTATAAACTCTCCCGCTCCATCGATAAGCTCCGCAGCATGACCGCTGATGAACGGCTCGGCGGTAGGCGCGCTAAAATTTTGCTGTTGCTCGGACTTCAGCACATCAGCAAATCCGCTCAAGTCATTCCTGAAAGCCTTCGCAGCCTCATCAGCATTGCCATCGTTGCCACACCCGACGAATTGAAAGCATATGGCAACTACACCGACTTGCTCGATGAAAAAGGCATCATCGATATTCTCGAAAAGCCGGTAACTGAAACCGCATTCGCATTGCTCCTCAAAAAAACCCAGCGCGTTTTTTCCGAGCAACAAACAAGCGATGCCGTTCTTGCCGCACAGTTGAGCGAAGTTCAGAAACTCCACGAAATCGGTGTGAAGTTTTCCGGCGAAACGGATATTGAATCACTCACCGAAACGATCACCGCCGTTTGCAAGGATGTAACTTGTGCCGACGCCGCGTGTTTCTATCTCGTCGTCGACCGCGACGGCCTCGGCTACGACCGTCAAAACTATTTGAGCAACAAACAATTGCGATTCAAATACGACCGCAAAAATTCCGCCGCGTCGTTCCGCGAGAAGACGATGGAAGTGAGCAACAAATCCGCGCTCTCCGGTTACGCGTCGCTCAGCCGCCAAACTTTGCCGGGCTACGCGACGGTTGCACAAGAGACGCTGCGCATCGCCGATGTGTATGAACTGCCGGAAGGCGCGCCTTACAGCATCAACAAGCAGCACGATAAAATTTCCGACTACCGCACCAAGTCCGTGCTCGTCGCGCCGATCCTCAACCGCGATAAACAAACCATCGGAGTCATCCAACTGACGAACAAGCGGCGACACAAAAATATCGTTATCAACACGCCGCAGGACGCCGATCAGCACGTCGTTGAGTTCACCGAACAGGACGAACGCTTCATCACCGCGCTCGCACTTCAAGCCTCGATTGCCTACGAAAACCTGCAACTCTTTGACAGCATCCGCGCTTTGCTCGAGGGCTTCATCATGGCCAGCGTCAAAGCCATCGAAGCCCGAGACCCGACGACTTCCGGCCACTCCGCCCGCGTCGCTACGCTGACGGTCTCGATTGCCGAAACCGTCGACCGGCTTACGACCGGCATCTACAAATCCGTCAAGTTCAGCAAGAAAGATTTACGCGAGATCGAGTATGCGTCGCTGCTTCACGACTTCGGCAAAATCGGCGTGCGCGAATCGGTGCTCGTCAAGGCGAACAAACTTTACGAGCATGAACTTCAAAGCATCAAAGGCCGCTATGAGACGACCCGCAAGGCGATTCAATTGAAGTATGCCAACGAGAAGCTCAAAGCCCTTTCGCAGCACGGCAAGGACGCCGCCCAACCGTTGATGAATCAATTGGATTCCGAATGCCGCCGTCTGATTCTGGAGCTCGATACCGATCTCATCACTATTTTAAAAGCCAACGAACCGACCGCCGTCAGCCGCTCGCAGCACCAGAACCGGTTGCAAACGATTCAAACGAAAGTGTTCGTGTATGATGAACACGAACAATATGAATACCTGACGCGCTACGAAATGGGACGGCTCTCGATCCGCCGCGGCACATTATCCGAGGAAGAACGCGAAGAAATTCAACACCATGTTTCGCACACGTTTGAATTTCTCCGGCAGATTCCGTGGACGAACGATCTGCGAAACATTCCGCTCATCGCCTACGCGCACCATGAAAAACTGGATGGCAGCGGCTACCCGAACCGGTTGCCCGCCGAAGCGATTCCGATTCAATCCAAAATGATGGCGATCTGCGACATCTACGACGCGCTTACCGCCGCCGACCGTCCCTACAAAAAAGCCTTACCGACCGAACGCGCGTTCGACATCCTGCACGACGAAGCCGCCGCCAGCAAAGTCGATGCTGATCTGCTCAATGTTTTTATCGAAGGCGAAGTCTTCAAAACAATTCGCTCGTTTTCCTGAGCCTTTACGATTCAAACTTCTTGCGATGGAAAAAGTAGTCATCATCACCGGCGCTGCGGGCAACTTGGGGCTTGCGGTTACCCGAAAATTTCTTTCGGAAAACTACCGGGTCGTTGCGACGATTGAGCCGAACCGCCAAAAAGATGCCGATGCGTTGCAAGAACTTTCCGGCTCCGGCATCAGTGGTACGCTCGAAGTGCATCGTATCGGTTTGACGAACGAAGTGGCGGTTGAAAATTTCGTTACGGCGATTATCGACCGGCACGATCATATCGACGCGGCGGTGATGCTTGTCGGTGGCTACGCGGCGGGCGGTATCAAGGAAACGGACGGAGATGCGATGGCGAAGATGCTTGACCTTAATTTCAAATCGGCTTACCTCGTCGCCCGTCCGGCATTTAAACAAATGATGGCGCAAGCGGGCGGCGGGCGGTTGGTGCTGATCGGTGCGCGTCCGGCATTCGATGTTCAGGCGGGAAGAAATGCAATCGGCTATGCCCTCTCGAAATCGCTGCTGTTCAAACTGGCGGAACTCCTCAATGCGGAAGGAAAGGAAAAAAATGTGGTAACAAGCATCGTGGTGCCGAGCACAATCGACACGCCCGCCAACCGCGCCGCAATGCCCGAAGCCGACTTCGAAGCTTGGGTTAAGCCCTCAGATATTGCCGAAGTCATTTACTTCGCTTGCTCGGAGGCCGGAATCGCATTGCGCGAAACGGTTCTCAAAGTTTACGGCAACGCTTGATGTATCCGCACGCATCGTAGGGGCGAGGCCATAGAGCGTTAGCTCGGCAAGATCGCTGTCGCCCCTGCAACGACAGCCACGCAAATCCCAAAAATCATTTCGAAGTTTTCGGCAGCGATTGACCCAAGTCGCCGATCATAAACGTGTGGTTGCCTTTGGCGGCAATCTTGGTAAGGGTTTCGAGCAGTTGGAAGAACTTGATGTTATCGTCGTCCTTCATCAGTTCCGATGCATTCTTCAATGCCCGTGCGGTGGCGACGGTGGTGCGGGCATTTTCAAGATCAGCCTTCGCACGAATCTTCGACTCCAATTGCTTGGCAAATAAATCCTGAATCGGTTTGGGAAAAGTAAGATCGCGGAGCAATACTTGATCGAGCGTGATGCCCAAATCGGCGGCGACTTTTTCCATCGCTTCAGTTTTCAAATCCATCAACTCCGCCCGTTTCTCATTTAAATCCTCGCTCATCACTTGCGAAATTTTATCGCGCGAGGAGAGCTGGGTAACCGCGTGCAACAATTGTTCGGCGTCATAGACGGCGTAGATAGGACGCACTTTGGTAATGAGTTTTCGCCCGTCGGTGATGCGGTAAAGAATGTGATAAGAAAAGCGGAGCGCGATGTTGTCTTTCGTCAGCACTTCCTGATTGGTGATGAGTTGCAACTTCGGCGTGAGCGGCACGGTGAAAAGCGTCAGTTCATTGTTGAAATCGAACCGCTCGTAGATGCCCGCCGCGAGTTCTTCGGCAAGGACGTTTCTGCGGTAAAGAAACCCAAGTTCATTGGGCGCAACGGAGAGGCGTTTGCCGAAAAGATCGGTGAAGAGGGACATGATTCAGATTGAAAGGTGATTTGAAAACGAAGAACGCCCTTGCGTAAGGAACTTGCTTTGAGCCGCAACCGAAATCGCGGCGGTATCCGGCAAGTTGCAAATTGCGCTCGGGCTTGTGCCGAAGCACCGTTCTTCATTTCCTTTTTGACGATAGGTTCACAGCCTATTGTGGATGACCACGGTGAAGACGCCGCATCCGCAATGCCCTGTAAGGCGGCGTCTCCAATGTTTCTACAGGTGGCGGTTGAACGCAAGATAAGAATTTCTTCTATGTCATTCTGAGCGTTAGGGAAGAATCCCTAATTGTGTTTCGAGAACAAGGGATTCTTCACTGCACTTGGGCTTCGTTCAGAATGACAACAGCGAGAGAAATCAAAAGCCGTTTTGGGTGAGGCGTTCGGAAATTTCATAGGGCGAAAGTTTTTCGGAAAGGAGTTTCGTCAGTTCCGCTTCGCGCTCGCCCGACCAAAACGCAGTGCGCCACTTTTCCTCGATGGCCGCTTTCACGAACCGCCGTTCCCGCTCCAGCCGCTTGACGACAAGCAACCCGCGCGATTCCAAATGCGCTTTATGTTTTTCGATTTCGGCGCGAATCTCCCTGATGCCCGCGCCCGTTGTGCCGACGGCTTTCACCACGTTCGGCAGCCACGTCGTTTCGTTGTGATCGCGGAAGCCGATGCTCGTCAGTAGGGCATGAACGGCTTTATCCGATTCGGCGTGATCGGATTTGTTCATCACGAAGACATCCGCGATTTCCATCAAACCGGCTTTCATCGCTTGAATCGCGTCGCCCGATTCCGGCACAAGCACGACGAGCGTCGTGTCCGCCGCCGAAACAATATCCAACTCCGATTGACCGACACCGACGGTTTCGAAAATCACGACGTCAAATCCCGCCGCATCGAGCACGCCAGCGACTTCGCTGGCTTTCTCAGACAATCCGCCCAAGTTGCCGCGTGTGGCCATCGAGCGAATGAAGATGCCGCCGTCCAGCATGATGTCGCTCATGCGCACGCGGTCGCCAAGGAGCGCGCCGCCGGTGAAAGGGCTGGTGGGATCAACGGCGATGATGGCTACGGTTAAATTTTCCGCGCGAAATGACTTGGCAAGTTTGTTGGTCAGTGTGGATTTGCCTGCGCCCGGCGGCCCGGTAATACCGATGCGATATGCTTTGCCGGTGCGGGTGTAGAGTGAAGAGAGCAGGGGTACGAGTGCCGCCCCGCCGTTTTCGACGCGCGTGATCAGGCGTGAAAGTGCCCGCCGGTTGCCTGCAAAAATCTGTTGAAGGATTTGTTCGTCGGCTGCGGGTAAAGACATAGCGGAGAAGTGTATTCGAGAGAACGTAAAAGATGGGCAACCAGAAAATATCGGGCTTGATAAAAATGCGACCAAGCCCGTTGAAAACAAAAAGCCGCTCCGGTTACTTTGTCAAAATCATGCGCTTCGTTTCACTGAACGTGTTTGCTCCGGCAGTGGCGACGATTTTATAAAAGTACAGGCCGCTCGGCAAGTTGCCCGCGCTGAATTGAACGGTGTGTTTTCCGGCAGCACGCGGGGCGTTAAGCACGGTGGCAACTTCGCGTCCTAAAATGTCGGAGACTTTGATCGAGACCTGTGCGGCGACGGGCAGCGAAAACGCGACGGTCGTCGATGGGTTGAACGGATTCGGATAGTTTTGCTCAAGCGAAAACTCTGCGGGCGCAACCGCAGTACCGGATCGCAAGGCTGTTTGTGCGGAGGCTTCGGCGGAGATTGCGGCTGCGAGCAACGTGCAAAGCAGCAACGGGAAAAAATGCTTCTTCATCATACCATCTTGGCGTTTAGGTGCGTTATGAGATTGCTTTTGGAAAAAACTTGTAATTGTAAAACGATAGTGGGGCAAGATAAGTTTTCGGACGGGCGATGTCAAAATGTCAAGCCCAAATTTGCGCCCCCTGACACCGCTGACACAGAGCCGTGAGATAACGTGTTTGTAACGCGAGGAAATTTTTGGGTTCGGGGCTTGGAAAAAGGGAGTGAGCCGTTATATTTGCAGCCCATTTCTTCGGCATCTCAATGCTTCGGCACGGACGGTTAGCTCAGTTGGTTAGAGCGCCACCTTGACACGGTGGAGGTCAGTGGTTCGACTCCACTACCGTCCACACTACATAATTACATCTTAAAACCCGCGTAGCTTCACTGCTGACGCGGGTTTTCGGCTTTTTCCATCTTCGCTGCGGAGATTACGATCAATGCAAATCCGGCAACCGCACTTTCAGCGAGGGTAATTCTATTCTGAGATCGATCATCCGCTGGTCATAAATAAAATCCTCCGTTGCCTCGATGTGCCATGTCGCATCGCGGGCGGTTCGAAGCGCGACGCAAATGTCATAGAATGACCATTGGCGGTTGGCATCGAGCAGATACGAACTTCCGGGCATCGATGCAAGTTGGGTAAGCGCGGCAGCGGTGTCGCTGAGGAATGAACAGGCCGGAAACCATTTTGAACTCGCGCGAATCACACCTTCCGCCTTCCACTGCCGCTCCAGAAATGACGCCATATCATTGCGGTCTGTAACGTCGTTGCCACCGATTTGCCAACCAAGCCGTGCGATAATCGCATCGGCGTTTGCATGACGGATAAGTTCTTCGGCACGTCGTTTCTCTGCGCCGTAGCCCATAGCCGCATCGGGCGATGTCTCCGGTGTAAAAGGTCCTTTGGCATCATCGGAAAAAACCATGACGCTGCTGGTGAAGACGAAACGGATGTCAAGCCTCCGTGTCAATTCAGCAAGTTGTTCCGGCCACACCGTACCGACGATGTGATATTCATCCGCGATGCCCGCCGGTTGCGAAGCCACCGCGAGATGAAACAACACGTCCGGTTTTGCTTCTCGCAAAAATTTTTCCGCCGCCTGTTGATCGCCGGGCCGCATCCGGCTTCGATCCCAACCGATCACTTCCGCACCTTGCTCACTAAGATGCTTGCTCAGTGCCGAACCTACCGTGCCGGTTGAGCCGGTCAAAACTGCTTTCATGAATTTATGCTTGTAAGATATTCAACGATTTCATTCACGGCTTGAAAACAGCATCGCCGCAATCGTTTCGAATTGATTGTAATCGTATTCGGCGATGAACGCCGCGAGGAACGGCGGATAAAGTGTATACTTATGAAGTTCGGAAATAGGAATCCACTTGGATTCGAGAATGAGTTGCTCGCTGACGGAGAACTCCGGATCGATGCCCGTCGTTAGTTCGCCGCCCGTAATCCGGCAATGGAAGCCGAGCGAAATCGAGTGTGATTCGGGAGCCTGCGTTGTGCGGGTGTCGGGGTAAGGAAAGATCAGTTCTTTGACGAAAAGTAGTTTTCCGACTTCACACTTAAAGCCGGTTTCTTCGAACACTTCGCGCTTCACGCCTTCGTGTAACGGCTCGCCCGGTTCAACCGCCCCGCCGGGCAATATCCACGCGGTTTCAGGAAAGTGTGTGCTACCCATAAACCGCTTGTGATTGACGAGCAACACTGCGCCATCCTGCACTGCCAGACCGCACGCCCGCACGCGAATTTTATCCGCCGTCATCTGTGATTTTTTTTAAGCCGAATGAATGACGCGCAAGCCGCGCGCGGTGGCCAGAAACGCATACCGCTCGAGCGGTAAGTGAATATCTCGCGGCGGAAAAAACTCTTTCCTTGCTTCATGCCACTCAAGCACTTCGACCAATTCCAGCGCGGTTAAATTTTCGATTGCCGCAAGCAGCCGTTCATCCTCAAGCCGCGTCTCCGTTTTCAAATCAGCGAAGTTCAACACGAAGTGCAAGGCGTCGAGCACGGATTCTTCGTCGGGCGTGGGTGCGTAGGTTTCGGGAGGCGTCATATAAAATTATGTAGCGGCGTTGAAATCTTTGAGCAACGACTGAACCATCTTTTTATCGAGAGCGGCTTTCTGGTCAAGTTCAATCTTTTTTGTATCGAGCACGTTGCGCGATGCATCGCCGCCGGTGATCAATTCCGACTTTTTCTTTCGGTTCAACTCAATGGACATCTTGCGAAGTTCAGCTTCGCGCTGCGCGGCTTCAGCGTTTTCGGCGTCGATAAATTCCGTGAGGGCTTGTAGAAGGGCGTCCTCTTTGCTGCCGTCAAATTTTTCCATCACGATACGGCGGAAATCTTTCTCGAGATGTTTCGGAAGTTTGAGCTTGAGTTCAATCATCGGCGTTGCGGGCAGGGCGATAAGGTGAAAATTATTTCTGCATACTTTTCATACATACTTTCGCCGTTCCCAATTCGTTTCCGCCGCCGGGGCAAGTTTGGGTTCGCGGGATGACGTCATTGCGGATTCGGTTTTCTTTGTCGGCACGCCCATCGATGCAAGCAGCGACGCCAGCACCGCCGCCGCTTCAATCCTGTCGGGGCTTTGCGGGGCGACCTCGCGCGAGGTGTAAAAGTTTTGAATGAAGTGCGTATCAAAATTCCCGCTCTGAAACGCGGCATGTTGCATCGCAAAAAGGCAAAAGGGAATCGTGGTTTCAACGCCCGCAATTTCATACTCCGCCAGCGCACGCCGCATCTTCTCGATGGCCTGTGCCCGCGTTTTATCCCACACCACGAGTTTCGAAATCATCGGGTCGAAGTGCATCGTGATCTCAGAGCCTTGCGCCACCGCCGAATCGGTCCTGACGCCGAAGCCGTTCGGCTCGACATAGTGCGAGAGCCTGCCGATTGACGGTAGAAAATCATTCGCGGCATCTTCCGCATAGACGCGGCACTCGATGCTGTGTCCGCGCATCTCAACGTCCGCCTGTGAAAATGAAAGCGCCGCGCCTTCGGCGATGCGGATTTGCTCACGCACCAAATCAAGGCCGGTGATCATCTCCGTAACCGGATGTTCGACTTGCAACCTCGTATTCACTTCAAGGAAATAAAACTTGCGGTGCTTATCGAGCAGAAATTCAACCGTACCCGCATTGGTGTAACCGGCCTCTACCGCAAGCCGCACTGCGCATTCGCCCATCTCCTTGCGGAGTTCCGGCGTAAGCACGCTCGAGGGTGCTTCCTCAATCACCTTTTGATGCCGCCGTTGAATCGAGCACTCGCGCTCGTGCAGATAAACCGCATGGCCGTGCGCGTCGCAAAGAATTTGAATTTCGATGTGCCGCGGGTTTTCTAAATACTTTTCGATGTACACCCGCCCGTCGCCGAACGCCGACTGCGCCTCACTCTGTGCGGAGCGAAAAAGTTTTTCGAATTCCGCCGAACGCTGAACCTGTTTCATGCCTTTGCCGCCGCCGCCCGCCGCCGCTTTGACGAGCACCGGATAACCGATCCCATCCGCAATGCGGTGGGCTTCGGCAATGTCGTCGATGGCATTCTCCGTTCCGGCGGCAATCGGAAGTCCCGCACGGATGGCAAGCTTGCGCGCCTCAGTCTTATCGCCGAGGGCGGTGATGACGCCGGGTTTCGGGCCGATAAAAATTAAACCGGCATCCTGACAGGCGGTTGCGAATGCGGCGTTCTCCGAAAGAAAGCCGTAGCCCGGATGAATGCTGTCGCAGCCCGAACGCCGGGCGACATCCAAAATTTTTTCCTGTGCGAGATAACTTTCGCGCGAGGTCGTCCCGCCGATGCTGTAGGCTTCATCGGCAAAACGGTGGAATCGCGCGCTCTTATCCGAGTCCGAAAAGACGGCGACGCTCTCGATGTGCATTTCGCGCAGCGTGCGCATCACGCGAATGGCAATTTCGCCGCGGTTGGCTACGAGCACTTTTCGAATCTTCATCAAGCCTGAATTTGATATGCGAAAAAAAATACGGATGCGTCGCTGGATTTGGAACGGCAGGCGGAAATCTTAGGCCGGTTTGTTCACCGGTTCTTTTTCGGGCGGATTGCTTTTGAGCAAATCGCGGATTTCAGTGAGCAACTCCTGATCTTTCGTCGGTGGTGGCGGCGGCGCGGGCGGCGGCGGCGCTGCTTGCTGACGCCGCTCAATGATGCTGACGATTTTGACGATGGCGAAAATGGCGATGGCAATGATGAGAAAGTCAAACAAGTTTTGAATGAAGTTGCCGTACTTCCACGCTACTTCCGGGGCTTTCGTCAGCGGATCGGCAGCCTTCAAAATGACTTTGAGATTCTTAAAATCAACGCCGCCGATGGCCAAACCCAAAGGCGGCATGATGATGTCATCAACGACTGACGAGACGACCTTGCCAAACGCCGCACCGATAATCACACCGACGGCCAAATCGACCACGTTGCCGCGCGAAATAAATTTCTTGAAATCCTCGAAAATGTTCATGTCGCAAAAATGATTTTTCGGATGATGAATGGATGGAAAAAGTCGGGGCTGCAAGATCAATCTTTCGGGATCGGCATTCCCATTTGCGTGTAGATGTCCTCGATTTGCTTTTTGTTCTTAGCGGCTTCTTCGTTTGATTTATCCAGTTCCAGCACGCGGTTATAGGCTTTGAGCGCAGGGCGGTATTTGCTGCGCGGCGAGACGGGCGACTCCAGCATCATATAATTTCCGAATTTCATATAAGCCTCAACCAACGCATACTTGGTTTTCTTATCAGTTTTTTTTTGAAAAGAAATCTCAAGCGTTTGCACGGGTTGATAGAGTTCCTTCGCCCGCTTATCGGCGTCTATCGCGGTTTGCGTATATGGATCAACGCTTTTCGCCTGAGCGGAAACGGACTGCGGTACGAAAAATAAAAAGCATAGAGACATGACGGGTATCGCGGAGAAAAAAGTAAACTTCATCGGAGTTCGAATTTGAATGACGCCGCACTTGCAATCATAACGGCGATGAAAAGGAGACGGACATTGAAAGTGAAGATAAGCCCCATCATTCAATAGGCGAAACTTTAACTGCCAGATGCATCCCCCCGAGTGAATCGCCGCAATATATTTTCATAACATCATCGCCCGATGTAACTTCTCGGCACACCAAAAAAACAGCTATGACCGCACCGCTTTTTAAGTCATCCGCAGCGCAAAAACTTTCATCTCATCAAACGGCGCACCGCGAGACGCTGTGCAGCACCTGCGGCCTCTGCGAAGTGCGGGCGTGGCCTGCGAAGGAAAGTATTCAAAGCTGCGTTTTCAAGTTGGGTTGGCTCGGCGAACAGGAATCGAACGTCTTTGGCCGTGAACGGCGGGTGGAAGATGAAGACGAAATGCGTTTCGGCATCACGCGCAGGCGGTTCATCGCCTCATTGAAACAACCGATTGCCGAAGCTCAGTGGAGCGGTATCGTTTCGCATTTGGCGATGCGTGCGTTCGAAACCAAAAAGGTCGAAGCGGTTGCGACGCTGCATCGCAGCAAGACGGATTACTTTTTTCCTGAACCGGTGCTCGCCACATCGGTCGAAGAAATTTTAGCCGGACGCGGCAACAAGCCCGTGATCTCCCCGACGCTGCTCGCGCTCGAGACCGCGTACAAACAAGGCATCCGAAAACTGATGGTTATCGGCGCGTCGTGTCATATTCACGTGTTGAAAGATTTTCAAACGCGCTTTGATTATATCCGCGAGATGGAAATTTTTGCGGTCGGCATTCCGTGCGTCGATAACATCAAGCCGCGCAAACTGCGGTGGATTTTGGAACGCATCTCGCGCTCGCACGAAACCGTGCGGCACTACGAGTTCATGCAGGATTTCAACGTGCACCTGAAACATGAAAACGGCGATCTTGAAAAAGTGCCGTACTTCAGTTTGCCGCAGGAACTCGCACAAAACAGCGTCTTCGCGCCGAGCTGTATGAGTTGCTTCGATTATCTCAACGGCCTCGCCGACATCACGATTGGCTACGTCGGCGCACCGTTGGAGAAAAATAAAAAGCGGCAGTGGGTGATGGTTCGAACCCAAAAAGGCGAAGACCTTTTAAATCTGATCGAGCACGACTTGGAAGTTTTTCCTGAAACATCGGCGGGCAACCGGCGGGAAGGCGTGCGGGTTTCGGCGGAGCAGATGATGGAGCGAACGAATTTGGGCGAGGCGGCTCCAGTTAAAACCGGTCGCAAGATTCCCATCTGGCTTGGCCGTGTGATCGCTGCGGTGATGCGGCGCATCGGGCCGCGCGGCTTGGAGTTCGCACGCTACTCGGTCGATTTCCACCTCATTCGCAACTACTACTTCGTCAAGAAAAATTATCCCGACTTGCTGCAAACCCTCGTCCCGAAACATGTCTATAAAATTCTCAAAGACTACGGATTCAAAGCGTGAGAAACCGTTCTTGCGTCGTCATTCCAGCCTCCGCAGGAATGACGTACAAGTCGAAGACGGTGGAGTCTTCAGAGATAAATCATCGCTTGAGTAGTTCACGCTCGACGTCCTCGCGGTCGATATTTTCCA
>JACMJS010000156.1 GCA_014380515.1 Chlorobiales bacterium
GCCGACGGCCATCTTCCTCAGCCTCACGCCTCTCATCGGCGTTACAGCAACGCTCATCTGGATTCTCACCGGAAACTTTCACATCCAAACCCTGATCTTCGGATTCGTGCTGATGGTTGTCGCCGGAATGTCCATCACGGGCGGCTATCACCGTTTGTTCTCGCACCGCACGTACGACGCCTCGCCCTTCGTCCGCGCACTCTACGTCGTCTTCGGCAGCGCGGCCTTCGAAGGCTCGGTGATTGAGTGGTCGCTCGATCACCGCGTGCATCATCAGCAAATCGACAAAGATGCCGACCCGTATAGCGTCAAAGACGGATTTTGGCACGCGCATATTCTTTGGATGTTTACCGAACGCACCCGCAACCTTGATCCGAAAGCGGCAGGCGATTTGTGGAGCGATCCGTTGCTGCGCTGGCAACACAAGCACTTCATCGTCTTCGCCAGTTTCATGTCGTTCGTCTTTCCGATGCTTGTCGCGGGCATTCTCTGGGGCGACTGGATTGGCGGGTTGTTCGTCGCGGGCTGTATGCGGCTGGTACTCAATCATCACGCGACCTTTGCGATCAATTCCGTTTGCCACGTCTTCGGCAAGCAAACTTACAGCGACCGGCATAGCGCGCGCGACAATTGGTTTACTTCGCTCTACACTTACGGCGAAGGTTATCACAACTATCATCACGAGTTCGCCCTCGATTACCGCAACGGCATTCGCTGGTATGATTTCGACCCGACGAAGTGGATGATCTTCGGACTTTCAACGGTGAAGTTGGCCAGCGGATTAAAGCAAGTCAGTCCCGAAGAAATCATGCGGCGCAAGGCGGCGATGCAAGAACGGTTGCTCGCTGAGAAGTTGAAAGGCCAACCGGAGTTTGTAGTAGCGGCGGGCAATCAAATGCTGGTCGCGGCGAAATCGCAACTCACGCACGCTTCGGAGCAACTCTCGAAACTTCGGCAACAATATGCGGCTCTCAAGCGCGAGAAGACCGCGCAGTATTTGGCGTACAAACACGAACGCCAATCGCACCTTGAAGATCGCTACAACGCCGTGCAAATTCAATTGAAGGAAATGCAAGTACAGATGCGTGCGGCACAGCGCGATTTCAAACGCTCCGTTGCGCTCTGGCAATCAACCAACCGCGGCCTGACGAAACTCGTCGGTGCGTAATCCTCTTGCAGTAAAGTAAAAACAAAAAGGCGTTCGGAGTGAACGCCTTTTTGTTTGTGTAAAAACTTCTCTGGTTATCCTTTCATCCGCAGTCCGTCGTCTTCGGTAATGAACAGCCAGCCGACGACCTTGCCGATGTTGATTTCTCCTTCGCCCGTCCAATAATGTGCATTGCGAACGAAGCGCGAACTGGTATCGCTACTCGTATGTGTTTCGGCGTGCTCAACTTCATTGAAAATGTTTTCGATGCGGGTTTGCCACCGCTTCATGTTTTCCAAGCGCAAGTCAACCCAGCCGTCGTGCGTCCAGTGTTCGAGATTTTCAGGCGAGGGTTGTTGATCGTGCGTGTTGTGCTTCGCGGGAATTTTCATCGTGCTGCCGCGCAGCAGTCGCAGGCCGTCGGGCAATAAAATGGGAATACCGATAGAAAGAATCCGGCTCCGCAGGTCGCGGTCGGTGGTGATGAGCCGCGTCGCTTCGTCAGAGAGGAATTCTGGACCAGCGGCGCGCAACGCGCCAAAGGTTTTGCAAACTTTTTTAAGCAAGTAGATTTCATAAAGCAATTTCGAGAGACGCGGCGGCCCGAGCATTTCAAAGGCCACGCTGTCGATGCCGTGTTCGTGCTCCAGTCGCTGTAATTCTTCAATCGCACGTTCGCGGAGAAAGCCCGCGCGGTAGGTCGGTCCCATCACGCTCGTGTCCAACGCATTTACGATGTCTTTGCCCGTGTTGCGGCCTTTGATTTCCCACACGATGTTCTGCGCGATTTCTTCGGGCGTAACGAATTCCATCTGACCTTCATCGGTGAGCGTTTGGAATTCGGCGAGCGAAAAAATACCGTTCTCACCCGTATCGATGTAGGGCGCGGTTAAAACTTTTTTCTCCGAAACGGAAATCAGATTCTTTTTCAAATCTCCGACGGAAAAAATTTCAGCGAGCGAAAGTCCCTCTTCGGCCAGTGAATCCTCAAGCTCTACTTCCTTGCCGCGTACCTTCACTGCGCCGAACCCGATTTTCTTCCATGCAATCGCCGCCGCAGGTTTTATTTCCTTGATGATCGGCGCATCGGGCGTGCGTCCCATCAGGAAAAGGAGAAGCGTATGAGCACCGGCCATGGCGGATTTCGAAAGCAACATCCGCGAAGGCTTGTCTTCACTGTGCGTGTAGGGAATGTTGAGTCCCATGCCGCCCGTGCCGCACGTGCCGATCTTCAAATAGAATTTTGTTTGGGCGGCGCGCATCGCTTCGTGCAGCAATTGAACGTGGCGGATCAGTTGCGGCGTGTATTGCGTGGCGAGCAATTTCTCCGCCGTCTCGACGAGCGTTTCCGGCAAGGCGTTCGTCTGCGCGGCTTCTTCCAATAATCCTAAAGTTTCCTGTGAGGCCGAATAAATATCTTGATAAGCGAGCGCGGTTGCGGAGTTGATGGAATCGATGATGATGTCGGGCTTGTGCCGCTGGCAGAGTTGGTACAGAGCCGAACTCTCGATCACGTCCGGCGCGAGCGGCCCGATGACGTCGTGCAGCAACAGTTTGCGATTGGCGGCGTCGTTCAAAATTTGTTCGCGCGACAGAAACTTAAAATCTTCACGGACGAAAATGTTGCCGCCTTCGCTGGTGAGTTTCGTGCGTGCGTTCGGATATTCGCGCCGCAGCGCACCGACGAATTCATCGGCTTCCGCTTTGAACAGCGACGC
>JACMJS010000157.1 GCA_014380515.1 Chlorobiales bacterium
GTAGTACGGGATTCACCGGACGAAGTAACGCTTTTCTTGCTGCTCCGAAGTTTGACAAAAAAATTCGCGGAGAAAATTGAGCAGGCTAAATGCGATATGCTCTACCCGATTGAGCTACACTGGCGTTGCCGCCAACGGTTGGACTTGAACCAACAACCTTACCATTACGAAGTAAGCCTATTCTTGCTGCCGCGAAAAAAATACGACAAAAATAAAGTTGAGGAGGAAATTGCAAAGATGACGATTTGCATACCCTGCCTTAAATCAAAACCTTCATTTGATTTAAGGTCGGGGTAACAGGCGAAGTAACTCTTTACTTGCTGCCTCAACACTTTATGCGCAACGACGTTGTTATCCGCCGCGCGTGATGCTACTAAAAAGACGGTTAGAAAAAAGTGGGAAGAAAAAGTGATAAGAGGGGGTTTCGGTTTTCAGGCGAAGGAACTCTTATCTCGCTGTCCCAACAAAGTTGTTTGGCACAATCCGAAGAAAAATTTGATCGCTGTGGATCACGATGAGCCACGATGAACAATTCCGGTTGTGCGTGCGAGTTTTCAGGACGCGAATATGCACGGCGGTTTTTAATTCTCCAAAAACTTTTTGAAAAAAATTTATGTAACTCTTTCATCGCCTTCATTCACATCTCAAACCAAATCGATTATGACAGTTTCATCATCAACGCTCACGCCGGATAAAACCAATGCTTCAAGTTTAGAAACCGCGACCTTTGCGACGGGTTGCTTCTGGTGCACCGAAGCCGTCTTTCAACGCATCGAGGGCGTTGTCGCTGTTGAGAGCGGATACATCAGCGGCAAGGTGAAGAACCCGACGTACGAACAAGTCTGCACCGGATCGACCGGCCACGCCGAAGCGATTCAAATCAAATTCGATCCGGCGAAAATTTCTTACGACGAGTTGCTTACCGTTTTCTGGCACACGCACGACCCGACGACGCTCAACCGTCAAGGCAACGACACCGGTACGCAATACCGCTCCGGCATCTTTTATCACACCGCCGCGCAAAAAGACGCCGCCGAAAAATCGAAGCAAAAGATCACCGCCGAAAACGTGTGGAGCAATCCGATTGTAACCGAGATCACCGCAGCCTCAACGTGGTATCCGGCGGAAGCGTATCACCAAGATTATTTCAACCAGCACCCGAACCAAGGCTACTGCGCGGCGGTTATCAATCCGAAGTTGCAAAAGTTCAGAAAGCAGTTCAAGGAAAAATTGAAAGCCGAATAATTTTCAACCGGTTTTAATGATTGTAGGGGCGAGGTATATCTCGCCCTTTTTATTCGATGGTTCAAGAAAACATCTTCGGCTTCACTACAATCGCGGATCGACGGGTTCGCTCTCCATCGCCAATACGCCGAAGACGCACTCGTGAACTTTCCTCAGCGGTTCGCGCCGCACAAACCGCTCCAAGGATTCGATACCGAGCGCGAACTCGCGTAACGCCATCGACCGCTTCGCGCCCAAAGTCCGCTTCTGAAGCATCTTTAAGTTTTCCGGCGTATCGTATTCGGCGCCGTAAATAATGCGAAGGTATTCGTGTCCGCGGCATTTGACCGCCGGTTGAATCAGTCCGCTCGGAGTCGTCGCAATGAAATTCACTGGCTTGACCACCATACCTTCGCCGCCGCGCAGGGTAAGATCAAGCCACCACGCAATGCCCGCTTCCACTTGCTCTTCATCGGTTACATCAATCGTTTTTATGCCGTCGCAAAAAGCAGGGACGGCTGCGAACCCGCGTCCGCCGTGCAGATGCGGTGAATCGTTTCCATCTGCCACAGATGCGTTTTGCCCGTGTGCACTTCGCCTTCGGTCGCCAGAATATGAAACGGCGCCAGTTTTAAATCGTCAATCGAATTCACCGGCCAGCAGTAACGCCGGTACGCATCGATATACTTTTGATTTTGTTCGCGCCGCGCGGCAACCTTCCCCAGCAAGGCGGCTACATCTTTGCCGTTCGAAGCCGCCAGTTTCAACTGCGCCGTCGCCGCATCAAATCCGACCGCTGCCGCCCGCCCGACGGGCGCATATTGCTCGCGCAACAATCCCTGCGCTTTCGCCGACCACGGCAACAGTTCGCAGTCCAAACAAATCCAATCCGTCTTGAAGTCTTCCCATACATTGGCCGCGTCCATTGCCGTTCGCAAGCGAGCAAGCAGTTCGGACTCAAGTGCTGCATCTTCGAAGAAACGCCTGCCCGTGCGGGTGTAGCAGATACCGCTTTCATTTGTTGTAATTCCGAACCGGCGTTTTGCAACCGCTTCACTGCGGCACAGCACGACCACCGCCCGCGATCCCATATGTTTTTCTTCACATACAATTTCGGCAATGCCTTGATTGCGGTAGTAGGCAAAGGCTTCGGCGGGATGTTCGAGAAAACCCGCGTCGGTGCTCACTTCGCAGGGCGACATCGTGGGCGGCAAATAGATCAGCCACTTCGGATCGGCGGCGAAGCGGCTCATAATTTCCAAAGCCGCAATCGCGTTCTCTTCGCGGATCGTAATGTTTGAGCGCAGCGCGGTTGAAATGAATCGCTTGCCGATGACATCATCAATATCCAATACATCGTCATAGACCTGCTGGGCGGTGAGCGTAGATACGTCCGTTGCCGGTTGAAACGGTTTCGCGGATTCACAATAGACTTTCGCCGCCGGTTCGCTGATCAATTCTTTTTCAGGATAGCGCAGCGCGGTAAGTTTGCCGCCGAAGACGCAGCCGGTATCCACATTCACCGTGCGGTTGAGCCACTCCGGTTCAGGCACGGGCGTGTGTCCATAGACGACGGTCGCTGCGCCGCGATATTCCGCCGCCCAGTTGTAACGCACCGGCAACCCGTACGCATCTGTCTCGCCGGTCGTTTCGCCATAGAGCGCGAAGGTTCGAACTTTGCCCGACGCGCGGCCTTGAAAATTTTCTTTCATACCCGCATGCGCGACGACGAGTTTGCCATCGTCCAAAACATAATGACTCACGAGGCCGTCAATAAATTTTTTCACTGCGGCTTTGAACGCATCGGGTTCAGGTTCAAGTTGCGCGAGCGTCTCCGCGAGGCCGTGCGTAACCTGCACTTGCCGGCCTTGAAGTTTCTTCAAAAGTTTGGCTTCGTGATTCCCGCAGACACACAGCGCAGTGCCTGTTGCCGTCATGCTCATCACCAGCCGGAGCACGTCGGGGATGTTCGGCCCGCGGTCAACGAGATCGCCCAAGAAAATAACTTTGCGTCCGTCGGGATGCGACACGCGAAACGCACTGGCCGCGTCGCCGTCAGGCTGCCGCTCAATTTGATACCCAAGTTTGGCGAGCAACAACGTGAGTTCATCAAAGCAGCCGTGAATATCGCCGATGATGTCGAAGGGTCCGTGTTCCGATTTGCGGTTTGTCCACATCGTTGCCCGCACGAGCGTGGCTTCCGCAACCTCTTCCGGCGACTTCAAAAAATAGGTTTGACGAAAGCCTTCGCGCTCTAAGTGCCGCAGGCTTTGACGTAGTTGCCGCGATTGATTGCGAATGACGTGCGGCCCGAAGTCGCGGTCAGGCCGCGTCAAGTTGCGCTCTTGACAAATGCTTTCCGGCGTATCGATTACAATCGCCACCGGCAACGCATGATATTCTTTCGCCAGCGCAATGAGTGGTTTGCGCGATTCCGGCTGTACGTTCGTAGCGTCAATCACCGTGAGTTTATAGGCCGCGAGCCGCTTGGCCGCAATGTAGTGCAGCACTTCGAACGCATCTTTCGTTGCCGCCTGATCGTTCTCGTCGTCGGAAACGAGGCCGCGACAAAAGTCCGAAGAAATAATTTCCGTCGGTTTGAAATGCGTCCGCGCGAAGGTTGACTTGCCGCTGCCCGACGCGCCGACTAGCACGACGAGCGAGAATTCCGGTACGCTGATGTTCATTTAAACTTCGGTTGAAATTTCAGTTGGGGCAGTTGAGACAGTTGAGGACGGTGAAAAATTCTTTGTGCGTTTAGCGAACACGGCCATCTGCGTCGGTGCGCCGAGCGATTCATCACTATCGCCAATAGGTTCGAAGCGCACATCGTATTCGAATCTTGCGGCGACGTTCATCGCCCATGCGCCGAACTCGGTTCGCGTCCATTCGAAGCGGTGATCTTTGTGTCTGAACTTTCCGGCGGACAACGTTTCGAACTTCGCATTGTATTCCCTGTTCGGCGTGGTGATAACGACCGTCTGCGGCGCGGCAAATTCGAACAGCACGCGCTCAAACGCGGCGAGCCGCGAAAGATCGAGATGCTCGATCACTTCAACGGCGGCGGCGGCATCGTAGCCCGCCAGACGTTTGTCGCGGTAAGTAAGTGAGCCTTGCATCAAGAGAATGCGCTCGCGTTGTTTTTCCGGCATCGTCTCTAAATGCAACCGGCTGCCAGCGATCTCTAACGCGCGGTGCGACACATCAAGCCCGACGATCTTTTCGATTTGTTTTTCTTTGAGCAGTACCGCAATCAATTTTCCTTCGCCGCACCCGACATCGAGCACGCGCGTTGCGCCGCTCGAACGCACGGCTTCAACAACCGCTTGCATTCGTTGTTCATTGAGACTGATTTTCTTTTCGACTTCGGCTTCTTCGTCGGCGTGCTCGGCTTGCACGGTGTCAATATCTTCGGCGTCCTCAGCAAGCAGCGCGGCAAGGGCAATGGTCTCAAGCCCTTTGCGGCGTTTGAGGTAGCGGCTCACAATCAAGTCGCGCTCGGGATGCGACGCCAACCAGCCTTCACCGCGCCGCAACAGTTTTTCAACTTCGTCATCACCGACCCAATAGTGTTTGTCGTTATCGAGCACCGGAATCAACACGTACAAATGCGTGAGAAATTGCGAGAGCGGCAGCGCGGCTTCAAGTATAACCGTGTGATACAGGCTTTCGCCCCAATCGGGAAAGACTTCATCAAGCGGATGCTGAACCGCGCTCACCGTGTAACCCAGCGGTTCGAACAACCGGCGCAACAACGCATCACCGCCCCGACACGGCAACGGCGTGATCATCGCTTTGAGCGGCAAGGCTGTGCCAACGAGCAGTGGACGATCTTTGCACTTACCGTTCATCGCACTTGAAAACACTTCAGCCATCGCCACCGATAGAAACGACGACGCGGCGTAGGCACGGTCGTTCACATAGTTTTCTAAAGTTTCCGCTTTGTAACTGCGGTGGCCGCGCACGAGTTCAAGCGGATTGATGTCAAGCATGAGAGCGGCGGTGCATCGCTCGGGCGCGGCTTCGGGATAAAAGACGTGCGCCTTACCAAACGAAAGCGGAAAGGTTTGCGTGCGGGCGGGATTTTTGTGCAACAGGAAACCCAAGTCGGTAGCGGGCTGATGGGTGGTGGTAATCGTGAGGAGCATGTTTTGCAAATGTATTTTTGTGCGCAAAGTATACGCGTTCTTCCTCGAAACAAGAAAGCGGCCATTGAAGCCGCTTCCTATTTTTTCCATTATTATTTTTCACACCAGCGTCGGAGCGTAACTCAGCTTGAGCAAACTTGTCTTTTTGACAGGAATCATCGCAACCGTTTGTCCGTCGCCATCCACAAACTCGACTTCAAAACTTTCGCCATCATCGTAGCACTCGACCACCGCGCCGACCAATCCGCGATTCAACGTTACTTGCTCACCGGTGTTGAAATCCATCGCCGTTACACGCTCCGTGAGCGCAACGACGTCAAGCATTTCTATTTTTTCATTTGTCTCGATCATTATTTTCTTCCTTTCTTTTTAAGTGGATAACAACTCGTCAAACGCGGAAAATCTTCACCATGACGAATCATCCAACTGCTGAAAATAATTCCTTTGCCTTTCTCGGTTGCGAGTTCAAATTCAAGCACATACTTTGCACCGTAATTATCCGTCAGCGTGTACCGAGCATCTTCGCTTTGCGTCGCGGCCTCAATGAGAGCTTTACGCAGAACCGATGCGTTTTCAGAAGTAAGATCGAACATTGCGCGGAATAATCTCGCCTTATGGCTTCCAACTTTATGCGACGCATTCAACGCATATCCTTCAAGTTTTTCTTCAGGAATGAACAGCCGTTCACTGTTTGGCAGTTTCACTTGATATCGACGATGATGCCTTCCGAATGGCTGTTGAACTCCGGCGCATACATGCTTTGAATGGTCGTGATGCCGTTCTGAAACTTGCCGCGCTGAAACGCTCGTAGTCCGTATTCAAACACGTATGTGCCCTTGCGCACATTGTCCATA
>JACMJS010000158.1 GCA_014380515.1 Chlorobiales bacterium
CGTTTGAACGCGGCTGGGCGACGGTTGCATCGATTCCGAACAGGATAAAGCAAAGCAAGCAAAGCAGCGTGAATGGAAGCAGATGAGAACGGCGGATGCGGTTGACGGTGCTGGACATGCAGGACGAAGCGATTGCAGATGATTATGATTGCAGTTTTGGAAATGAATTGCCGCGGATTAAAACCGGCGCGATCAAGATACGGAAAATCCCCTGTGTCCCCTTTGAATAAAGGGGATTGGGAAATTCGGGGCGCATTGGGATGGCATGGCAAAAATGTACATGATTTAAGAGCGCGTCCATTTCCAATTGCGTACTTCAGGAAGATCGTCGCCGTATTCGCGCGTGTAGGTTTGATGATCTTGCAAACGGCTGTGAAGTCTTTCTTTCACGGCATCGCTGCTGTCTTTCAGGCGATCCACGCGGTCGATCACATCGAGGGCGAGGTGAAAGCGGTCGAGATCGTTGAGCACCACCATATCGAAGGGCGTCGTCGTTGTGCCTTTTTCCTTGTAGCCGCGGACGTGCATGTTTCCATGGTTCGTGCGGCGGTAGGCCAAGCGGTGAATGAGCCACGGATAGCCGTGATAGGCGAAGACGATGGGTTTATCGGTCGTGAAAAGATTATCAAACGTTTCGTCCGAAAAGCCGTGCGGATGCTCGCGTTCCGGCTGGAGCGTCATCAGGTCAACCACATTGACGACGCGGATTCTCAAATCAGGAAAATGTTCCATCAGGAAATCTACTGCGGCCAAAGTTTCAAGCGTCGGCACGTCGCCCGCGCAGGCCATCACCACTTCGGGATCGCGGCCTTCATCGGTGCTCGCCCATTTCCAGATGCCCGCGCCCGCCTCGCAATGCGTGATCGCACTTTCCATATCCAACCACTGCAACGCCGGTTGCTTGCCCGCCACAATGACGTTGATGCGTTTATAGGTGCGCAGGCAATGATCCGTAACCCACAGCAAGGTGTTCGCATCGGGCGGCAAATACACGCGGACGACTTCGGCGGTTTTGTTGACGATGTGATCGATAAAGCCCGGGTCTTGATGGCTATTGCCGTTGTGATCTTGACGCCAGACGTGCGAGGTGAGTAAATAATTCAGCGAGGCAATGGGGCGCCGCCACGCAATCTCGCGCGTGGTCGTCAGCCACTTTGCGTGTTGGTTCACCATCGAATCCACGATATGAATAAAGGCTTCGTAGCAGGAGAACAGTCCGTGGCGACCGGTGAGCAAGTAGCCTTCGAGCCAGCCTTGACAGAGATGTTCGCTGAGCACTTCCATCACGCGGCCATCGGTTGACAGATGTTCGTCGGTGCTGAGAATTTCGCCGGTGAAGACGCGGTCCGTCGCTTCGAAGACGGTACTTAACCGGTTCGATGACGTTTCATCGGGACCCATCAGGCGGAAGTTTTTGGTTTCGGCGTTGTGCTTGAAGACGTCGCGGAGATACTGGCCCATGATGCGCGTGGCTTCGCCCATCTCCGTGCCGATTTTTTTGATGCCGAACGCATAGTCTTTGAAGTCCGGCAACACGAGGTCTTTGAGTAGCAGGCCGCCGTTGGCGTGCGGGTTATCGCCCATGCGCCGCTGACCTTTGGGAGCAAGAGCCTGAAGTTCGGCGACCAATTTTCCGTCGCCGTCAAAGAGTTCTTCGGGCTTGTAACTTTTCATCCATACTTCGAGGGCCTTGACATGTTCCGGCTTGGACGCCATTTCCGAGAGTGGCACTTGATGTGATCGCCATGAATTTTCCGTCGGCTTGCCATCGACTTCCTTCGGCCCCGTCCAGCCTTTGGGCGAACGCAGGACGATCATCGGCCACATCGGGCGCACACTGTTGCCGCCTGTGCGGGCTTCGTGTTGAATGCGTTTGATGTCTTCTATCGCTTGACCAAGCACCAAAGCCATCCGTTGATGCGCGGCTTCGTGTAATTCATTTTCATGTTCGTTCACTTCGACGAAGTAGGGCGTGTAGCCGTAGCCTTTAAGTAAATGTTCAAGTTCTTCATGGCTCAGACGGGCGAGCATGGCTGCGCTTGCAATTTTGTAACCGTTGAGATGCAGGATGGGCAGCACTGCGCCATCACGCGCCGCATTTAAAAATTTATTTGAGTGCCAACTTGCCGCAAGCGGCCCTGTCTCCGCTTCGCCATCACCGACGACGCAACAGACAATCAAATCGGGATTATCGAATGCCGCGCCGTAAGCATGTACGAGCGCGTAGCCCAGTTCCCCGCCTTCGTGAATGGAGCCGGGCGTTTCCGGCGCGACGTGGCTGGGGATGCCGCCCGGAAATGAAAACTGTTTGAACAGCCGCTGCAATCCCGCCTCCGACTGCGCGATCTCGGGATAGTATTCGCTGTAAGTGCCTTCGAGATACGTATTCGCCACAAGTCCCGGCCCGCCGTGTCCGGGTCCTGCGATGTAGATGACGTTCAAATCGCGTTCGGTGATCAGGCGGTTGAAGTGCGCGTAAATAAAATTAAGGCCGGGCGTCGTGCCCCAGTGCCCCAACAAGCGCGGCTTGATGTGCTTCAGCGAAAGCGGTTCTTTGAGCAGCGGATTATTGAGCAAATAAATTTGTCCGACGGACAAATAATTCGCCGCCCGCCAGTAGGCATTGATCAGGCGAAGGTTTTCGGCGGAAAGCGGTTCGGTGTTGGCGGCGGTTGTACGGGGTGCGGCGGCGGTCGTCATGGTTGCGGTATGTTTAGGTGAAAGGCCATTGAAAGGCGACTGAACGGCCATTGAACAGTTTCAACCGGAATATACAGCGCGGCGGTGTGCGGGCGGCGATAGGCGGAGTTACCGCAGCATTAAGTTTCCGTTGCCGTCAAGCGAATTCCGAAAGTTCCGACCAGCGGGTCAGTTTCAAGTCGAGCGATTTCGTCAGCGTTTCAATTTCGGCGCATAGCGTTTGCACGCGGGCGAAATTCTCAGCCTGTTCTGAAAGTTCGGATTCCATCTTCGATTTGCGCGCTTCGTCCGCCGCGATTTCACTTTCAAGCCGCTTCAATTCCTGCTTCTCCTTGCCGCTGAGTTTTCGCGCCGCCGTATTGACAAACTCGTTTTGCTTTGCGGCGAGCGCAACCGCCCCGCCTGCGTTGGCAAGCTTCGGCGGACGGCTGAATTCATTTGACGATGATTGCGGCGAAGCGTTCTCGCGCTGCTGCATTTCCAAAAACATGCTGTAGTTGCCCGGGTAGTTGCGAAGTTTGCCGTTGCCTTCAAAGCGGAACAGATGGTCAATCGTGCGGTCGAGAAAATACCGGTCGTGCGAGATGACGATGAGTACGCCCGCAAAGTTTTCCAAGTAATCTTCCAGTGTAACGAGCGTCGGAATATCCAAGTCGTTCGTCGGCTCATCGAGAATGAGCACGTTCGGATTGGCCATCAGCACGCGAAGCAAATACAAGCGGCGCCGTTCGCCGCCGGAAAGCGTGGCGACTCGGCTGTATTGAAGTTGCGGCGAAAACAGAAATCGCTCCAGCATCTGCGAAGCGGTGATGAGGCTGCCATCGGCGAGTTTTATGTTGCCCGCGGCTTCGAGGATATAGTCGATCACGCGCTGTTCTTCCACCAGCGGCGTGCTTTCCTGATCATAGTAGCCGAGCGTAACGGTTTTGCCGATCTCGATGTGTCCCGCATCGGGTGTTGCATTTCCGGTGATCATTTCTACAAGCGTCGATTTGCCCGCGCCGTTCGCGCCGATGATGCCGAGACGGTCGCCTTTCTTGACGTTGTAACTAAACCGGTCGATGAGCAATTTTCCGTTGTAAGATTTCGAGACCCCGTGAAACTCGATGCTCTTGTTGCCGAGCCGCTCCGAGCCAAGCGCGATTTCCAAAGTCTCTTTCGCTTTTTCTTTCGGCGCGTTGATGAGAGCTTCGGCGCGGTCGACGCGGGCTTTCTGTTTGGTCGTGCGCGCTTTGGCACCTTTGCGCAGCCACGCCAGTTCCGATTTGGCGAGCGCATCGCGCTTGCGACCTTCAACCTCGCGCTGCTCTTCCTGCTCGGCTTTCTTTTCCAAGTAGTAAGCATAATTGCCCGCGAAGGTTTGCAGCGTCTGGCGATCGAGTTCGATGATGCGCGTCGCCACGCGGTCGAGAAAATACCGGTCGTGTGTTACAAGCAGCACCGCGCGGGTATTGCGTTGCAAATACGTTTCGAGCCACGCTGCGCCGTCCGCGTCCAGATGGTTCGTCGGCTCGTCGAGAATCAGCAAATCGGACGGCGCGACGAGCGCGTGTGCGAGCGCGACGCGCTTGCGCTGTCCGCCGGAAAGCGTTTCCATCGTGGCGTCAAAATCCGTGATGCCGAGTTTTCCCAAAATGACTTTGGCGCCAGATTCCAACTGCCACGCACCGGCGGATTCAATTTTATCGGCCAGCGTCGCTACTCTTGATTCGAGCGCGGATTGCTCGGCGGCATCCTCCACGACCGCGAGATCGTTGCACGCGGTTTCATAATCTTCTATCAACCGGAAGGCTTCCCGGTTCGCGGCGAGCACCGCTTGCAGAACCGTGTCGGATGCGGTGAAAGCGGGATTTTGTGAAAGGTAAGTGATCACTTTTCCGGTGGCGGTCATCACCTTGCCGCCGTCGGCGGTATCAAGTCCGGCGATAACTTTGAGCAAGGTTGATTTGCCAGAACCATTCGCGCCGATGACGCCGATTTTATCGGCTTCGTCCATGCCGAACGATACTTCTTTGAAGAGCGTCTTGAGGCCGAAGGTTTTGCTCAGGTCTTGAACGGCAAGGATATTCATCGTGAGTTAGGTCTTTACAAAATATTTTGTCATTCGTAGGGGCGA
>JACMJS010000159.1 GCA_014380515.1 Chlorobiales bacterium
AGATACGGGCTTTCCCGCGACAAATGCAATTGCACGTAATCGGCGACGCTCTGCTCCAGCGTTTGAAACTCCACGGGACAACCGGCTTCTGAAATTTTTGACATATCGGCTTCGGTGAAGTATTGATACTTGCCTTGCAGTGCATCGGGCATGGGAATGTATTGGGTGTTGGGTTGGATGTTCATTGCTGCAAACGTCGCCGATACCAAATCTTTGAAAGTTCGTGCGTGGCCGGTGCCGAGATTGAAGAGGCCATTCACATCGGGATTTTCCAAGAGCCACATCATCACGCTGCAACAGTCTTTCACGTAAACGAAGTCGCGCGTCTGTCCGCCATCGGCGAAGCCGGTGCGGTGCGATTTGAACAAGCGCACGCTGCCGGTCGTTTTGATCTGATGATAGGCTTTGAAAACGACGCTCGCCATGTCGCCCTTGTGGTATTCATTCGGCCCGAAGACGTTGAAGAATTTGAGTCCGGTGATTTTATCAAACGCTTTTTGCCGCATCGCCCAAAGATCGAAGAGATGTTTGGAGTAACCGTAACCGTTGAGCGGCAACAGTCGCGGCGTGGTATCGTCGCGGTCGCTGTAGCCGTGGGCGCCGTCGCCGTAGGTGGCTGCGCTCGAAGCGTAAATGAACCGGATGTTTTTTGAGATGCAGTAATTGGCAAGGGCCTTGGTATACGCGAAGTTGTTTTGCATCAAGTGTTCGGTATCGGGTTCGGTGGTGGAGCTATTCGCACCCAGATGAATGATCGCGTCTAGCGGCGGAAGTTTATCCGCGAGCAGCCCGGTGAGGAAATCGGTTTTGTGGAAATAGTCGGCGAAGCGGAGCGGGGCGAGATTTTTCCACTTGTCGGTGTGCCCGAGTTCGTCGGCGATGAGCACGTCGCTCTGCCCCGATTGATTGAGCGTCCAGAGCATCGCGCTGCCGATAAATCCGGCCCCACCGGTAAGTGCAATCATTGAGGCGTTTTGAAGCGTGGTTTTACTTGAGTTTTCTTAACGCATCGCGCTTTTTGACGGCGCGGTCTTTATAGTCTTTGGCCGCGCGGTAATCGGGATCGATGGTAAGCACTTTATCGAAGTAGTCGATGGCGAGGTCGTAGTTTTCATCGAGATAGGCGTCCGTGCCTTTGCGGTGCATGTCTTTTATTTTCGCGCTCAATTTCTGTTGCGACTTCGCCACCATGCTTTTGGCGGGTGCATAGTCGGGATTGAGCACGAGCGCGCGCCGGTAAAGCGACAGAGCTTCTTCATATTTTTCCGCGGCGAATCGATCACCCGCATCTTTGAGCGTCGTCTCAAACTCCGTTTCCTTTTTGATGACCGGCTTAGAAACCGGTATGGGCTTGCGCCGTGCGGGTTCAAGCATCGCATCAGCGATGGGTTCGGGCACAATGACCGTCAAAGAATCTTTCTTCGGCTCAAGAGCGGGTTTATCGGCAGCGACTTGCGACGAACGGCACGCGGATAAAGTTAGCGTTAAGGCCAAAGCCGCAAGGCCGCAAGCCGCGTGGCCGCAGCGTGAACGACGCGAAATAGAATGAGAGGTGTGAAATGTCATGAATCCGTTTCGAGTCATCGGTTCAAATATATGAATCTCAGGAGTTTTCAACTTTGTGTTTCTTCCAACCGCCGCTGCGTGAAGAACTGCGAGCGGTTCACTTCGATGCTATAGACTTCCACCGGATTTTCTTTGCCCTTTACTTTAATCGTCTGCATCGTGCGGAAGGAATAATTTTGCTTGAGGTTTCGAATCACGCTTTCCGATACCAGCACATTGTATGCATCGGCAATCGAGCAGAGGCGCGACGATAAATTCACCACATCGCCGATGGCCGTATAATCCCGCCGCCGCTGCGAACCGACGTTGCCCAACACCGCTTTGCCGACGCTGATGCCGATACCGACCGCCGCATAGTTCAGGCCGTGCGCCGAGCGGGTTTTGTTCGTATTGAAAACGCTCGATTGAATTTCCAAAGCCGCAAGCACCGCGCGGTCGGTCATGTCCTGTCCTCTGAAAATACACATCATACCGTCGCCCATAAACTTATCGATGATGCCGCCGTAGCGTTTGACGATCTGCGTTTGCAAATCGAGATAAATGTTGACGATCTGCAAGGCTTGTTCAGGCTCGAGGCGTTCGGAGAGCGAGGTGAAACCGCGAATGTCGCTGAAGAAGACGGCGATCTCGCGGCGTTCGACGGAATCGTGCTGATCTTGCGTAAAGACCTCTTCGCCGCCAATACTCTCGCCGCGCTCGCTGCGGTCGGTGATCATTTCGACGGTCATTTCGGAAAGGAATTTTTCCATCTCGATTTTCTGGCGGATGAGCATCACCATTTTGTTGAACTCCCGCGCCAGTTCCGCCAATTCATCTTTGCCTTTGATGATCACGCGCACGTTCAAATCGCCTTCGGCGACTTTCCGCGCCGCTTCCGAAATGGAGATCACCGCCGAGACGATGCCTTTCGAAACGAAGAAGCCGATGAGTTGTCCGGCCAGAAAAATCAGAATGCCGACGATGAGAATCGTGCGGGTTTGGTCGCGGATCGGTCGCTGAATGAGTTCCTTGCTGAATGCAAGTTCAATCGTACCGAGGAAGAGCCGCTGCGCTTGTTTGCGCACGAAAATCGAATCGAGATAGTAGTAAGTTTCTTCATCTTCGAACCCGACAACGACGTCGGCGGATTTCGAAACGAGTTTGTTGTCGGGCAGTTCGCGCAGGGTAAGCGTTTTCGGTTTCGGCTGCGGATCGCCCAAAAGCGAGGTCTCGGTATGCGCAACGACCTTGCCCGCCCGGTTGGAGACCGCGACATACTTCAGGCCGCCGACATTCATCCGCTTAAGATTAATCAGCATGTCTTGCACCGAAAGTTCGGACTCAAGAAGCAATTCGTCTTTGGCGGTAGCGGCCACGCTTTGCAATAAGGTTTGCGAAATTTTATCGGCGTTCTCGGTGAGGATGACGGTTTGGCGGGTCGTAACGATGGTAATCAACACGGCGATGACGAACAAAATCAGCGCGCCGAAATACAGGCTGAGCTTGGCTTGAATCTTCAGGGAGAAAACATCTTCGGCCTTACGGCGACGCTTTTCCTGCTGCTGCTGCGACTTGAGAATCATATCACTCCAAGATGTGCCTTCACGGGTGCGACCCGTAACCTCTTTGCTGTGCGGCTTATTATTTTTTTGCACCACGTGTAGAACACACGTGCGTTGCAACGACTGGCGATGATCTTTGATAGAAATCCTGAGAAAGGCACTGCGGGAGGATGGTATAGAACCGCACGGATATTGCCTGCAAGGGCAGGCGCAACTTTTCGGCGGACGGATGACGCAGGTTTTTGCCCTACTGAGTACAGGCCAAATATAGAAGTTGCCCGCCGCAATCGCAACCGTTCAGTAACCATTTAATCACAAAAGCCACCCGCTTCGGATGGCTTTCGTTTCATCACTGAACTTTATTCGATAAACTTTATTTCAGTTCTGCACCTTGCCGGGTGAGTTCGCTGTAAAGAAGTTTGCGTCCCCAATGCAGCCACGAGCGAACGGTATCGACGGGCTTACCGACGACTTCCGAGATTTCCGCGTGCGACATGTTCTCGGCATCCGCAAGCAAGATCGCCATCTTAAAATCCGCGGGCAAATGAACCACCGCACGAGCGACATCGCCGTCGCTGATCTGCGAAATCAGCTCGTGGTTCATCGTCATATTTTGTCCGAAGCCGCGCTGAAATTGTTCACGAAACATCTTAAAAACCGCTGCCCGCGAAGTGAGCGTGTGAGGATTCAAATACGTTTGGCTGACGAACATTCCCGCCGACGCTTCCGAACCCGTCATCCAATACGCAAGATTGTAAAGTTCATCAATCCATTCTAAAGCAGTTGCAGCCGTTTTTGGAACAGGTATTTCCGTCATCTTAAAATCCTCCCGCGAAATTTCACAGCGTTGATTAAGTCCGTACTTCTCTGGTTTGATTCTCTGAAACTACACCGGGAATATAGAGGCTGTCGCTTCAAATGTCAAGGTCATGCCATCTGAAAAGCGGTTATTTTTTCAGCAGTTAGTTTCAAAACCGTCCGAATCAACCCCTATCGGCGTTCAAACGTTACCATCCTTTTTATCACAGGGTGCCGGGGGAATTCACCTCGTTGATCGATTCATCCAGCGCATTGAAGTACCGGTGGCTTAACAGGCCGACTTTCGCGTTGAGAACCTCTTTTCCGTTCACTGAAAGTGTGCAGCCGTTGCCGCCGGTAGTGCCAATGTAGATACACGGCAAGTTCATCGCCAAGGCTTCCCGCATCACCGCATCCGCATCCGGCGGCGACACACTCACAACAACGCGGCCTTGCGCCTCGCTGAACAGTAATTCTTGTACACCGAACTTTGAATTCAACACGGTGCGCAGTTCGGCAGTGAAACCCAGTTGCAGGGTTTCATCCATCACACTGCATTCGGCGAGAGCGGTAACGAGACCGCCGTCGGAGCAATCGTGGGCGGAGCGCAGGTATTTTTTTGCAGCGAGCAGTTGTAGCAAATCTTGCAACCGTTTTTCCGCATCGAGATCAAAGGCCGGAGCATCAAGACCCAACTCGCCGTAACGCCGCACGAGATACTCCGACCCCGTAAGCCCCTCGGAGTCCGGCGTTTCAAGTTGCAGACCGATCAGCAGAATCGCATCGCCTTCATGCTTGAAGGTTGATCTTACCGCAAGCGCGGCGTCGTCAAGCAAACCGATCATGCCGATGACGGGCGTCGGATAGACGGCGGTAACTTCATCGCCGGATTTGCTTTCGTTGTAGAAGCTCACGTTGCCGCCGGTGATCGGCGTATCAAATTTGCGGCACGCTTCGCCCATGCCGAGCACGGCTTCGCGGAACTGAAAATAAATTTCCGGTTTGTAAGGATTGCCGAAGTTGAGGCAGTTCGTTACGCCCAACGGCTTGGCGCCCGTGCAGGCGATGTTGCGGGCGCACTCGGCGACGGCGATCATGCCGCCCTTCCGCGGGTTGAGATACACGTAACGCGCGTTGCAATCCGTCTTCATCGCCAAGGCTTTCGCAGTGCCTTTGATGCCGATGAGCGCGGCGTCCGTCGCGCCCGCGAGCGTGAGGCTGTTCGTTCGCACCATCGAATCATACTGTTCATAAACCCAACGCTTGCTGGCAATGTTGGGCGCGCCGAGCAAATCCAAAATTTCCTTTTCGAAATCAATTTCGTCGTCCGGCGCGAGCACGGGAAATTTCACATCGGGCTTTTTCTCAACCGCTTCCCGAATATAGACCGGCGCGCCGCCGCCCAGCACGAGCGGCACGGCGGGTACTTCCGCCACGATTTTTCCATGATGCCGCACTCTGACAAACCCGTCGGTGGTAACCGCGCCGATAACGACGGCTTCCAATTCCCACTTTTTAAAAATTTCCAAGAGCGCACCTTCACGCCCTTTCTGAGCAACAATCAGCATCCGCTCCTGCGATTCGGAGAGCATGATTTCGTAGGCCGTCATGCCGTTCTCGCGGACGGGCACAAGGTCGAGATCGATTTCCATACCGCTTCCGGTCGCAACGCCGTTCACTTCACCGCCGCCGGATTGTTCAATACCCTTCGCCGACATTTCTGAACAGGAACAGGTCAAGCCCGCCGCGCCCATGTCCTGAATGCCGACGACGAAGCCCGTCGCAATCGCTTCGAGCGTCGCTTCGAGCAACAGCTTTTCCGTGAACGGATCGCCGACTTGCACACTCGGACGCTTGGCTTCCGACTTCTCCGAGATTTCTTCCGACGCAAACGTCGCGCCGTGAATGCCGTCGCGTCCGGTCGATGAACCGACGATCATCACCCTGTTGCCTTCGCCTTTCGCCACCGCCCGCGCGACTTTCCCATGTTCAACGAGGCCGACGGACATCGCATTGACGAGCGGGTTGCCGGTGTAGCACGGATCGAAATAAACTTCGCCCGCCACGGTCGGTACGCCGAACGCATTGCCGTAATCGCCGATGCCGCGCACCACGCCTTGCAACAAATACCGGACGCGCGGCAGCGTGAGCGGCCCGAAACGCAGCGAGTTGAGCGACGCTATCGGCCTTGCGCCCATCGTAAAAATATCGCGCTGAATGCCGCCGACGCCCGTCGCCGCACCTTGATACGGCTCAACGGCGGACGGATGATTATGCGATTCGATTTTGAACGCGACCGCGAGACCGTCGCCGATGTCGACCAAGCCTGCGTTTTCTTCACCGGCATCGGCAAGCAACCGCTTTCCGCTGCGCGGCAACTGCTTTAAAAGTGCAATCGAGTTTTTGTAGCTGCAATGTTCCGACCACATCACGCTGAAGATGCCGAGTTCGGTATAGGTCGGCGTGCGTCCCAAAATCTCAAGCACCTTTTCATATTCTTCCTCAAGCAAGCCGTGCGACTTTGCGAGGTCTAAGTTCACTTCCGGCTCGATGGCTTGCGATTCAGGTTTGGATTTGGTCATGTATCCGGTTGATCAAGAAAGTTTGTGTAGGAATCAATTGAACAAGAATTCACTCGGCTTTGGCGAACTCCAATTTGGCCTGTTCGTAGCGGCCTTGTTTGTAGAGACTGGCGGCGAGCAGACGGCGGACGAATTTATTTTCCTTCTCCGTTACGAGTACCCTTTGACAGGCTTTCGCGGCGTCGCAGTAGAGGCCGTAGGCGTCGTACATCGCGGCGAGCATGAACGGATGCTCGGCGTATCGCCCTTTACCTTCTTCAATCGCCGCTCGTTCCGCCGCCGAAAGCGTTGTGAATTTGGCGAGCGACGTTACGATGAGCGTTTCGCCTTGATAGGCGGCGACTTGTAGAAAATAGGTGTTGGCGTCGGTGAGTTTTTTTCCGGCGGTGGCGAGCACGGCGGATGACGTGGTTGCGGTGAGGACAGTGTTGCCGGAGGCGTCGGTGAGGCGAACGGCGTAGCGTTCCGCCCCTTCGATGCGCGTCCAGCAGAGCGAATCGGGCATGGCGAGTACGGCGGTGGCGTCGGGACGGATGCCGAGTAAATTTTCCTTCGCCGCTTCGCTCCGCACCATCAAGGCCGCCGCGTAAATTGACTTCGAATTTGTATCCGCATTGAAGATGACGGCAAAGAGCCGTGAGACGATATTTTTTTTCGCCGGTTTCGTCAGCACCACGCTGCTTTTTTCGCGGAGGATCAATTCGGTTTTCGATGCGGCTGAAATCACAATCGCGGTTGATTTTACAGCGGTGCGGATTTCGTCGCCGTCGTAGAGCGGCTGCGCGGTTCGGGCTTCGGCGGCTTTGCCATGCGAAATAATTTCCACTTTGCCTTCAATGCCGCCGAGATACGCAATCGGTTCTTTGGCCGCGGATTTCGTTTGGGCATGAGATGTCAGGGGTACGGCGTATAGCATCAGCAGCGGTGCGGTGCGGCGGCAGGCGACTGCAAACCGGAGCGCGCCCGCGGTTGCCAAAAGAATTAAATATGACGTCATGTATTTGATTGAATGTTCGATGGATGATCGATAATCGATGACCGGCATCGCCTCCGGCAAGGTTAATGTTTGTTACCGTTTCGCCACGCTCAAAGTTCGCCGTGAGAAGCAATGTTGTGAGCACTTCAATAATAGACTTCTTGTCTTTCTTGTGTCATTCCGGCTTGCCCGGAATCCTTCTTGCAGCTGAATTAAGAAGGATTCCCGACGTGGCGGGAATGACTTTCGCAAGAGGTCTAATTAAGGGTTCATAAAATCACTTTCGAGATTTGAGTTGCGCCGCCGAATTCATAGACGATAGGAACGCCGGTAGCGATGTTGAGTTCAAGCACCTCTTCCTTCGTCATCTCATCCAACTGCATCACAATGGAGCGCAGACTATTGCCGTGCGCAGCGACGAGCACGTTTTTTCCGGCGGCGATCTCAGGCATGATTTTCGAATTGAAATACGGCAAGGTGCGCGCGGCGGTGTCTTTGAGGCTCTCGGAAATACCTTCGGGATTGAGATCGGTTTTTTCGGCGGGCGGCGGCACATCGAAACTGCGACGCCAGATTTTCACTTGCGCCTCGCCGAACTTCGCCGCGGTTTCGGCTTTGTTCAAACCTTGCAACCCGCCGTAGTGCCGCTCATTGAGGGCTTGATCTTTGACGACGGACAACGCGGTTTGACCGATGACTTCGAGCACAATCCGAAGCGTTTCGTTCGCGCGCCGCAGCACGGAAGTAAAGGCAAGATCGAATTTGATGTCTTTGATTTTTTCACCGGCAGCGCGGGCTTCGGTGCGGCCTTGCTCGGTGAGGTCGATATCGACCCAGCCGGTAAATCGGTTTTCCAAGTTCCATTGCGACTGGCCGTGGCGAAGCAAAACAAGTTTGGACATTGATGTCAGATATTATGGTGTTTTTTCCGTGGCGGCACGAAGATACAAAAGCCGGTGTGAAGCCGTGCATCCGAGAGGCCGAGGCGGAGGGAGCGATGGCGAAGCAGCGATAGCGGTAGGTTTGCATTTTCTGCGGATTCGTCTATCTTTGCGCAGCTGTAGAGAGAAAACGGTGTTCCCTAACGAACCCGGTGTTTTCAATAGTCGCCTTGCCGGACGCCCGCGAAACCCGCGCGGCGGGATACCCGTCGAGGTTATTTTTCTCTGCAAAAAATTGTTCCTCCGATGCCTACGTCTCCCATCTCCGCCGCCGAAACCGTTCCGGCAAAAACATCGTCGCTCCGCCGCCGACTCAGGTTCATCATTTTCTTTTCGTGCCTGACCGCCGCCATCGGCCTCACCTACATTTTCATTTACATTTTAGGCCGCTACGAACGCGCTTCGGCTCTCGATAAAGCCAATCATGCGTTCGATTACGTCCTTATCGCATCGCGCGAACAAGCCAAAGAACGCGGCTTCACAACGACCGTTCTCTCGAACCCGAAAGATCGCCGCACCTTCGAAAAGATTTCCGCCCTTCGCCGCCATGGTGATTTGTATTTGGATTCCATCCTCATCATTGCCCGCGCGAGCTTCGGGGCGAACCTGACGGTGCAGGATGAACATGACCGGCTGGTGCGGCTGCGGGAGCGGCGCGACGATTACCGAATTAAAGTCGATAGCATTCTCACCAAGCACCGGCCAACCCCGGAGTTCGTCGAAGGCTGGATCACGGCGCAGACGGATATCATCATGCAGGAAAACACGCTCTCGAAGACGCTCTTCGCTTCGAACGAAAAAGTCGAAAAGGTTTTGCAGTTCAACAGCCTTATCAAGAACAGCGTCTTTACAGCGAGTGAATTTTCGGGACGCGAACGCGCGCTGCTCGGCTTCGCCATCGGTAGCGGTTTGCCCATCAGCGATACGCACTTGTCGCGGTTGCTGAAGTATCGCGGCGTGGTTGAAGAAAATTTGCGGCAGGTGATCGGCTACAAACACAGCGACGACATTACGCCCGCCGTCCGCACGGCCATTGAGAAAATGGAAACCGATTTCCTAATGACCTACGAGCGCGTCCGGCAGGAAGTCTACCGGTCTAGCGAGCGAAGCGAACCGTATCCGGTCTCGACCGAAACGTGGATCACCGCCTCGACTACCGGTATCAACAGCATTCTCGACATCAGCGACCTTGTGAGCCAACAAGTTGATCGGCTCATCCGCGATGAATATCAAAACTGCATTCAGAAAATTATCGTGGCGATAGGAGTGGGCATCGGCGTGATTGCTTTTGCAGCCATGTCGCTGTGGGTACTCGGCAACATGACCACGCAGTTGTATCACTTGGAGATGGCTGCAAGCCGCGTAACCAAAGGGGATTTCAGCCAGCCCGTCGCCGTGTTCAGCAACGACGAGCTTGGGCACTTCGTCCGCAGTTTCAATAAAATGGTCGGGCGCAACGCCGCACTTTTAGGCCGCTACAAATCCAAGTACGGCGAGGTGTTGCAGACGGTTGGGAAGATGCGGGAACTCAACACCAACCTCGTCGAGCTCGATCGTGAGAAGAACGAGTTCTTCGGCGTCGTTACGCATGATTTAAAAAGTCCGTTGCAAGCCATCGTCGGCTTCAGCAATCTGATAGAACGCCATCACGGCAGAAACAAGTTGGATCAGATTCCCGATTACGCCAAGCGGATCGAGCGGGAGGCGATGCGAATGTCGGAAGCGATTTCGAAGCTGCTCGAAATCAACATGATTGAATCGGGCAAATGGACGATGTCGCCGCAGCCGCTCAGCCTTGCGGCGTTGACGGTCGCCGTAACCGAGGGGTATCAGTTACGGGCGGAAGCCAAAAAAATCCGGTTGTCGTTTGAAGCGGCGGATACCGAGTTATTGATCTTCGCCGATCTCAACGCGGTACAGAACGTGCTCTCGAACCTGATCTCAAACGCGGTCAAGTACTGTCCGCCGCACAGCGAAGTGGCCGTGCAGGTTCATGCCGCCGAAGGCCGGGTGCGATGCCGCATCGCCGATAACGGGCCGGGCATCACCGCCGACGATCAGAAAAAACTTTTTCAGAAATTCGCCAAGCTTTCCAATCAACCCACCGGCGGGGAGAACGCAACGGGTCTCGGCCTGTCGATTGTAAAAAGATTGGTCGATGCCACGAGCGGCACGGTACGCTGCGAGAGCGAAGTCGGTAAAGGGACTGCGTTCATTACCGAGTGGCCGGTTCATGCCGCCGCGCCCGATGGCGGACCGCAATCGATGAACGAGCGAGCCGCATGATGCCGGTGGGTTCAGTTTTGTCTGTGCCGGACGAATCCTGCTTGTAACTTGGACGAAGTTTTCTTACTCTTCATCCACACCATTCACACCGCTTGTTTTTTCGTTACGCTTTAACCTTGACACAATTAAATGATGGACGCTGCCGCTGCAGGCTCACTGCCGGACGTATCTCAAAATCCCGCGACCCCAACGGCGGCGTCCCGCCCGGCCAAACCGCGGCGGTCTGTTCAAAAAAAATCGCCGAAGCCCGTCATCGCTTCCAATGGCCGCAACGCTGCGGTGCTTTTCGTCGCATCGCCGCGCTTGGAACGCAAAACCTTTACAACCGCGCTGCCGCTCGCGGGCAACCGTGAAATCTCGGCCAACCTCACTTATCAAACGCTGCTGAAGCTTGCGGAATTTTCCGTGATGCTCGACTTCGATGTCATCATCGCCAGCGACCGCGAGTTCAACCCGCATCTTGCCTTGCAGCACGGCGCGGCCTTTCTGCTGCAGCGCGGACGCACGTTCGGCGGCAAACTTTCGGGCGTGATCGAAACCGTCTTTGCGATGGGCTACGAAAAAATCGCCGTCGTTGCCAATGATTGTCCGACGCTCTCGCACCGCGACTTTCAAAAGTCGTTCAACTTCATTTCAGAAACATCCATCGTGTTGGGACCGGCCAAAGACGGCGGTGTTTATTTGCTCGGCCTGCCGCGCGCGTTGATGGAGCTGCATATTGATCTCGCCCGGCTGCAGTGGCAAGCCGCCGCACTCTTCCCCGAACTCGTCGCCACCTTTACCGGCCACAACTTCGATGTGCTGCTGCTCCGCGAAAAACCCGACCTCGACACGCTTTCCGACATCGCCAACTTCATCAACTACTTTGATAGCAGCGATGAAACCTCGTTCTAACCCCTCTGCCCTTGCGGGCATCTCCCCTTTCTTCAAAGGGGAGAGTGTAAAAGCAACGCGGTGTTGAAAAGCACTATTGAAACGCGGTGTTGATTCGAGATGGGATTGTCGCCTTGCAGTTTCTCCCTCTCTTTCATTCACGCTCTTCTTTAAGAAACGGGAGCGCGGAAGGGTTCGAACCAAAAGCCCCGCGTGTGAGGCGAGGCTTTTGCTTGTAAAAAATTCGTTGCAAAATACAATGGCTGAATCAACAGAGACGATCTTTCATGCGTTCGAGCCACTTGCTGCTGATGCCGATGTGCCCGAAGTTGTCTTCGTCCTGCGGCTTCAAGCCGTGATAATCCGAGCCGCCCGACTGAAGCAAAAAATACTCGTTCGTGATTTCACGGTAGTATTCCTGCCGCTCCGGTGAATGCGACGGATGAATAATTTCCACGCCGTCAAGTCCGCACTCGATCAAATGGTTGAGCGCATCGTCGGAGATGCTGCGTCCGGGATGAGCGATGAACGATAGGCCGCCCGATTCGCTGATCAGACGCAGCACGTCTTTCGGCTCGGTCTCGAAGTTTTTTTCGTAGGCTTTGTTGGATGCGCCGATGTATTTATGAAAGGCTTCGTCATATGTTTTCACGACGCGGTTTTCCATCAGGACGGATGCAATGTGCGGTCTGCCGACCGATCCGTTGGGTGCTTTTGCCAAAACTTGTTCGAGCGAAATGCGCACGCCTTGCTTCTGCAAGTTCTCTACGATCCGTTCCGCGCGCGAAAGCCGTTTGGTGCGGAAGAAGCGGAGATACTCGCCCAAAGCCGAACGCTCATCATCGACATAATATGCGAGGACGTGAATGTCCTTGCCTTCATATGAAACGCTCATCTCGACGCCCGGCACAAGTTCAATGCCTGCGGCATCGGCGTAAGGACGCGCTTCCGAAACGGCGTCGAGATTGTCGTGATCGGTAATGCTGACGGCTTTCAAGCCCGCCTGCTTTGCTTTCTCGATTAACTGTTTTGGTGAAAGCACACCGTCGGAAAAGGTCGTATGCATATGCAAATCGACGTCGGGCTTTTCGCGCCCGAACTCTTTTTCTTTTGGCATGTTTCGCTAGGTTAAGTTGTAAAAAAACACTCTGCGGCATCGGTACTTTTCCGCGGTCATCAGGCTCGTCAGGTAATCATCATTTTCATTTTTCCGGCGGAAAGACGTTGCACGGCCTTTGCATCACCGGAAAATCATATTCATACAAATCTTTTGCTTGCTTGAATAAAGTATGACTTTCGCTTTTTAATTCCAACATAACCTTGCATAACCTCGCATCGCTTGCGGTTTTGTGCACCGATGGTTTTCCCCGTTCAGTTGAAAGTGCTATCTTCGTTTCAGTCTTTCCTCCCGCTTTCAACCGTTCACATCACTAAATTACTTCAGACCCGTTTCACAGATGAACTTTCCATCAGAACTCAAATACACCAAAGACCACGAGTGGATGCGGCTCGAGGGCGACATGGCCGTCATCGGCATCACGGATTATGCGCAGTCGGAACTGGGCGACATCGTGTTCGTTGACCTCAAGGCCGTCGGCACGAAATTAAATCAGCACGATATTTTCGGGACGGTCGAAGCCGTCAAGACGGTCTCGGATTTATTTTCGCCCGTCAGTGGCGTGATCGCCGAGGTGAACACCGCACTTTCGGAAGCATCGACGGTTAATCAAGACCCGTATCAGAACGGGTGGATGGTGAAGATCAAACTTTCCGGCAGCGCCGAAACCGACGCACTGATGGACGACGCGGCCTACAAAACACTGATCGGTCAGTAAGGTCGGTAAGGCTTTGGCTGCGATGAAGCAGCGCTTTCTCCCCTTCACCCGCGATGCAGGGAGAACGAACGCGATTATGGACAATCTGCATTTTCGAAATTGTTTTTGAGACATCTCCGCAAAAGACATTCGTAGTAACAACATTTCCTTGATTTTTCACCCGACATGACCGCAGTTCGACTCTCTGGATATTTGAGTTATTTGAGTTGTCGTTTCGCCGTTTGCTTGGTGATTGGCATTTGCCTTAGCCATCTGGGGCTTTCGTCTGCCGTCGCACAGGGACGGATCATGGGACGCATCACCGATGAAAGCGGCAATCCCATTCCTGCGGCGACGATTTCGCTTACCGCCGGTGGTCTCGCGCAGGCCGCTCTAACAAATGCGCAGGGATATTATGCATTTCTTTCTGTACCGCAGGGCGACTACACGATTCGGGTGATCAAACGCGACGCAAGAGCGCAAACCGCTTCGGTTTCCGTCGTGCCCGGACGCATGGTCAGGTTCGATGTCATGCTGCCGTCGCTCACGACCCTCGCTATTGTAACCGCCGGTGATGACGGGAAAAACGAATTCAAATCCGAATCAAAACCGGAACCTCGCCCGCCCAAACGTCCCGATCAGAAACCGCGTCCCGCTCCACCGGTGAAGCCGCCGCCCGTTGCGGTGAAGACCGCACCGCCCGCTGATTCGCTCGCGTCAAAACCGGTAGCAACGAAAGTCGATACGCCGGTTTCAAGGCCGGTAGCGACCAAAGTTGATACGCTGGCGAGCGGAGAGATCGCCGATGGCGGATTGAAGCAAGCGGTTAAAGACGCGGAGGTAACGGAAGCGAGCGAGCGCGTGAAAGTTGATGTGCGCCCGCAAGTTCAAGGCGGCCTTGATGCCATCGCCCGAAAACTTATTTATCCTGAAGTTACCCGCGCGAGCCGTTTGCAAGGCAGCGTGGTGGCGAAAGTATTCATCAAAGAATCGGGCGAAGTCACCAAAGTGACGATTCTCAAATCGCCGCATCCGGCATTCAGCGAAGAAGTGTTCCGCGTGCTCAGTGAAGACGTCCGGTTCTCACCAGCTCAAGCAGGCAGAAAAAACGTGGCCGGAACCGCCGTCATTCTGGTCGCCTTTACGCTCGCAGAATAGAAATCGCTTCGCATCGCGGGCATTGGCTCGCACCTCACGATTGCTTCGTTCAACCAACCACTTCCATTGTTTTCGCGCGGCCTGTGAATACACAGGTCAGGATTTTTGCGTCCTTGCTTCGCCGCCGCCTCGCCGTGGCCGCGTCTCCCCGGGCGAGGCATACGTGATTCCAATACATTATCAAATGCTTTGCCAATGCTCTATCAACAATCTTCAAACATGCTCAAGTTCAGAACATCCGCGCCCGTTGCGCCGCTCGCCCGGCTCGCCGGTTTGGCTTTGTGTATCGTTCTCATTCTTTCGCCTGCTATCAGCCGCGCTCAAGCTTTGGATTCGGCGTTGATCAAACAGCTTTCCGCCGAAGGCTTGAGCCTCGATGATCTGGCCAACCTGCAAGTCATCGGTGTTACCCGCACCGCGCAGCGTTCATCCGACGCCCCGGCGACGGTGCGCATCGTTACCGCCGATCAAATCCGGTTGCGCGGGTATCAATCGCTTTCGGAAGTGCTCGCGGATTTGCCCGATATTAAAATCGAAACGAACAGCGATCCGCGCTGGCAAAACGACGTCCAAATTCGCGGCGTCTTCGGCATGGATAAGTTCATCATCTTGCTCGATGGTGTACGGATTTCTTCCCCGACGAATGAAATCATTCCGGTGATGGAAAATTATCCGGTGAACCTCGCGCGGCAGATTGAAGTCGTCTATGGCCCCGCATCCGCCGTCTATGGCGCCGACGCCCTTGCGGGCGTGATCAACATCGTAACGAAAAAACCCGAAGACCTTACTCAAGGTGCGGCTTACGGCGCGGTGCCCGACGCGGGGTTTCAAGGTATGTTGCAAGGCGGCCAGTACGATACATTCATCGGTAATTTCGTCGCCGCCCGCAAAGTCAGCGATCTTGTTCGCTTCACCATCACCGGCCAGTATTTTTACGACCGCCAGCCGCAGCTCGATGCCGTGCGTGATTACCGCAAGAACGGCGGGGACATCAACGACTTTCACCGCAGCGGGATGTTTCCGACCGATCTCGGTTTCACACAAACCACTTCCGCGCCCCTCTCAACCGAGATCGCCAATCCCATCACGACCTATGGGCTTTATGGTTCGTTGCAAATCGGCGACTTGCGGTTGAACGTGTTTCGAAACTACTCGCATACGCCGTCATCGACCGCCAACAAGCCGAACAATGCGGTCTATAACGAGAGCAATTACTTCGGCCATGCGGTTACGATGTTCAACGCGACCTACGCCACATTCTTCGGCAGCAATTTCGGCAGCACGACGTTTTTGACTTACAGTTTATATGACCTCGATAACCAGAGCAACTTTCGCAACGCCTTCACCAACATGAACCCCGCGTATTTATTTTCGCTTGGCCGGATGTTCAAGGCCGAAGAACTGCTCACCTACACGGCGACGAACGAGCTGAGTTTGACCGGCGGCATCACGTTTGAAACCTTCTTTGCGATTCCGCGCGGCCACGATTTGGAAAACGTTGTGAGCGATGCCGAAAACCCGTCGTCGCCGATTGTTGGCAGCACGATTTTACCCGGCTACCCGCAGGGCATTGCGGCGCGGTTTTTCAAACTCAATTATAACAACCTCGGCACGTTCGCGCAGGTACAATACATGCCCGTTCCCGAATTGATCTTGACATTGGGCGCACGAGCCGACCGCGATTCACGTTTCGCCGCGACCTTCAACCCGCGTCTGGGCGTTGTCTACAGGCCGTCGGCGCGATTGACGGCCAAGGCGCTTTACGGTTCGGCATTTTTGGCGCCATCGCCCTCTTCAGCCTACGATGAGTTCGGTTCGTTTTTTCCTACCGGCGACCCCGCCGCACCTGTAGCGTCGGCGTTTATGCGGTTATCCAATCCCGATCTCGGCCCTCAACGCATTCAAACTTTCGAGCTTTCGCTCCGCGCGGGGCTTACCGATGAACTCAGCGTTTCGGTACAAGGCTACTACAATTTGCTATCGGGGTTGTTCAGCCAAGTTTCCGATGCGGCGAGCGGCAACCGGTACAACGGTGCGTATCCGCTCGCGCCCGGCGTGCCGGTTTTTTACATCGAGACGATCATCAATCAAGGCAACCAGACGAACTACGGCGGCACGGTGCAAGTGGATTATGTGCAAAAATTTTCTGCAACCAACCGTGTGGCTCTCTATGCAGCGTTGAGTTTGGTTGACGGTACGGTCGATGTGCTCGACACGAACAGTGTAAACCGCGGGCTTGTCAGAAGCGAAATCGGCGGCGTCTCGCCCGTGATGTTTCGCATCGGCGGCGACGTGGTGATTGATAACTTTTCATTCTCACCGCGTTTGATCGTGGCGACGAGCCAGCGGTCGCATCCGCAGCAGGGCGCAGCGTTTCAGCCGGGCACGAACAACACGAAGCGGAACTTGATTGCGGGCTATGCACTTTTGAACCTGACGGCGCGCTACCAAATCCTGAAACAAGCAGCAGTGTTCGTGCGGGTTCAGAACGCTTTGAACCAAAACATTCGCAATGTGAACCTCGGCGCAGGCGTGCCCGAAGGCGGCGGCTCGGCGCAGGTCGAGTTCCCCGAGGGCGCGCCGCAAAATCCCGTTCGCGCCACAGCAGGGATTCAATTTCAGTTTTAATGCAATCCTCCGTCCCGCTTGCTGGCGGGACATGTTCCTTTGAGCAAAGAGAAAAGTGATGAAGAAACTCACAGGAAATTGTTTCGAGGCCGCGCGTTATATTTGCCCGAAATTTTTTAGCGGTGCAGCGGCTTCATTGCCAGAGTAACATTTATATCGTCTTGTATCGCCGCCGCGCGGTTTTGTTTTACAACCAACCAAAAGAAAAATCAGATATGCCATTCGTTCCCAATACCGACGCCGACCGCGCCCTGATGCTTGAAGCCATCGGCGCCAAAACCTTCGACGACCTCGTTGCCAATATCCCCGAACCCATTCGCCTCAAAGGGCTTTTAAACTTGCCGAAGCAACTTTCGGAAATGGAAGCTCTCTCGGAACTCTCCGCCCTTGCGGCGATGAATCAGAACACGGAAGAGTATCTCTCGTTTCTCGGCGGCGGGGCTTACGATCATTTCGTGCCCGCTGCCGTCGGCGCGGTTGCGTCGCGGAGCGAGTTTTATACTTCATACACGCCTTATCAGGCTGAGGTCGGACAGGGCACGTTGCAGGCGATCTACGAATATCAAACCATGATTTGCCGCCTGACGGAAATGGACGTCGCCAACGCTTCGATGTACGACGGTGCAACCGCCCTCGCCGAAGCGATGCTGCTCGCCGTTGCTCACACGAACAAAACCGATGTCGTGCTCGCGGGGAAAATCAATCCGAATTACGTCGCGGTTTTGAAAACCTACGCGCACGGCCAAGGCATCACGATTCATCACACCGAACTTGAAGACGGCACCGCGAACATGGATTCGCTGAAGTCGCTTGTCGGCGAAAACACCGCGGCGGTGATGGTGCAGCAACCGAATTTTTACGGATGCTTGGAAGATGTTCAAGCGATTGAACAACTGGCGCACGCAGCCAAAGCGTTGTACGTCGTTTCGGTCGATCCGATGTCGCTGGGACTCTTGGAAGCACCGGGCAAATACGGGGCGGATATTGTCGTCGGCGAAGGTCAAGTGTTCGGCAACGCGCAGAATTTCGGCGGACCCTACGTCGGTATTTTCGCAGTCAAGAACGCACTCCTCCGAAAAATTCCGGGTCGCCTTTCCGGCATGACGATTGACAAAGCCGGTGAGACGGGATTTATTCTCACGCTGCAAACCCGCGAGCAACACATCCGCCGCGAGAAGGCAACCTCAAACATCTGCACCAATCAAGCCCTCAACGCTTTGTGCTCATGCCTGTATCTTTCGCTGATGGGCAAGGAAGGTTTGGCCGAAGTCTCGAACCTCTGTTTGCAGAAGGCGCATTACCTTGCGGGCGAAATTGCAAAGGTGAAAGGATTCAAACTCAAATTTCAAAAGCCGTTTTTCAAAGAGTTTGCGATTGAAACACCTAAGCCCGCCGCCGAGATTTTGAAAAAACTTGAAGCTGAAAAAATTCACGCAGGCATTGACCTTGGCGCATTTGGCGACAACGGTTTGCTCATCGCGGTTACAGAGAAGAAGACAAAGGAGCAACTTGACATGTTTGTTGCGGCGTTGAAATCGTTGTAACCCCTCTGTCCTTGCGGACATCTCCCCTTTGGCAAAGGGGAGAGTTGGATCTCGAAGATTGTAACATCTTTGTCAAAGTTTCCTCGTCAAAGTTTTTTCTCCTTCTTTCCACCTTCAATCTCCCCTTTGCCAAAGGGGAGTGCAGAGGGGTTCGATTGTTTTATCCGTTCAATGGCTGCACCGCAGAACCGCACGCTGACGCTCACCGCAAGCGATCAAAAAAAGTACTCGCGCCGTTTGTTCCGCTTGCACCAGCCCGCATCGCTACCGGATATTTTAAACCGGACGATTCATCAGGATTTATTTCAGGCGATTCCCTTCCTGCCCGATGCCTTCGTTGATCTGCTTTTTCTAGACCCGCCGTATAACCTCACCAAAACTTTTGGCCGCACGCTATTCAAATCTTCCTCCGCCCAATCCTACGAAGCATGGCTTGAAAGTTGGTTTCCGAAACTGATGCGGATGTTGAAACCGGCAGCGAGCGTGTATCTGTGCGGCGACTGGCGAACGTCGGGCGCGTTGCAGCGCGTGGCGGAAAGATATCTTACCGTTCGCAACCGGATCACGTGGGAGCGGGAAAAAGGCCGCGGGGCGCAGCGGAACTGGAAAAATGCGTCGGAGGATATTTGGTTTTGCACCGCAGCGGAAAAATTTACGTTCAACGCCAGTGCGGTGAAACTGCGCCGCCGCGTGCTCGCGCCGTACCGTTCGAACGGCGCGCCGAAAGATTGGTCGAGCACCGATGCCGGAAATTTCCGCGAGACGTTTGCATCGAACTTGTGGACGGATATATCCGTGCCTTTTTGGTCGATGCCGGAGAACACCGCCCACCCGACGCAGAAACCGGAAAAACTTTTGGCCAAACTCATTTTGGCAAGTTCGAACGCGGGCGAAGTTGTCTTCGATCCTTTTCTCGGCAGCGGCACCGCGAGCGTCGTCGCTAAAAAACTCGGACGTCATTTTGTCGGCATCGAACAGGAACTTCCCTTTGCATGTCTCGCGGAAAAACGGCTTGCGCTGGCCGAGGGCGACAAATCCATTCAAGGCTACACTCACGACGACACCAGCGGCGTGTTTTGGGAACGCAACTCGCTTTCGCACCGAAAAAAAATTCTGCGAGACGCCGGTCTATAACGTCGGTTAGAAATGCGCGTCGAAAAACTTGATGACCTTGTTGCCGAAGTCGCTGTAGAATTTGTGTTCGGCGTAGCACGCGGCGAGTTGATCACCGATGTCGCCCAAATAAAAATTGGCGTTGTAGGGCGCGGGAATCACCGCCGTCCATGTTGTTGTCGTTTTCGGATTGATGGTCAAATAATCTTTGCCGTCCAGATAGCCGTTGCTTTTGAGCGCGTTGTAAATCAACCGCGAACCTGCCGAATCAATGCCCGCAATCCGCCACAGCCGGTACGGATAAACAGGCGACGGCGGGTTGATATAAAGCGCGGTGCCGATGCCCCGGTTCGCAAGCGTGTTGCGGTTGGTGGCGGCTTCGGTGTTGCGGGTCGGGTCCTCATTCACATCATTCTGCGCCAAGCACCAAATCATCGGCACCGTCGTTTGAGAGACGATCTGAGCCAGACCCGGCACGCAAAAGATGCCTGCCGCCTTGAATGACAGCACGGAAGCGACGCCGCACGAAAATCCGCCGCCGTTCGACATGCCGACGCTGTAGACGGGTTCGCTCGCCGCTACTTTCCCGCGTGCTTTGAACGTGTCAATCAAGGCTTTGATGAGCAGCACGTCGGGATTGGCGGGATTGTTAAAAGCATTGTCCCATTGCTTGTTTGCGTTCGGGTCGGCGATGCGGTCGGTGCTTTCAGTTGCAATCACGGCGTAGCCTGCGGCCACGGCGTCCCAGCAGAAGTTTTGGCTTTCGACATTGGGCGTCTCCCCGTCGGTGCCCTTCATCCACGAACGGGCATTACCGCCGCTGCCATGGTAGAGCGTAATGACGCCTTTGTGGAATGCCGGAAAGTAGGAATAGACATTGCTGCCATTGATAACTTCATACTGCGCCGTCCATGCCGGAGCGGATTTGTATGTTGCAGTGAGATTGACACTTGAAGCGGGCATCGTCAGTGCAGTGTGCCACGCATAAATATCCGTGAGCGCGGCGACGTCGCCCGTCCATTTATCGAACACTTGTCCCGCCGGATAAGGATTCGCCCAGATATTTACCGTGTCGCCGCCGGTGTAAGTGCCGCCGCCGCTGCCGGTCGTAACGGTTAGCGTTTGCGGAGAATTGACCGGGGGAGCAACGGGATCTGAAGATTCTTGCGACGTGCATCCGCTGATGGAAAGCAGTACGGAAAAAATCAATGCGGTGAATGCGTGTATTTTGGTCATCATCAGGCGATTATCCACGGGTTTATGAAATTGACGGATCGGGGCACGATGCCTTTGATGCGTTGCAGGCGATAAGGTTTAGCCGGGCGCGAGGCTGCCGCAAAGTATTCTCACGCTGCATTTGTTCTTCCGCCTGAAACGCCTATCTTTTTCCACCTTCATTATTTTTCATTTGCTACATCGCTCCGGTTTCAGCGACCGCATGTCATCTCAAAGATTTTTTCAGAATGGCTTCTTCCGTTTCATCATCGGCGCCGGATTCGGCCAAGCGCGGCCTGCCGCTGCACACCCGAATTTTTATCGGCCTCTTCGCAGGGCTTGTGCTCGGCCTTGCGTGTAATCTCCTGTTGCCCGGCGACGAGCGCGTCCGGTGGTTCGTTCAAAACATCGCGTATCCGGCGGGACAGATTTTTCTGCGTCTGATTTTCATGGTCATCATTCCGCTCATCTTTTCCGCGCTCGCGCTCGGCGTGGCGGACTTGGGAGATGTGAATCGCGTCGGGCGCATCGGCTTGAAAACGTTTCTGTTTACCATCGTCATCACCGGCGTTTCCGTGCTCATCGGCATCGCGCTCACGAACCTCGTGCAGCCCGGCATCGGCATTGCGACGAGCGACCGCGAATCGCTTCTCAATACGCTCAACGCCAACCGGCAAACCGTTTCCGGCGCGATCAGTATGGCCAAGGAATCCAAGACCGCCATCCAAACGATTCTCGACATCATCCCGCGCAACCCGTTCGTCGATATGGTGGGCGCGTTCGATCCCGCCTATCGCGGCGGCGGCCTGCTATCCGTCATGTTCTTCGCCCTTGTCTTCGGCGCGGCGATTGCCCTTTCAGACCGCACGCGCACGCAAACACTCGTTGGGTTTCTGCAAGGCTTGAACGACGTCGTGATGAAAATCATTGACTTCGCCATGCGGCTTGCACCATATGGCGTGGCGGGCCTGATGTTTTCGACGACCTCGCAATTGGGATTTCAACTCATCGCCGTTCTGTCGAAATATGTGCTCGTCGTGCTGGGCGCATTGGCGATTCATCAATTCATTACCTATGGCCTGATTGTAAAATTCGCGGCGAAGCGAAATCCGTTCGAATTTTTCCGCGACATTCAGGAAGTCATGCTCACCGCCTTTTCGACCAGTTCCTCCAACGCCACGCTGCCGACGTCAATCCGTGTAACGAATGAAAAACTCGGCGTCCATCCCGATATCACCAGCTTCGTGCTCACGATTGGATCGACGGCCAACCAAAACGGCTCGGCACTTTTTGAAGGCATCACGGTTTTATTCCTCGCGCAGTTCTACGGCATCACGCTGGACTTCGGGCAGCAACTCACCGTGGTGTTGCTCTCGATCCTCGCAGGCGTAGGCACGGCGGGCGTGCCGGGGGCATCGTTTCCGCTGCTCGTCGTCGTGATGCAATCGGTCGGGGTGCCCGCCGAAGGCATCGGCATCATCATCGGCGTCGACCGCATTCTCGATATGAGCCGCACGGTGGTGAATGTAACGGGCGACATCGCCCTCGCCACTTGGGTCGCCGCCTCTGAAACCGATTCGCCGTCAAGGCCGCCGCATCTCGGCGGGCATTTCGATGCGCCGTCCGGCGCGGCGATACACACCGCGATTCACCCTTCTGTTCAACCTTCTAAAATGGCCGACTAATTTTTTTTCGATGATGCGATTGATTTCTTTTAAATATTTTTCCCTCCTGTTTTTTTTCGTTTCAACGTCACTGTTTTTCACGGCGTGTGAAGAGGCGACGAAGCGGCCAACCAGTATTTCGGTGTCGGATGCGCTGCCGGTGATGACCGTTATGAATCTCAACTGGGCGAATGATTCGCTGTGGGACGACGGCGCGGCGGAAGTAGCGAGGTATGCGGCGGAGCGCATCACCGGTGGCAAAGTGCGGCGGTTTGAGTATGCCTTCCTCACCGTCAAGGAAGATTTTTTGGTGAAGGAAGATTACGCCACCGAGTTGCTCGTTAAAAGCGATAACATTACGGGCATGAATTTTTTGCGGGCGATGAAGGTCAATCTCTTCGCGCGCATCGAGACGGACGAGTATCCGTATCACTTTCTCACCAGCATTTTTCTGCGGCGCGACAATCCGGCGGTGATGTTCAAACTCACTCACTCATCGCAAGAGTGGCAGGGAAACACGTTCAAGGAACTCTTGCAGTTTGAACGCGCGGCCAAACTTATCTATCACTCCTATTGGGAAGGTGAGGGCGACGGCAAGCAGGAACTCGGCACTTACATTCTGACCGAAGATCAACTTCCCTTTTCACTCCGCGCCCTCGCCTTCAGCGACACGTTGAAAGTGAAACAACGGATTCTGGAAACGCTCATCACCAACAAGGTCGGCACGCCGCAGCTCTACGATGCGGCAATTGAAGTGAAAGCACCGGAGCAACTTCGGATCGATAGCACGATGCGGATGGCGTGGCGCGTAGAAGTACTGCTTGCACCGGCGAAGAAAAACATCTATTGGTTCGACAAAGCCGCGCCGAACCTGCTGCTGAAGCATACCGCATGGGACGGCAGAAAGCTCGATCTCAAATCCGTCAGCCGTTATAACTACGGAGAGAATCAGCCGAAACCCTGAATCTATCCGCATTGCGGTTGTACCTTTCGAAACCACCAACCTTCCCTGATCACATTTTTCCCGCCTTTCTCGTCAAAGAGAGATTGGGAGGGACTTAACCATGTACATTCAACTTCTTGCAATGGAAAAGAAAAATTTCTTATTCGTCTCGCTTGATGGTCTCATCGGCGACATTGCGTGGCAAGTTTCAAAGGAAGGCCACGAGGTACGTTACTTCATCGAAGACCCCGCCGAAAAAGACATCGCCGACGGCTTCGTCTCCAAATCCGAGAACTGGGAAGACGATGTGGATTGGGCGGACGTGATCATCTTCGACGATGTGCTCGGCCAAGGCGAGAAAGCCGCACGGCTGCGGGCACAAGGTAAACTTGTCATCGGTGGCACGGCCTATACCGATAAGCTGGAGGACGACCGTTCGTTCGGACAAGCCGAACTCAAAAAAGCGGGCGTGAATATTTTGCCCTACAAAGATTTCGATTCGTTCGATGACGCGATTCTGCATGTACAGGAAAATCCCGGACGGTATGTGATCAAGCCCTCGGGCGAGGCGCAGAACATCAAGCGATTGCTGTTCGTCGGCGAAGAAGACGACGGGCAGGATGTCGTTCGCGTGCTTGAAGCCTACAAGCGAGCCTTCGCCGATGACATTAAAATTTTTCAATTGCAGAAGCGTGTAACCGGCGTTGAGGTTGCAGTCGGAGCGTTCTTCAACGGGAAGGAATTCGTTACGCCGATCAACGTGAACTTCGAACACAAAAAATTGTTTCCGGGCGAAGTCGGCCCCGCGACGGGCGAGATGGGCACATTGACGTTCTGGAGCGAGCCGAATAAAATCTTCAATGCGACGCTCAAAAAAATTGAGCCGAAGTTGCGCGAGGAAGGCTATGTCGGCTACATCGACATCAACAATATTGTGAACTCGAACGGCATTTATCCGCTGGAGTTCACCGCCCGGTTTGGCTACCCGACGATCAGTATCCAACAGGAAGGCATGATCACGCCCATCGGACAATTTTTCTACGAACTTGCCGCGGGCACGCTCATGAAATTTAAAGGCCGGAGCGGCTTTCAAATCGGCGTGCGGATCGTCGTGCCGCCGTTTCCGTTTGATGACACGAACACGTTCGAATCCTACTCGCGCAACGCCGCGATTGTCTTTAAGAAACCGGCGAAAGATGAAGTGCACATTGAGGATGTGAAACAAGTGAACGGGCAGTGGCTGGTAGCGGGGACATCGGGCGTGGCCCTCATCGTCGTCGGGATGGGACCGACGGTGAAGCAGGCGCAGAACCAAGCCTATACGAAAATCAAAAACATTATGATCCCGAACATGTACTACCGCACCGACATCGGCGACCGGTGGTCGGAGGACAGCGACAAACTTCACAACTGGGGCTACCTCCGCGAGTTGTAATCACAAGGGACGGATGATTTAACAACCCTCAACCAAACGAAGTCGATGCACCACCAAACGAACAAAGAAAATATTCTCAAAGCCGAATTGCATCAACCTGCAAATGATTATGTGGGAGATTTTGCGGCGATTCGAACGCGGGATTGGAACAACTTCAAGTTCATCGATTTGTTTGCCGGTATCGGCGGCATTCGTTTGGGTTTCGAATCAGTCGGCGGAAAAAGCGTCTTCGCGTCGGAGTGGGATGCGCTGGCGCAAGAAACTTACGAAGCCAATTTCGGGGAGCGGCCTTTCGGCGACATCACTCAAATCGCGCCGGAAGACGTTACCGATCACGACGTGCTGCTGGGCGGATTTCCGTGCCAGCCGTTCAGCGTCATCGGCAATCGCAAAGGATTTGCGGACACGCGGGGCACGCTTTTTTTCTGCATTGAAAAAATTTTACAAGTCAAAGCCCCTGCGGCGTTCTTGCTTGAAAACGTGAAGCAGTTCAAGACGCATGATGGCGGACGGACGTATCAAACCGTCATCGACCGACTGACGGAATTGGGATACTTCACGCACACCATGATTTTGAACGCCTTGGATTTCGGCGTGCCGCAAAAACGCGAACGCACATTCATTGCTGGGTTCAAAGCAAATCTTGAATTTCAATTTCCTAAACCCATGAAAAATATCGCATCGCTGGAAAATATCTTTGAACGCGATGAAGACGTCGATCCCTCGCTCATCGCCTCGCAGATGATTCAGAAGAAACGATTGGAAAGATTGCAGCGGCAACAGCGAGAGCCTTTTTACCCGTCGATGTGGCACGAGAACAAAGGCGGACACATCGGCATTCATCCGTATTCGTGCGCCTTGCGGGCGAATGCGTCCTACAATTATCTGTTGGTGAACGGTCGCCGCAGGCCGACGGGCCGCGAGATGCTGCGGTTGCAAGGCTTCCCGGATGATTTTAAGATCGTCGTGCCACACAGCGCGATTCGGGCGCAGGCCGGAAACAGCGTCGCCGTGCCGGTGATCAAAGCCATTGCTGCACAGATGAAAAAAGCCTTGCTCGCTGCAAAACAAGTCGCAACGGATCAGGTGAATTTATTCGATGAACTTACCATCGAAACCAAATGAACCTTTTACCGACGCCGAAAGAACGGCTGGATAAACTTATTGCAAAAAGCCGGGCGCATCTTTACAAGCCGATTCAGATTGCGGAAATTTTGTTTCGGGACCGCGTTCATCGAGACATAGATTTGATGCAGTTGGATACGTACCGGCGGCCTTCGACCCGATGGCGTAACGCCGTCAGTCCCCGACTGGTCGGCAAAGTTCCCGTGTTGAATTCACGATACGAAGATCAATTGTTCGATTCCGCCGTGTTGCCGCCGGAAGCGATTGCGGAACTAGGCGAAGTCAATCGCGCGGGCAATGGCTTGATTGAAGTCTACATTTATGCGTTGCTCAAAAACCGGTTCGGAAAACTTGCGGAGATTAAATCAATCCTTAATCAGACGCCGCCGAAAAATTTCAACCTTGCGTCTTTTCTTGCACTGTTTGAAGATACAAGGCTGCGCCGAAGCATCGACAAGGTTTATGAGATCATTGTGTATGCATTGTTCGAAACCCTCACGCGGCATCTCAACGCCACCGTTACGCTGGCCATCGACGAGAACCAAATCGAACTTCTCAAAGATTTCAAAGTGTTCGCAAACTTGGTGTTGGGCGTGAGTCCCGAAAAATTAGCGGTGGTGCAACCGGCGCGCCTGTACCGCGTCGGCACGACCAATGCGGCGGATGCGGGTTTGGATATGTGGGCGAACTTTGGTCCCGCCATTCAAGTCAAACATCTGACCTTAACGCCCGAAGACGTCGACGATATTCTGGAGGGAATGACAGCTGACCAAGTAGTGGTGGTTTGCAAGTCGATGGAGAAAAGATTGATTGCAAACTTGCTGGGTCAAATAGGTCTCTCGAACCGCATTCGCGGATTCATCACGGAAGTTGATTTGATCGCGTGGTATGATCGGTGCTGCACGGAAAAGTATGCCGAAGTATTGGGAAAAACATTGCTCTACGAACTTGGCAAAGCCTTTGCATCCGAATTTCCGTTGAGCGAACGGAGTGAGATCGATGCGTTTTTTGGAGAGCGAGGATATTCGGAAACGGCATTGACCGAAGTCTGGCGTATCGACCAAGCCCTTTCATCGTGAAACTCAAATCACAACGACATAATCGTGCCGATCCCCCTTCGATGCTGAGTCTGAGGACAGCGGCCAACCTGCGCAACTGGGGCTACCTCCGCGAACTCTAATTTTTATTTCGAAAATAATTTTTCACCGTGCCTTGCTTTTGATACCTCGAAGGTGTTAGTTTAGACTTATTCCAAATAAAGGCCCAGGGGCATCTCACAGCCTGAGCACTCTGAACACGATCAATTACAAGTCAGCACGGTTTATGAACCATATACCAAACATAAATTTCCGCGCCCTGTTGCTGCGGCAAACAGTATTCATGCTTTTCATCGCCCTGATTGCTTCGGGCTGCAAGACCTCGCCTTCCGGCCCGTCGGATGAAGATAAAAAGCGAGAGGCCGTGCAAACCTACGCCAGCATTGTCTCGGCGGGTTACGAAGATTCCTACTCGAAGGCACTCGAACTTCGTACCGCATTGCAAACCTTCGTCGCGGTGCCGAGTGCCGCCGCACAGACCGCCGCTAAAACCGCATGGCTTGCAGCCCGCATTCCCTACGGACAGACTGAAGCCTTCCGCTTTTACGGCGGCCCGATTGACGGCGACGGCGGCCCCGAAGGACAAATCAATTCATGGCCGATGGATGAGCAATACATCGACTATGTCGATAACGGTGGCACGATCTCAAACACCGGCCTCATCAACAACACTTCCGTTGCGATTTCGGCGGCGGCGATTGCAGCAAGCAACCAACAAAGCAGCGAGACCGATGTATCGACGGGTTATCACGCGATTGAATTTTTGCTGTGGGGACAAGACCTCACCGCGCCTTCGGCGAACCAGTCGGGACAACGCGCCTATACCGATTACCTCACCACCGGCGGCACGAATCAGAACCAAGCCCGCAGAGGTCAGTATTTACTTGCGGCGGCGGATTTGCTTGTGCAAGATTTACAGATTCTCGTCGATGCGTGGAAACCGAACGCGGCCAATTATCGCGCGCAATTCACCGGAGGTAATCCTGATGCCGCACTCGCACAAATTTTTACCGGCATGGGCAGCCTCACCAAAGGCGAACTTGCCGGGGAGCGGATGAGCGTCGCTTTGACGAGCGGCGATCAGGAAGACGAACACTCGTGCTTCAGCGACAACACGCGCGAAGACGCAGTTCAAAACGCTACCGGCGCACGGAACATTTGGCTTGGCCGATACACCCGCACGGATGGCACGCTCGTTTCCGGTCGCAGCCTCGAATCGTTGGTTACGGAAAAGAGCGGTACCGCCGCCAGCGATCTCACCGCGAAACTTGATGCGGCTCTGACAAAAGTGAAAGCCCTGCAATCACCGTTTGATTTGGAAATCAGCAGCGGCAACAGCGCGGGAAACCAGCGGGTGCAGGACGGGGTGAATGCCCTGCGTTCGGCGGGCGATGCAATGTCGGAAGCCGCGCGCGTTTTGGGATTGAGCATCAATCTTGAGTAACCCTTGTTCAAACAGCTTACAATGAAGCGCGCCTATTTTTCAATCGGGTTTGGTCTGCTCTGCTTTGCCGCAGCGTTGATGCACGGTTGCAAGGAGCAGCCTATCGAACCCGTTCAGTTTTTATTCGAGGCCGAAGCGGGGGAAGAACTTTCGGGCGGTATGGCGACGGTGTTCGATGTTTCGCAAAATGCGCTCGGACATCTTGCCCCCAATATCTCCGGCGACCGCGAAACGGATTTCGCCGTCGGCAATTCTTTCTTCAATCAGAACTGGGTCGCCGCGCCCGCATCAACCACCGCCCGCGATGGTTTGGGGCCGCTCTTTAACGCCCGATCCTGCGCCGGTTGCCATTTTAAAGATGGCCGCGCGAAGCCCATTGAGGGCGACGCGGTTCAACAAGCCTTGCTTTTTCGAATCAGCACCAGTAACGCCGCTAACGGCGAACCCAATCCGCACGCGGTTTATGGCGGACAGATTCAGTCGCAATCCGTCAGCGAGGCGATGCGCGAGGCGGAAGCGAAAGTCAGTTACACCGAAAGCACCGGAAAGTTTGCCGATGGCGAATCATACAGTTTGCGGGTGCCCGCTTACCGTTTCGAGAACTTGCAATATGGCGCGTTGGGTACGGTTGATGTTTCGCCGCGCACCGCGCCGCAACTGTCCGGCATGGGCTTGCTCGAAAACATTTCCGACGCCGATCTTCTGGCGAATGCCGATGAGTTTGACCGCAACGGCGACGGCGTTTCCGGCAAGGCGAATTATGTGTGGGATAAAAAATCACAACGGCTCGCGCTGGGACGGTTCGGATGGAAAGCGGGCCAGCCGGATGCAGAGCAGCAAACCGCCGATGCGCTGGGCGGCGACATGGGTATTTCCTCGTCGCTCGCATTGATGCAGAACCATACGCCCGCACAGAACTTGAACGATTTGCCGAATGGCGGTTCGCCCGAAATCGCAGACGATGTTTTCGCGCAAGTTGTTTTTTACGTGCGCACGCTCGCCGTGCCCGCACGAAGAAACTGGAAAAACGAAATCGTGCTGAAAGGCAAAATGCTTTTCGCGCAATCGGGATGCACGGGTTGCCATACGCCGTCGTTCAAAACCGCTAACCGCAACGGCATCGCTGAACTTTCAAATCAAACGATCCGGCCTTACACCGACTTGCTCCTGCACGACATGGGCGATGGCCTCGCCGATAACCGCGCGGACTTTCTGGCAAGCGGCCACGAATGGCGCACGCCGCCGCTCTGGGGCATCGGCCTGATCAAAACCGTCAATGGCCACACTTTATTTTTGCACGACGGACGCGCCCGTAATTTGCAAGAGGCGATTCTCTGGCACGGCGGCGAAGCCGAGAAATCCAAAGAAGCCTTCAGGCAACAAAGCAAAACTGACCGCGATGCCATCATCGCTTTTCTTGAGTCGCTCTAAACTTTTTTTCGTCGTCATC
>JACMJS010000160.1 GCA_014380515.1 Chlorobiales bacterium
ACAAACCGATAATCAGGCCGCTTGGTATCGAGCTTCGTTTCGACTTGCACTTGCGCGGTGTTGCTCACTTCCCAGCCGAGCGCATTCCAGAATTTATCGATGTATGAAAGCCGCGTTTGAAACTCGTTCATCGTGGCCAGATTCTCTTTGCGAAACGACAAGGCGAGCGAAGCAAGGGTATCTTTGGTGTGTGGGAGCGGCATAGTGAATTTGATTTAAGGTTGATGACGGTGCTGAGGTTAAGATGCGATTTTTTAATCCCCCGCCCCCCTTTGACAAGGGAGAATTCGAACAGATCACAGGGTTCGAGCAACTCGCACAGTTTGAACAGATCGTATAACTCGCAGGGTTCGAACCACGCGAACAACCCACGCGTCTTCCCTTACCCGCAACCTGTTTCGGCAAGCTCCATGAGGGATTGGGGGATTTACAAATCTGTTGATTCCGCGTCGGCCTTCGGACGCACGAGCACGACTTCCTCGCGCTCAATGATCACGCTGCCCGCGTCGCCATCGCCCGTACGTTTGGCGCGGCGGACGTATTTTTTCGGCGTGTAAATGACGGGCACGAGTTCCGCGCCGCGGGCGGTGGAGTAATAGGCCGCAATCTCCGCCGCCCGTTCGATCTCCGCGGCGGACGGCGGCGCGGATGACTTCACCACGCAATGTGATCCGCTCGTGCCGCGGGCGTGCAGCCACAGATCGTTCGGCTTGGCATGTTTGAAAGTTAGAAGGTCGTTGTTCTTTGCGTTCTTCCCGACCCACACTTCCGCACGTTCCGAAAGCCTAAACTTCCTGAAAAGCGTTTCCTGCTCCAGCGTTTCCTTGCTCACCGTGCCCGTCTTTACAAGCTCTTTGTGATGCTCGCGTTTCCATTTCGAAAACACTTTTTGCACCGTGATACTTTCCAACGCCGCGAGCAATTGCCGCGCCGATTCAATGACGGTTTCCGTTTGCTTCAACCGTTCGCCCGCGACAGCCGCGGTGCGCCGCGATTTTTTGGCCCGCTCGAAATACGCTTCTGCATTTTGAACCGGCGAAAGTTCAGGCCGCAACTTCAGCGTGATGGGTTCGCCCGCCGCGAAAAAGTTTTCGAGCGTGATTTCCGAAACTCCGCGCGGTGGCATTTTGTGCAGACTTGACATCAGCAGTTGCCCCGATTGCTCGTATTCGCTCGCGCGTTCGGCTTGTAACCCCGCTTGCATCGCCGTTCTACGGCTTTCGGACTTTTCAATAAATTTCATTAATCGCTTCAGCATCTGGCTGCGCTCCGCTAAAAAATCATCCGCCTGATGCACTTTTTGCGAGAAGCGTTGCAAAGCTTCATTGACGCTTTCGAACGCCGTCAACTTCGCGCCCGCAAGCAAGGTTTCGGTAATGATCGAAAAGCGAACGCGCTCTTTGGCGTCTTCACCCATCACATAAATTTTCGGTTCGGGCGAGATGAGTTCATAGAACACTTCAGCGGCGGCATCGAACAAGCGTTCAGCAGTTGAACTTTCAGACGCAAGTTTGAGCGAAGCGCGATGCAACACTTCCCTGCCGAGATGCAAATCGAAGCCGGGCAAGATTGCCGCAAGTTGGTGCGCGGGTGTCTTGCCCGGCGCGGTGGCAAAGGCGGCGGTGAAAGCATCGCGGTCTCGGGTCAGTCGTTCGGCGGTGGTGATGACGGGCGCGGCGCGGGCTTCCGAAAATGGTTTTCCGGCATGTAACACATTGTCCTTGAAGGCTTCTTCGATGATGTGATCATTCAACAAAAAAAAATTCGTATCGGCGCCGAAGAGTCGGAAGGCGATTGAATGCCGTTCAAGATCGAGATAGATAATGCGTTCGCTGTCCGAGATGCGGACGCGGCGAATCTGTTGCTCGTCCGCCGATTTCATCAACGCCGCCGTGTTGCGCCGCTGCCGGGCGAAATCCTCGTTGAAATACAATCCTAAATACGGATGTTGTGTAGTTCCAATAACGGCATACCGCTGTTTCCCGGGCGTGATGATTGAGACGCGCAGTTCGCCCTTCGATTGCGAAAAGGTTTCGAAGACATATCCGCCTTCAATCGCCCCGCG
>JACMJS010000161.1 GCA_014380515.1 Chlorobiales bacterium
AACCGCTCTCGCGCCGCAACCGCATGACGCGGCGGAACTCGTCGGCATTTCGCACGAATGCGACTATCCCGAATCTATCCGCAGTCTGCCCGTGCTGACGGAAAGTAAAGTGAATCACACGGCGGCGTCCGATAAAATTCACACCGAAGTGCAATCGCTCATGCTCACCGCGCTCAGCCTCTACTGCGTCAAAGAAGAGATGCTTGAAGCCGTGCAGCCGGATGTGATCATTACGCAAGAGCAGTGCAAAGTCTGCGCGGTTACGCCCGGCGACGTGCAACTGGCGATGAAAAAAATGATCGGCAAAAACATCGAGATCGTTTCGCTCAATCCTGATTCGCTCGGCGGCATCTTCACTGATATTCGAAGCATCGGCGAGTCGATAGGCTGCGGCGGGGAAGCGGATAAACTCATCGAACTGATGCGGCGGCGCATCGAACACGTTCGCAGGCAAACGGATGCGCTGCATAAACCCCGCGTGGCGTTCATCGAGTGGATCGATCCCATCTTCATCGGCGGCAACTGGATGCCGGAGCTCATTGAGGCGGCGGGCGGCACTGCACTCTTTGCCAAAGCGGGCGAACATTCGGGCGTGTATATGCTTGAACAAATCACCGCCGAAAATCCCGATGTGATCGTCGTCAGTCCGTGCGGATTTAAACTGGATCAAACCGAGCGCGATCTGCATCTGCTGACTTCGAAACCCGCATGGCGCGGCCTGAACGCGGTGCAGCAGGGACGGGTGTTTTTGGCGGACGGCAACGAATATTTCAACCGTTCAAGCTACCGCATTATTGATAGTTTGGAGATGCTCGCCCGGATGCTGCATCCCGAAACTTTTCCCGCGCCGCCCGATGCGCCGAATCAAAAACAAACTGTTAAACGCTTGAGCCAAGCCGCCGCGGTTCATCCATAAAAACTTTTCGATGTCCGTCAAGCCGCACAAAATAAGGTCGTTACGGGTATTCAACCGTTTAAATAGAGGATAAATCTCCGGTTCGCATCAAGAAATTTTTTTCTTAACGGTTTGTTGACAAATCTTTTTTTTTTACGTAATATACCCGCGAGAATTACTGTGCTAAGAACCCTGAAACAATCGCTTCGCAGTTCGCGGTGCCGGTTTCAGCAACCACTCTGCAAAGAACATATAGTGCGTCCGGGCATCTACTGCGTCTGGCCGCCGAAAGAACGACAATGAGGACTTCGCTACACTTAAGATCGCTGCGCACCCTGTTTTCCGATTTCCTTTTAGACTTTTACACCGGCGGTACCGCCCGCCGCATTGCCCTCGACTTTTACAATTTCCTTCCGCTCACTTCGCCTCCACGTATTACGCTCCCGCTCACGACGCCTTTCATACAATCCGCTCCACATAGTTCCGTCAACTGTTTTCTTGCGATGTGTTTATGAACCAGTTTTACCCAAACTTCGAGGTGCGGCGATTGTTCGTCGCTCCCGCCGTCATCGCCGTTGTTGTAATCGCAAGTTTTGCTTTTACAAGTTCAGCGACCGCAAACGTCTCTTCCGGCCTTGTAGGAACGACCGGAAAAATTTCAGGAACGGTAACGGATGCCGCGACGGGCGATCCGCTCATCGGCGCGTCGGTCATCGTCGAGGGCACGAAACTGGGTGCCCGCACCAACGTCGACGGCGACTACAGCATTCTCAACGTGCCGCCCGGAACTTACCGCGTCAAATCAACTTACGTCGGTTATCAAGATCGCATCTTGGCCAACGTCAGGGTGAGCATTGACTTGACATCGAAAGCCGATTTCTCGCTCTCTACCAAAGAAGTTCAGGCGAAGGAAATCGTGGTAACCGCCGAACGTCCGCTGGTTACCAAAGATTTAACGTCGTCGCAGGCCGTTGTCGGCGCCGAAGAAATTTCCCGCTTGCCGGTGCAAGATGTCAATCAGGTCGTGGAGTTGCAGGCAGGCATCGTCGATGGAAGGTTTCGCGGCGGCAGGAAAGGCGAGGTGGCGTATCTCGTCGATGGCATTTCGGTTACGGACGTGTTCAACGGCAATCAAGGCCGTGAGAACTCGACCGGCGTCGAGCCGCAGGCGATTCAAGAAATTCAAGTGATCAGCGGCGCGTTCAACGCCGAATACGGGCAGGCGATGTCGGGCGTGGTCAACATCGTAACCAAAGATGGCGGCGAACGCTACAGCGGCAGCCTGAGCGGCTTCACCGGCGATTTCACTACATTCAACAATAACATTCGCTTCGGCGACGCCGCCGAGCAACGTCTGTTTCCGAACGGCCTGTCGAACACCGGAGCTTTTGAGCAAGTCTTTAAAACCTTTTCGCCGCTCGCCGAGCGCAACCTCGAAGCCAGTTTCAGCGGCCCCGCGCCCGGCTTGAAAGATCAACTGTCGTTTTATGCCAACGGACGTTACTTCGCCAACGATGGCCGTTTCTTCGGCATCCGCAAATTTGCCACCGATGATTTCCTGCCCGAACGCACCGACCTCGGCCTCACGGGCGGCAACCGCATCCGCCGTCCCGACGGCACCTATCAAAACCTGCCCGGCGGCGACAGTTCCGACGCCATCCGCGCCTTTGACTATAGTCCGTTCGGCTCCGGCGACGGACAAGTCGTGCGCATGGACCCGTATCGAAAGCTTTCAGGCTTGTTCAAGCTCACTTACCGTCCGACGGGCTCGCTTAAAATCGCTGCAAGTCTGCTCGCCAGCGACGAAAACTACCGCAATTACGACGAAGCGTTTCAACTTTCGCCCGACGGCGTGCCGTTCGGGTTTCGCAACTCGAACACGGCGATTGTCAATGCGACACAAACCCTAACGACCAACACATTTTTAAATCTTTCGGCCTCGCGTCTCTTCACCCGCGAACGCAGTTATCTGTATGAAGACCCGCTCGATGCCCGCTATACATTGAGTAGCGGCTATACGCCGCTCAGCCAAAGCAATGCGTTCATCATCGGCGGCACGAACAAAGTCCGCTACGGACGCACGACCGAAACCTACGGGTTCAAAGCCGACATCACCAGCCAGATTGATCAGACCAATCAAGTGCGCGGCGGCGTCGAAGTGCGCATCCATTCGCTAACCCAGTTGACGCAAAACACGGTGGTGGATGAAGCGGCGACCCAATCGACCGGCATTCTTACGTTCCGGCAGGCGCAGGAATCTTTTCAAGATATTTTCGGCGGCAACTACCAATATTATTCGCACCGTCCGCTTGAATTTTCCGCGTTCCTTCAGGATAAATTAGAGTTCAAAAACTTCACCGTCAATGCCGGTTTGCGCGTGGATTACTTTCAGCCCGACGGTATCGTACCCGTCTATGCTGATGATCCGGGTCTCTACGACGCCTTCCGTCCCGAACGCCAAGCCAAAGACATCGCCACGCGGCTTGCGGAAGATTACACCGCCGCTCCGACCAATTTTCAAATCAGTCCGCGCTTGGGCATCGCGGTGCCGGTTACAGACCGCAGCATCGTGCATTTTTCCTACGGCTTCTTTTTTCAGATTCCCAACTTTTCACTGCTGTATCAAGACCCGTATTTCCTCAGCAGTCCAACGCGCACGCAGACGGTTTATGGGCCGTTCGGCAATGCGGCCTTGCGTCCGCAAAAGACGACGAAAGGCGAGATCGGCCTTCAGCAGCAATTCGGCACTGATCTTTCGATTGACATCTCGATTTTCTTTAATGACATCCGCGACCTGACCGGCTCGGCGCAAATCACCGATCTGTTCGGCGGCGTCGGCAGCTACGGGCGGTTTGTCAATACGGATTTCGGACAATCTCGCGGCTTCGTCGTTTCGATCACGCGGCGGTTTGCGGGCAATTTTAATTTCAACTTGGATTATACTTTCCTCATCGCCGAAGGAAATTCCAGCGACCCGAGTTCCGCCCTAACCGCCCTGCGCAGCGACCCGCTCGCCCCGCCGCCGACGAATATTATTCCGCTCGATTGGGATCAACGCCATACGCTCAACTTCTCGCTGGCCTATCAGGCGAACAACTGGCTCGGCAGTTTGATTGCGCGCTACGGTTCGGGATTTCCTTATACACCGCCCGGTTCGTTGCCCGATCCGACGCGCGAGGAAATCAGCACCGGCTATGTTTTAACGAACACGCAGCGCACACCGTCCTCGCTGGGGTTGGATTTGCGAGCACAGCGCGATTTTCAGGTCGGCGGGTTTACTGCCAATGTCTATCTC
>JACMJS010000023.1 GCA_014380515.1 Chlorobiales bacterium
GGAGAAAGTCCAGACGTGGCGTTACCCCGCCGGTGAAAATGATCTCGTGCTCGAAATCCTTCGCTTGGATTTCAGCGCGCGCGGTGTAACTCCCGTAACCTCAAACTAAGCGGACGATGAAAGCGCTTGCCCTCATCTTGATCATGCTACTTTTGTCGCTTGACGCTTTTGCGCAGGATAGTACGGGAACAATCATCGGCAAAGTGATTGATAAAGACACCAGAGAAAAGTTAATCGGCGCGAGCGTCCGCATTGAAGGCACGCGGCTTGGCGGTTCAACAAACGTCAATGGTCAATTTAAAATCCTTAATGTCCCAACGGCTACATACAGCGTCAGAGCCAGCTATGTCGGCTACAAGGATGTAACCGTTCGCGGATTGAAAGTAACTGAGGGTTTGACGTCGGAAACGCCGACTTTTGAATTACCGGACAAAGGGTATGATGATACCATCTCATGCCCAGCCTACAAACCGCTCTTAGAGAAAACGCAAACAACATCGATGCACATCTACGACAGGGAACGCATCAGCCATTTGCCTTGGTAATATTTTTCCGCCATCCCCGCCGTGTCTGGAATCATTCTCGATTCAAATGAAGAAGGATTCCGGTCAAGCCGGAATGACACAAGAAAAACTAAAGAGCGAAGAAACAGAAACAACAAACGCACGGATTAAGCTTCGTGCGTTTTCGTTTCGAGGCGGCGCAGGCGCGAAGTGAATTTATTTTTGTGGGAGGTTCATCACCGCGCGGAAGGTATCGCGGGCGATGAGCAGTTCTTCGTTCGTCGGGATGACCCACACGGCGATGCGCGAAGCCTCCGTCGTGATGCGGGCTTCCGCGCCTTTCACCGCTTTTTCGTTGGCGGCTTTATCCAATTCGATGCCGCACCATTGCATCTCGTTCAATACTTTTTCGCGCACGCTCGCGGCGTTCTCGCCGATGCCGCCGGTAAAAACAATCGCCGCCGCACCGTTCATCGCCGCCAAATAACTGCCGATATATTTTTTGAGGCGGTAACAAAACATTTGCACCGCGAGTGTGGCACGCCGGTCGTGGGTATCGCGGACTTCATCGAGCAACTCGCGCATGTCGTTCGTCAGGCCGCTCACGCCGAGAAGCCCGGATTCTTTGTTAAGCAGCGTTTGGATTTCGCCGAGCGTGAGTCCTTCCTTATGTGCAATGTATTCGACCACCGCGGGGTCTAAATCGCCGGAGCGCGTGCCCATCACCAGACCTTCCAACGGCGTTAATCCCATCGAGGTATCGATTGAATCCCCGCGTTTGATCGCACACAGCGAACACCCGTTTCCTAAATGCGCCGAGATGATGGTCACCTCATCTTTTTCTTTGCCGGCAATCGTGCGATACCGAAACCCGACATAGCGGTGCGAGATGCCATGAAAGCCGTAGCGACGAATTTTGTGGCGGCGGTACAGTTGATACGGAATCGCATAGAGATACGCATGTTCGGGCAAGGTGTGATGAAACGCCGTATCAAAGACGGCGACCTGCGGCACGGCCTCGCCCAATGTTTTTTGCACGGCGAAAATGCCCTTGAGGTTTTGCGGGTTGTGCAGCGGCGCAAGTTCAATACAAAGTTCGATCTGCTTGATCACGCCCGCATCGATTTTCACCGACGACGAAAATGCTTCGCCGCCATGCACCACGCGGTGCCCGACGGCTTCAACCCCGGCAAGCGACGTAAGACCCTTGATGCCCGCTTCTTTGGAGATGAGCCACTTTAAAATTTTATCGACCGCCGCCGCGTGATCGCGCACGGGTTCGGCGCTGCGCGAGGTTCGTTTTTCTTCACCGTCGTTCATGGTTTCGAAGGTGAGTAACGCTTCGCCGCCGATGCGTTCGAGCGTACCTTCGGCGAGCACGCGGTCTTTATTTTGCTCGATCAGTTCCGCGTCCGTTTCGGCCAGTTGAAATTTGACGGAAGAACTGCCGCAGTTGAGCACTAAAATTTTCATCGGGTAAGTTTGATGTGTGATGAACCAACGCACCGCGCAGGGTGTTGCCGCAGGGCTTCGCATCCAAAATATACGGCAACCACAGATGAACCTTTTTTCACAAATCAATTTTTCGTGGCTCGAACTTTACGCAGCCGCGTGCGTCGCCGGTTGGAGCGTGATGCTCTATCATGTGTGGGCGATGACGCGGGAAAACGTGCCGCTCTCTCACATCGCCTTGTTGCCGCTCGGGCAAGCGTCGCCGCGGGTTACGGTCATCGTACCTGCGTGCAATGAATCGGGAAAAATCGAAGCGGCGTTGCGCTCGCTGTGCGCGCAGACGTACACGAACCTTCGCATCATCGCCATCAACGACCGCTCAACCGATGCCACACCGGAAATTTTGAACCGTCTTGCTTTAGAGTTTCCCAACCGCCTGCGCGTCATTCATATCTCTTCGTTGCCCGAAGAATGGCTCGGAAAAAATCATGCGAACCAAACGGGCTATGAATCCATCGAAACGCCAATCGATAACGGCGGATATATTCTGTTCACCGATGCGGATGTGATGTTCGGAAAAAACGTGATTGCCCAAACGGTCGCCTACGCAGTGCAGCACAAGGTCGGGCACATCGTCGCATATCCGAACCTGCTGAGCGAAAACATTTTCGAGGAAAGTTTTCTTGCCATTTTCAGTTTGCTTTTTACATGGAAGTTCAATCCGCGTGCCGCCCGCGATCCGAATAATACTTCAGCATACATCGGTGTTGGCGCGTTCAATTTTATTGCGCAAGAACTCTACGAACGCATCGGAACACATCAATCGCTGAAGAACGAAGTGGCCGATGACGTCATGCTCGGCTACCGGGTCAAACAGCAGCGCGAAGCCACGCACGTGCTCAACAGTGAATCGGCGGTAAGCGTGCGGTGGCGCGAAGGGCTTTGGGATAGCGTACGCGGCATCATTCGAAGCGCGTTTCCGGGTGTGAATTTTTCATGGCTTTGGGTCGGTATCGGCGTCATCGGTACGTTCGGCGGGCTGCTCGCGCCTTACGGGCTGTGGCTTTACGGGTGGATCGGCGGAAGTTTATTTGTGGCCGTTTGCGGCGCGGCGTCGGTGCTGCTCGTGCTTTGTTGCTACAGTGTGTTGGGGAAAAAATTTCCGCGCGTGCTGGCAACGACGCTGCTGCATCCGGTGATGTCCGTTTTGTTTCTTTATGCGATGGTGCGGTCGGCGGTGCAGATTACCGTTCAGGGCGGCGTGGTGTGGCGCGGGACTTTTTATTCCATCGAAGTGTTGCGGCGCAAACCGGCGTGAACTTTTCCCAGTCTATTTATCGATGGCTTTGAAGAGCGATTGCAATTCGGCGGCGTCGCTTTGCAAGCGTTTGGCTTGTGGCTGCTGTTCGGGCGACGGTTTATCGCTGATCGTTTTGCCTTCGGTGCGGCGGATCGGTTTATCGCCGGAGAAGTAGTAACGCACTTCGATGTTGTTTTCCGGCGATTGCCCGTCAGGCATGCGGTCGTAGCAAAAAACAAGTTGTCCTTTCGCATCAAACAGATATTCGGTTGCATACTGATGCGCAGCGGATTCGCTCGTGATGTCAATGCGGACAAGCGTGTGCACCTGTTCATCACCCAGCTCGAAATAAAATTTGATGGTTTTTTTGTAGTTGCCGACCGCAGGCCACGGCGTGCCTTTGTCGTTGAGGCTGATGCGATGCACATACAGAGCGGCGTTTTGCGGGTCTTGCTCCAGCAACTGAACTTTCTTCGCCGTCTCCTGATACCGTGTTCGAATCGCTTGCACTTCTTTATCCTGTGCGGTCGCAGCGGAAGAGACGCACAACAAGAAGTAACAGAGCGCGAAACGGTTCATCGCCAAGATATTTGAGGTTGATAAAAACCGTGGCCATAGTTACTTGAGCGAGCGGAGGTAGTCGAGGCCATCGGCGGTGATGTCGCTGATGGTTACGCTGGCGACGGAGCCGTCGCGCGATTTGGTGAGTTTGCCATCGAGCAATCCGGCGCGGATCAGACTGACGGCGACGTCTTTCAATTTCTTGCAGTCTTCGCCTTGCAGCGACGGAAATCCTTTGAGATCGTTGTGATGATCGGCCAGAAAGAATTCACACGCCCGGCCTTCGGCGTAGAAGCGCAGAAACGTTTTTTCAATATGTTCCTTTGAAACGAATGCAGCCATGAATGAACTCTCGTCGTTATTTTGCCGTCGCCGCGGGTTAAGGCGGATTACCTGTTGCAGCGATTGAACTTGATCTTTCTACCGACTTCTTGCAGCACCTTTTTCCGGCGACTTGTGCCGGGGTATTTCTACGGCTTCTTGCTTGTGCGTAGCCGCTCTTCAGCGTTCCTCAAATCTTCCCTGACGGCGTTGCCTTCCGCGCCCTTCCGCAACGAATCGGGCATCAACCGCAGCGCAGCATTGAAATCCGACGTGGCGTTATCAAACTTTCCGAGCAGAAACAAGGCAAGCCCGCGATTGTAATGCGCCTTCGCGCTGGTGGAATCCAACCGCAGCGACATGTCAAAATCGGCAATCGCCGTTTCCATCGCCCCCGCTTTGGCATGGAGAAATCCACTTTCAAAATATTCTTCCGCCGTTTTCGATGCTTGCGCGGTTTTCGATTCGTCCGTTGTTTTCGGCGAAGGCGATTTGTCCTCCGGCGATGAACATGCCGCAACGGCGAGCAACAAACCGGCACATATCGTCCTGACAAGTTCCGTCCCAAACTTTGCGGTGAAATTTGCAAGAGGGATTGCCTTAACCATGATTCAATTATTTTACTTGTCCCGTTTGAAGCCCGCACCAGAAGCCATCAAAAACCATCGGAGGCTACTAAAAGCCACCAAAGGTAAACCAAATGCAAGATAAAAAAAATAAACCGGCATTGCGCCCGCCTGCGGTTCCCGAGGTGCATAGTCTCGCCCGCGTGCTCTCGAAGCGCGGTGCAGCCTCGCGCAAACAGGCCGAAGTTCTGATCGCGGCGGGGCGAGTGAAGGTCAATGGCATCGTCGTTCGAGATGCGCTCTACCGCATACCGCTGAATGCTCAACTCGCCATCGATGATCTTGCGCATCATTCTCAATCGCAAGCGTTTCATTACGCCGTCATGCACAAGCCGAAAGGATATGTTACCACGCGCTCCGATGAACATGGCCGCAAAACCGTTTATGATTTGCTCACGCCGTTTCTCGCCATACACGCCATCACCACGCCGCTGCAAGCCGTTGGCCGGTTGGATAAAGATACCGCAGGGCTGCTCCTCTTCACCAATGATTTCGCACTTGCCGATCTGCTTCTCGATCCCGAAAGCCGCACCCCGAAAACTTACCTCGTCAAACTGCGCCGCCCGGTGTCGCCCGAAGAATTTTTACAATTGCAGCGCGGCACCGAACTGCGTATCGATGGCCAAAGTCATTTTGCAAAACCTTCGAGGGTGATTCAGCACAAACCCGCGCTCATCGAACTCACCTTGATCGAAGGCAAGAACCGCGAAGTGCGCCGCCTGATCGAAGCCTCTTCAAATAAAGTTGAATCACTAACGCGCATCGGTTTCGCCAACTTGCGACTGACGCTCACGCCCAACTTGCCGCCGACGCTGAACGGACAAGCCTTTCCGGCGGGCAGCCTTCGCTTTATCACGCGGCGGGATTTACTTGCGACGGGAAAAATGATTGCTTAAAAAATTTGGACTTTAACTTTCACGCCGTCTTTCGAGCTGCCGGTCAATACGGAATCCAAGTGATTGAGAATGCCGTCGAGCTTCAGATAGAACGCTTCGTCGTAGAGCAGCTTGTTGAGCAAGGTCGCGCGGTCGGTGTTCAGTTTTTCCGTGATCGATTTAATGGAGAGAATCAGTTCATCGGCGTCCTTGACGGTTTTGCGCACGTCGGTTACCGTGCCTTTCAGTTCCGGTTTTAAGTCATCGGCAATTTGACCCAGCGACGTTACCGCGCGGTCGATTTTCGCAACCAACCCTTTCACATTGCTTTGCCGCACGTCGCGGCTGACGACGGCCAAATCACCCGTCGCCGCGCGTAAATTTTGCAGCGTGAGTTTGACGTCTTCCTGAAACCCCGCATCGCCGATGATGCGGTTGGCACTCTGGAGCGTGCCCTGCGCGTCGCGGATCACGAGCCGGAGCGTATCAAGGGCTTCACCGACGAAGCCGACGAGTTCGGGAATATCGGACGCAAATTTTCCACTGACGACCTCGCCCTCGCGCAACACGCCGGATGCGGGCGAACCGGCGGAGAGTTCGATTTTTTTTCCGCTGATGAGTTCGAGCATCATCAGCCGCGCCGTCGCATCGCGGTAGAGCACCGCGTCCGTAGGCAGCGAGACGGAAACATTGACGAGCGAATTTCTCGCGGCAACCGGTGCCGCATTCTTTGACGCTTCAGGCCGCGCGATAATTTGGATCGACTCGACCTTGCCTTGCCGTACGCCGCTGATTGTAACCGGGTCGCCTTCTTGCAAGCCGCTCACATTGGAAAAGAGAATGCTCACCCGCCGCTCCGCGCCGAGATTCCATTGCTTGCCCCACCACAGCGAACCGCCGAGAATAATCAGCGCGGCAATGACGGTGATGCCGACTTTGAATTCAGGTTTCATACACAGATTTTTTTTCGATATGTCATTGAGGCATTGGCTTTTATCTCCGTAGGGGCGAGGCATGCCTCGCCCTTACAACGGCAGATGGCATGACGAAAAATGAAAGTGATCTCAAGTTACCGCAACTATCCGCGGGGATGAAACGACTTGTGAACTTCCTTCAGAAACGCGCGGTCGATGTGCGTATAGATTTGCGTGGCGCGGATGCTGCTGTGGCCCAGCATTTCTTGCACCGCGCGTAAATCCGCGCCGCCTTCGAGCAGATGCGTCGCAAAGGTGTGCCGGAGCGTGTGCGGACTGATTTCCTTTGTGAGTCCCGCGCGCAGGGCGTTGCTTCGCACGATGTTGAAGACGGTCATCCGCGAAAGTTTTTTCCCGCGATGATTTAAAAACAATGCGTCCTCTGAATCTTTATTCATCAACCGCACGCGCAGTTCCGTCTGATATTTTTTGACCCATGCCGCCGCCGAACTGCCAACGGGCACCAGCCGCTCTTTTGATCCTTTGCCAAAGACGCGCACGAAGCCCGCATCGAGAAACAAGTTTTGTTGCACGAGACCCGTGGCTTCGCTGACGCGCAGGCCGGTCGCATACATCAGTTCTAAAATCGCGCGGTCGCGCAAACTATATTTTTCCGGCGAACCTTGTTCCGGTTGCGTCGCCATCAACAAGCGGTCGGTTTCTTCGAGCGTTAGCACCGACGGGAGGTAATGCGTCGGTCTCGGCAAATCAACGTCTTCGGCAACGTTGCGCGTGAGGATTTTTTCAGTGATCAGAAATTTATGCAGCGAGCGAATCGCCGAAAGGTTGCGGGCGAGGGTTGCCGATTCAAGTCCCAAATCGCCGAGCAGTATCATAAACTCCCGCACCGCGCCGGATGAAGCCGCCGTGAGCGATTCGAACCGCTCTTGCATAAACAACAAGTATCGCAGCAAGTCGCGCTGATAGGCTTCTTTGGTGTGTTCCGAAAATCCGCGTTCGATGGCCAGATAGTTCAAGAAATCCCGCAAGTATGTTTTGTAAGTTGCACCGAGTTTCATGCCGCTGTATTTTGAATCAAACTTAATTCAATCGGGAGATTTTTATATGCAATGGGTTCAATCGTATATCGTTGATGAATCAGGGGAAGTCAAAAGCGTTGTGGTTGATTACGCCACTTTCAAAAAAATTGAAGCCTTGCTTTTAGACGACGGACTTGCGAAGGCCATGCTTGAAGCCCAAGACGACGACGAAGTAAATTTAGAAGACGCAAAAAAAATCTTAGGCTTCCGCAAGTGAAAGTCAAGTTGTAATGAATCAAGATTCGATTGCCGGAAAGAAACTCCCCCTCGCCTTCTCTAAGTAAAGGGGGTGTATAGCGAGCCTGACGAGCTATCGCTCGTGGGGACGGGGCATCTGCCCGAAACACAAATACAATTCTGTTACACCATCAACTTAAAATACCGCGCGAACTTCCGCCCGTCCGGTGTTGAGCACGCGGCCTGTGGGCAACGCGCGGCCATCGTAGCCGAGCGATGCGGTGATGAAACTATTGATGCGGTAATCGAAATCCACGCGCCAAATAAACGACGTCCCAACCGCATTGCCCGCCGTCAGTTCATACACGGCA
>JACMJS010000162.1 GCA_014380515.1 Chlorobiales bacterium
CGCCGCCCTTGACTTTGCAACCCTTGCCGCTCACCCTGCCCTCGCCGACGTTCATTCGGATCGATGCCGACACGCTTGCATCCGCGGCGCGGCGTTACCGGATTGCGCCATATAAAACGGCATTGCGAAAAAAAGTCGGCGTTGTGTTGTCGGGCGGAAGTTCGCGCGGCCTTGCACAAGTCGGGGTGCTTTGCGCGCTGGAGGAAAAGGGCGTTCCCATCGATCTCGTCGTCGGTACGAGCATCGGCGCGATTATCGGCGGATTGTATGCAACCGGCTACCGCGCCGCCGACATCGAAGCCCTGACGAAAGTCCTCGCGTGGGATGAACTGACTTCGTTTCGGAACGCCGCGCCGCGCCAAAGTTTATTTCTGGAGCAAAAACGTATCCGCGACCGCGCTTCGCTCACCTTGCAATTCGATCAACTCCGGCTCGTCATCCCCAAATCACTCAGCTCCGCGCAAGACCTCACCGAAGCCCTCGACCGTCTGATGATCAACGCGCCTTATCATCCAACGGAGCATCCGGCTAAAACTTTGGATGCAACGTTCGACAATCTACCCGTCCGTTTCCGCGCGGTCGCTACCGACCTCGTTTCCGGCGAGCGCGTGATTTTGGGTAAAGGATCGCTCTCCGAAATGGTACGCGGCAGTTCCGCAGTACCGTTGCTCTTCGCGCCGATTGAATCCGAAGGCAGACAGTTGGTCGATGGCGGTTTGACATCGAACATTGCAATTGACGTCGCTGAAAGTGAAGGCATCGATTTCACAATTGCCGTCAATACGCTGGGCGCACTTTACACAACCGCGCAAGACGTAAGTTTGCCGTGGAAGGCCGCCGATCAGGTGATGAGCATTATGATGCAAGTGCCGAACCGCTCTCAACTCGCCCGCGCTGCCGCCGTCATCACGCCCGCGCTCGGCAACCGTGAGGCGGCGGATTTCTCCGGCATCGACAGCCTCATCGCCGCAGGCCGCGGCGCGGGCAACGACCTCGCTGACAGTTTGCTCAAGCAGATTTTTATTCCGCAACCCGGCGACCGCAGCAGCGAAGGCTACACGAAAAAAATTATCGGGTTGGATTCTTCATCCGCTCGCAGCCATGCCGCCGCCGCCGCTACGATGCAAATCATCGGTCGCTCGACCCGCGTCAAGCAAGCCTTGGCGGGCGTTCTGCGTACCGACGCTTACACCGATGCCTACGCGGAATTAGATACGCTTCGCCGCGAAGTGCGGTTTTATCTGAAGCCGACACCGAAAATTTCCCGCGTCATTATTACCGGCAACACGCTTATTGCAACCGATTCGTTGCTCGCCGTTTTTACATCGATGCTTGACGATGCTTATACCAACAGCGAAGGTACGCTGCGGCTTGAAAATTTGATCGGGCTTTACCGGCAGCAGGGCTACAGCCTGCCCTACATTCAGCATGTCGCGGTCAAAGACGGCGCGTTGAAAATCATTATCGATGAAGGCAGACTTGATGAAATTAAAATCGAGCGCAACCGCGGCACCGCGCTCGGGATCATCAACCGCGAACTCTTTTTTAATACCGGTCAACCGTTCAACCTCCGGCAAGTGAGGTCGTCCGTGCGCGGTCTTTACGGATCGGGTATCTTCAACCGCGTCTCGATGTTTTTAGAGCAGCAAGCGGACACGGTTAAATTTCAAAGCTCGCCACTTGAGGCGATCCGCACCGCAGATACATCTTTTCAAACGGCTTCACGTTTTAACATCGTCCGCTTGCCCGCACCGGACACGGCTTCGGAGGCATCGTTGACATCGATGGTTAAACTGAAAACATCGCTCGTCGCGCGGCTCGATGAACGCTTCAGTGAACTGCTCCGCATCGGCTTGCGGGTCGACGACATTTATAAAACGCAACTGTTGATCGACTTCCGCAACGAAAATTTTTTAGGCTCGGCGACGGAACTGGGCGGCTGGACGACCTTCGGCGAACGCACTTTCACCGGACAAGTCGAAGCCCGCGCCCACAGGCTCTGGCAAACGTACTTCACTTTTTTCTCGCGTTTCTTTTATGAACGGCGAAATATTTATTTGACCAACTTGGAATTTTCCCGTCCCGATGCCGCCGCCTGGCGCACCACGCTCGGAGAGTATCAACAGCAGATGTACGGCTTCAGCGTCGCTATCGGCGGACAATTAAACCGCGACGGTGCGGTGGCGATTGAACTCGTGCATCAAAACGCCCAAGTCTATCCGCTCAGCGCAGAAGTGCCGCGCGAGAATTTTACGCTCACCTCGCTTCGCGCCCGCTTCACCCTCGACACCCGCGACGATCCGAGTACGCCGCTCGCAGGCAACTTCGTCAGCATCGGATATGATTTTACACCGGCTTTCTTAGGCAACACCCAGACCTTCTCGAAACTTTCATTCAGTTATGAATCGGGCACGGCTTACACCGCGTGGCTCGCCGGAAAACTGCGCATCGACTTGGGCTTTGCCGACGACCGCACGCCGCTCTCGCAGCAGTTCAGTTTGGGCGGCATCAGTTCCGCAGTCAGCACGGCGTTCTACGGCTTGCGCCTCGATGATTTTCGCGGGCGGCAACTTGTCGTGATCGGCGGCGAACTGCGGTTTCAATCGCCGCTGCAACTGGTATTACCGACCTCCATCGGCTTGCATTATAACATCGGCAACGTGTGGGAAAAGAGCGACGTGCAATTTCTCCGGTTGCAACACGGCATCGGCATCGACCTCTCGCTCCGCACCCCGATTGGCCCCGCGCGGATTGCCTACGGACGCGCGTTCCGGTTCAGCCAAGATCAGCAACGGACGTTTGTGAGCTGGTCGCCCGATGAAATTTATTTCGTCGTCGGCTACGAGTTCTAAGAACTTCCTCGAAATTGACCGGAATGCGATGGTAATAAGGTCTATGCGTTATGATGGAGCATTGTAAGCGATTACAGAGAAGATTGTAAAACAATTTCAAGGCCACGACCAACCTTCCGACATCAACCGCTGCAACTGCGGCTCGCCTTCGATGCGAATGATTCTGCATGCTCTATCTCTCAATCTTGCGATTGTGTCTCGCGCGTCGGGTGAATCGAAATCGAGTAGCCGTAGTCGATGAGCACATCGGTCATTAGGCTCGCGGCAAATTCTATCAATTCCCAGCTATGCTTTGCACCCAGCCTGCATTGTGTTCCTCTCGCAACTGTAACGCCACAAAAAATACCGGTTGTGCGAAGTGCTAAAAAACTGCCGTCGGCTACCGGTTCTAATCGCGCCCAAAATTTCATCGCACTTTACCCGCGAAGTTTTTATCTTCAGGCGAACTTAGATCATTCATCTTCTCTTCGCTGTAAAATTATGACGCATCAACTTGGCCGCCATCTCGATCACGATATACTTTCGCCGTTGCCCGACGTGCGGCTCGAAAAATTTTTTACGACGCCGTTCAAAAACGCCGTCGCCACCGCAAAGACGTGTTACGCTTCGACGGGCATTGTACGCGATGAAAAAATAAATCTTACGCCCGATGAACTCGGGCACGCCTCGCGCGACACCCAGATTGCAAAGTCGATTTACGAGGCCGGACATCACACCACGCTGCAACACGCGACGTTTCAGTTTTCGCTTTCCGGTGTCTCGCGGCAGTTCATTTGGTCGTTTCTACACGCGCATCCGTTCTACAATTCCGAGCAGGTTTCGCAGCGGTATGTGGAAGTGAAGCACGAAAATTTCTTCGTGCCGAAACTCACGGGCGAAGCGTTGAGCGTCTATCAAGCCGCATTGCATACCCAGATGTCGGCCTACCGCGAGCTGTGCCGGTTGCTGACGCCGCCCGCCGCGCGGGAATTTTACAATCGCTTTCCCGCGCGCGCGAAACAATCTGAAAAATATGCGAAGGAGATTCAGAAAAAATCTCAGGAAGTCGCGCGGTATGTGTTGCCGGTGGCGACGACGGCGTATCTCTACCACACCGTCTCCGGCCTGACGCTCTTGCGTTACTATAAAATGATGAACACGTTCGATTGCCCGACGGAGCAGAAAGTCGTCATCGGCAAAATGGTTGAGTTGCTTTTGGAGCACGACGAAAATTACCGGCTTGTTCTGGAATCGCCGATGGAATTGGAAGAGACGCCCGAATACAAGTTTTTGCTCGCTCATCACGAAAACCTGACCGCGAAAGTTCGAAGGTCGTTCATAGACGAGTTCGATAAAAGTTTGGATGGAAAACTATCGCGTCTGATCGATTGGAAAGCAAACGGCGAAACTGTTTTGGCTGCATCGGTGCGCGAGGTGTTCGGCCTGTCGCAAAATGAACTGTCGGATGCGGATGCGATTGAACTGGCACTCAATCCGAAATTGAATACGGAACTTGGCGCGTCGCTTGTGTCCACCACGCACTCGAAACTTTCGCGGGCGTTGGTTCACAACCACTACAGTTTTCGGAAAAAACTTTCGCACACGGCGGATTCGCAAGATCAACGCCACCGCATGACGCCCGCATCGCGTCCGGTTTTGGCGGCACATTTTTCCGACGAACCGGATTTCATTACGCCGGAACTCGTCAAATTAGATGCGGCCTCGGAGCGGATTTACACGGAAACGATGTCGCGTTCGTGGGAAGCGATTGCAAAACTGCGGCGGCTCGGCGTGAGCGATGAATGGGCGATGTACCTGTTGCCGAATGCGGTGAGCGTCCGGTTTACAGAATCGGCGGACTTGCTCAACCTGCACCACAAAATGCAAATGCGACTGTGCTACAATGCGCAGGAAGAAATTTGGCGCGCGAGTTTGGATGAAGCAATGGCGATTCGAGAGCGGCATCCTTCTATCGGAAAATATCTGTTGCCGCCTTGCACGATCCGGCACATCGCTGGAATCCGTCCGACCTGTCCCGAAGGCGAACGTTACTGCGGCGTCAAAGTGTGGCGGTTGGAGTTGGATGAATATCAGCGCACGATATAATTCTCGCCGTGCACGCGAGACGGCGGGAAACGAAACATAGAAACCCCCGACAATCACCTTTCACCGACATCGCGGCGTTTTAAAAACGCTGGTGTGTAGAAAATCTGAAAATGCCCGCAATGAATTTCCCATCACCCGCCCGCCTCAATGATGACAGCCGTCCGCAGGTGCTCGTCGTTGATGACGACATTTACATCACCAAGATTGTGCAGCGGCAACTCGTTGCCGAGGGCTTTGACGTCGCTACCGCATCCGACGCCGCCGAAGCTCAGGACTATCTTGAAAAATCGCCGCCGCATCTGATCATCTGCGATTGGGCTATGCCCGGGCGCGACGGCTTGGAGTTTTGCAAGTGGGTCAAGAGCGGCGCGAAGACGAAGGGAATTTATTTCATCATGCTTTCGGGCAACGACGGGCGCGGCGATAAAATCCGCGCGATCAACGGCGGGGTCGATGATTATATTTTAAAGCCCTTCGACAGCACGGAACTTATCGCGCGGGTCGGGGCGGGAATTCGAATTATGAAGTTGCAGGAACAGGTGGCGGAGTTGCAACATACCTCAGCCGTGCTGGAACTGGCGGCGACGTTCGGCCATGAAATCAACAATCCGCTCACCGGTCTGATGGGGTTTGTGGATTTGAGCATCGCCCGCTTACAGCGCGAGCCGCTGACCGAAGCCGACATCAAGAAGACCATCGATATGCTTCAGCGGTGCAATGAACAAGCCAGACGCATCGCCGATGTGGTCGGAAAAATTCGCACGCTGAAAAATCCGAGACTCAAAGTTTACGCCGACAGCGTACAGATGATCGATCTCGATAATTCGGCCAGCCATCCGAAACCCTTGCCCGCGCCGCCCGCCAGCGATGACCCGCGATGACCAGTCATGAGTAGTGCGATGCGGAGAAGTAGAGGGGAAGTGGCTACGCCATCTTTTGCATGACGGCGGCGAAGAATCCGTCCGTGCCATCGCGCTCCGGCGTGAGTTTCAGATAGACATCGCCCGCAAGCCGTGTCCGCAGCGGCGTTACATCAAAATCCACTTTCATTTTTTCCGCCGCTTCACTTACCGGCACGAGCCGGAACTCCTGATGCTCGGCCAAAAATGATTCCACAATCGCTTCGTTCTCGCGCGCAAAAACCGAGCAGGTTGCATAGAGCAGCGTGCCCAGCGGCTTGACGAACTTGGCGTAATCACGAATGATGTCGTGCTGCTGAAGCGTCAACCGTTCGAGCATTTCGGCGGTGAGACGGCGCTTCAAATCGGGATTGCGCCGCAACGTACCTGAACCGGAACACGGCGAATCGATCAGAACGGCATCGAGTTTATTGAGATTCGCCGCTGTGAAGGCCAGCCACTTTTGTTCCGAATCGAGCAGCCGAATGTTTTGCACGCCCGATTTCTTGACGCGCTGCAAAATATTTCCGAACCGGCGCGGATGGGCGTCGTAAGCGTAAACCTCGCCGCGGTTTTTCATCAGCGCGGCAAGATGCAGCGTCTTGCCGCCGCCGCCCGCACAGGCATCGAGCACGCGGGCGGTGGGTTTCGGGTTGAGCAAAATGGAAATGAGTTGACTGCCTTCGTCCTGCACCTCAAACAAGCCGTCGCGGAAACTTTGATACTGCGCCACCGACCGCCGCTTATCCGAAACGAGCGCATGCGCTGAAAGCAAGCCGCGCTCGGTTGTAAATTCTTCGGTGCCCAAGCGGCGTTGCAAGTCATCGCGCGAAAGCTTGGCGGTGTTCGCCCGCAAGACGAGCGGTGCCGGGCGGTTCATCGAGATGTAAAGTTGTTCGATCTCCGGCAGGGAATAGGCTTTTTTTAATTCGTCCGTCATCCACTTCGGAAAAGAATAACGCAGCGAGAAGCGATCTTCTTCCGGGGCGTCTTGCAAGGCGTGATGCGATTCGAAATAACCACGAAGCGCGGCGAAATTTTCTTCGGAAAGGTTGGTGAGCGTGAGCAAGGCACCCGTGATCTCGCGCTCGGAAAATGATTTTTTGTGAAGCGAATAAAAGTAGAGCCGCGTCATCAACAAAAATTTTTCCGGCGGCAACCCAAGCGCGGTGATGGCGGGACGGGCGAGATGATCGATGTAAAGTTCTTCGCGGAGCATCCCGTAGAGCGTCTCGCTGATGAACTTGCGGTCGTGTGAGCCGAGATGTTTGTGCGCATAAAAATAATCGTGCAGCACCGCATCGGCGGGGCGCGGGTCTCGCTCGATCTGATCGTAAGCTTCGAGCGTGTGCGAAAAGAGAAAATGAAAGTTCATGGATGAAATGATCAACGTGCGTAGAGGCGAGGTAACCCCCGCCCCTACTGTGATTAAAAAAGATGCGGCGGATAAAACACCACCCGGCGCCACCCGAAAATTCGCGTCAGACTTGCGTCTGCGGGCCTTTCTTGATCGTGCTCGCGCCGATCGCGCCACCGATGCCGCCGAAAATCGGATAGGCGATGACGGTTGTGCCGAGCGCGATGAGAATGTTCTGAACGCTGAGCCCTTCGGCTTTTTGCTGCGCCATCTGCTGCTCCATCTGAGCGCGGGCTGCGGGGTTGCCGCCCGTCATCATCTCGCCGATCAAGCGTCCGGCCTCTTCGCCCGCGCGGTAGTCGAAGACGAGCTGAAGCACGAACCCGACGAGCACGGCGGCAAGTCCGCCGACAAGTCCCGCGAGCGCGCCCAATTTAAAGCCATCGCCTGCGGTAAGTGTAAGGTTAAAATTCGTCGCGTAGTGAAAGTGCGTGTAGAACCCGCCAAGCACCGTGCCCAAGCAGCAAAGAAGATTGATGAAGCTCACGTACGGAACGATGGCGAGCACGAAAACAATCGCCGCGCCGTAGAGCACGGACGTAAGTTGATCCGGCGGCGCGGATTCGGGAGGGGATACGGGTGTCAGTTCGTCAGCCATAAAATGTTGATGGTTATGATTGAAAATGAATTATGAAATGAGAACTTCGCAAACGGAAACCGGCTGGGAAAGTTTAGCCAAATTTCATCAAGGTTCGGGATATGAAGATTGCCGTTAGAATTGCGCCGAAGGCGGCGCGCCCTTCTTAAAAATGTTCGTGGCGATTGAGCCGCCGAGACCGCCGAAAAGTCCGAAGATCAAAGCCGTCAGCAAGGTTACGACGATCAACAGCCCCGCACCCATGTTGCCGGTCATCAGCGGCGCAAGATATTCGGCAACCTCAGGACTTTGTTGGCGGATTTGTTCCAGTTGAGCGGAGACTTCGGCGCTGCCAGCGCCCGTGAACGGAAGAATGATTAAGTAGGTAACGATGGTCGACGCGAGGCCGCCGATGATGCCCGCGAGGCCGCCGTACTTGAATCCATCTCCCGCCGTGAGCGATAGGCCGGAGGTGTTGGTGTAGTGCCAGACGGTTACGCCCGCGCCCAGCATGACGCCCAAGCAACAGATCGCGTTGATCGAGCTCAAACCCGGAATGGTGGAAATCAAAAATACAACGCCCGCACCGATCAGCACGGATTGCATCACGTTCGGTTCTCCGCTTGGCGCACCGCCGCCGGGGGAAATGCCGCCTGCAGGCGGTAGAGGTGTGAGTTCGTCAGCCATGTCGAGTATGATTTATGGTTAAGTGTAAGTTGCAACAGATTGAAAAAAGATAATCTCGAATTTACACAACGCTATCGACGCAACCCTTTGTGATGCAAAGGCAACGCGGGAGATTTATGATTTCGGCTTCAGGCGACCGGCCAGAAAATCATCCATGGTAAGTACGCCGCGCGAACCGCGTTGATATTCTTCCGCAAGCCACACGGCGGCGGCGAGACTGCCCTTCGCAAAGCCGCTGCGGTCTTTGGCACGGTGCGTGAGCGTGAGATCGTCCGATTCCGAATCGATGTGCAAGGTATGTTCGCCGAAAACTTTACCGAGCCGCAACGACGAAACGAGCAGTTCATCCGCCGCCGTTTTGCCGCCGTTAGGTTCGAGACCGGTGCGCAGTGCGGTCTTACGGTCAAGTTCCGCAAGTACCAACTCGGCGGCGCGCAAGGCCGTCCCGCTTGGCACATCGGCTTTCGCGGTGTGATGCACTTCCGAAAGTGCAACGTCGAATCCATCGAGCGTATTGACCAAGGCCGCCGCTTCTTTGACGAGCCTGAAAAAAAGATGTACGCCGAGCGAAAAGTTCGATGCGTAAAGGAGCAACGTGTTTGAGGCTTCGACTTCCCGCTTAACTGTCTCCATCACCGATGCCCAACCCGTGGTGCCGACGATGACCGGCTTACCGGATTTTACCAGCGTACTCAGGTTGCCAATGAACGCTTCGCCGGTGGTGAATTCAATAATGACGTCGGCACTTTGAAAAACGTCGGGCGTGAGCGCGGAAGTCCGGTTGAAGTGTGAAACGACGGTGTGCTCACCGGAACTAGCAATGGCGGCTTCGACGGCTTTGCCCATTTTGCCGTAGCCCAAAAGCGAAATGTTCACAGGTTGGTTGACGCTTGAAAACGCTTTTTCAAAATTCAAATTTAAAACTTAATCGACAGTCCGATAAGCCGCGTTGGCCTGATAGAGAGCGGCGATACAGGCGGCGGCATTTGCCGCAAAGACGATTGCGGCGCGGAAAGATCGTCGCTCACATCGAAGTTAAACAGGCTCGCGTCAATATAGGCATCGACGATGCTGAGCAAATACACGAGCAATAAATAGGCGCCGAACTCATCGCGGGCTTCGCGGTAAAAATCCCTGAACCGCCGTTCGGTGGGCGCAGTCAGGCTGTTCTGATCGGAAAGGTAGCGGTTGCCGTAATCAACGTAGAGGCTGTGGTAATTGACGACGTTGTAAGCGAGCACGCCCATCGCGCCGTAGATGACGGGCAGTTTCCACCATGCGCGGTTATAGATTTGTCCGTAGCCCGGCAGCAGCGCGGAATAGAGCGCGACCGTTGGCGGTGAAAGCCGGGCATTGGATTTGGGTTGTAACTGCGCAAGGCTATCGGGTTTATTATCGCGCTTCAAACTATCCTGCGGCGGAGATGCTGTGAGCGGCGGCGGGAATGGAGACGGTTGGGTTTGGGCGTCGCACCCGGCGGGCGGGCGGAGCAAGAGCACGGCGGAGAAAATGAGACCGAAGTAATCGCGGCGAAACATCATAGCGGGCATGGCGGGCAAGGTCAGTGCGGGTTGCTGAGCGCATCGAGGATGCGCTCGAGATCATCGACCGAATAATAATCGATGGTGATTTGTCCGTTGCCTTTTTTCGTGTGCGTCAGTTTGATTTTCGTAGCGAGTTTATCGCGCAGCCAATTTTCAATCTGAAGCACATCGACTGATTTGGGTTCGCCCTCTTTGGCAACGAGCGGTTTATGCTTTGCCGCCTTGGCTTGCTTCTTGGCCGCTTTCTGCACCATCGTTTCAACTTGGCGCACCGACAGCCGGTTCTCGACGATCTGCGACCAGATCGCGGTTTGATCTTTCGTCGCTTCAAGATTGATCAGTGCCCGCGCGTGTCCCATCGAGATTTCGCCTTGCCGCAAACTCTCTTGAATCTGCTGCGGCAGTTTTAAGAGCCGCAAGAAATTCGTTACCGTCGTGCGGTCTTTGCTCACTTTATCGGCGACTTCCTCCTGCGTGAGTTTACATTCCGTAATCAGGCGTTGATAGCCGAGCGCGATCTCGACGGGGTTCAGGCGTTCGCGTTGAATGTTTTCGATGAGCGCAAGTTCCAACATCTCGCGGTCCGTCTTGACGTCCAACACGTAAGCGGGAATTTCTTTGAAGCCTGCTTCGGTCGTGGCGCGCAGACGCCGCTCGCCGCTGATGAGTTCGTAGCCCGAACCTTTTTTGCGAACGGTGATCGGCTGAATGACACCTTTCTCTACAATCGACTTCTTTAATTCTTCGAGGGCTTCGCGGTTGAAATCTTCGCGGGGCTGGAAAGGGTTCGGCGTGATGCGCGCAATCGGAATGTTGCCAATCGTACCGATGTCGCCCGCTTGGACATCACGGAACTCGTAGCCGCGCGAGCCGTTGGCTTTGCTCTGTTTATGAACATAGTCGCTGGATTCATCGGGGAGCAAGGCTTTGAGACCTTTGCCGAGTGCAAGTTTCGCCATCGTTATCAGACATATGGTAGCGTGAAAATAAAATCTGAACCCCTCTTGTCTTGCGGACATTCTCCCCTTTGCCAAAGGGGGGAGAGAAGCGTCATAACATGTTCCTCATATTCCTCAAAATTTCTTTTCCATTCTCCCCTTCATCAAAGGAGAGTGCAGAGGGGTTCAAGTCGGCTCGCCGGTGCGGTTCGGGTTGGCCGCTTCGATGGAATCCGAATCGCCGTGTTTGCTATGGCCGTTGGGCGACGCCGGTTTGCGCGGCACTTTAAGATCAAGCGGTTCAGCCGCATCGTTTGAAGGTTTGGCGGATGCGGCGGACGCATTGACGCTCACGGTCGGCGGCATGTTGAATTTTTCCGCACTTTTTTCCAGACCGTTGCGCCGGAACAGTTCGTGCGCCAAGTCCATGTAATCTTTCGTGCCGAGGCTTTGGGCGTCGTAGAGAATAATGGGTTTGCCGTGGCTGGGAGCTTCGGAGATTTTGACGTTGCGGCGAATCATCACGTCAAAAACTTTTTCCTTGAAATACTTCCGCACTTCTTCGGCCACTTGGTTGGAAAGCCGCAGGCGGCTGTCGTACATCGTCAAGAGCACGCCTTCGATATCGAGCAGCGGATTGAGGTGTTTGCGGACGATGCTGATCGTGTTGAGCAATTGTCCCAAACCTTCCAACGCATAGTATTCACATTGCACGGGAATCAAAACGCTGTCCGAGGCGGTCAGTGAGTTGAGCGTGATGAGGCCGAGCGACGGCGGACAATCGATCAAAATGAAATCGTACTTCTTGCGGATTTTTTGCAGCGCGGCGAGCATGACCTTTTCGCGGTTCGGAACATCGATCAGTTCGATTTCGGTGCCGACGAGGTTGATGTGCGAGGGCACGATGTCGAGATACGGCATCAAACTCGGAATGATCGCGTGCTCGATATCTTCGTGCTCGATCAGGACTTCGTAAATCGTCTTTGATTCTTCCTCAAGCGAGGTGCCCGAGCCTGATGTCGCGTTGGCTTGCGGATCGATATCGATGAGGAGCGTCGTGTATTCGGCGGCGGCAATGGAAGCGGCAAGGTTGATAGCGGTAGTCGTTTTTCCGACACCGCCCTTCTGGTTGGCGATAGCAATAACTCGGCCCATTGACAGCGGCGGTTTGTGGTTCGTCTCGACTTGTAAAACATCGTCTGTAAAACATGATCGAGGTTCGAAAAAATATACGCCGACTTTCACCGTGAAACAAACCGCCGCCCTTTCAGCTGCAACAGCGCACGCCGCACGTGTTAAGAAAACAATTCGAGGTTTGAAAAGCGGTGGGATTTTTCGAACTTTGAATCACTATCGAAATCATCACATAGATTTTTTCTGAACCGCAAACAGCTCCGCCTGCCATGCCGCAACGCAAACCGGAAAAAGTTACCTATCAGGAAATCACCGATGAAATCATCGTGGACAAATCCAAACACGGCGACATTGTTGAAATGTATCTCTGGCGTCCGTACTTCGACGACGTCCGCGAGGACATGAAAGCCAAGGGCATCGCCTTCGATGCGTCGCAGGATTTCGTGATGATCATGGACATCAAACTCATGCCGGTCGATTGGCCTGATGGCGCGGCGGGCGAACCGCACGGCGACTTGGAGCACGGCTACCTGCTCACCGACGAGGATTTGCCGGACGACGACTTCGGCGACGGCGACGGCGAGACCCCCAAGCGATGAAACCGCGCCTGATCACGTTCAAAAAACTTTCACCGTCATTCTACCGGCAGCCGACGCTGGACGTGGCTAAAGCCTTGCTCGGAAAAATTCTGGTGCGGAGCATTGAAGGCGGGCAAATCGCCGGACGCATCGTTGAAACCGAAGGCTACATCGCGGCGACGGATGCGGCGTGCCACGCCTACCGCGGCGAGACGGCACGTAACCGTTCCATGTTCGGCCCCGCAGGCACGGCGTATATCTATCGCAGTTACGGCATTCACTGGATGCTCAACATCGTAACCGAACCGGAGGGCGAAGCGGGCGCGGTACTCCTTCGCGCGCTCGAGCCGCTCGAGACACTTGAGCAAAACCTCCACACCCTGCGGCGCAACCGTGCGAACGCAAACCGTGCACTTGAAAAAAAACTGACGGTGGTTCAACTCGCCAACGGACCCGGCAACCTGACCAAAGCCTTCGCCATCGACCGCCGCTTGGACGGCGTGAGTTTGCAATCCGACGAACTTTTTATTGCAACCGCGCCGGAAGTTTCTGCAACGGACGTGGTTGTAACGACGCGCGTCGGGATTACGCAAGGCCGCGCGTTGCCGTGGCGGTATTTCATCAAAGCCAACCCGTTCGTTTCGAAAGGCCGACCGTCGTAAGTGTCGTGATCTGCATCGCGTCCCTCAATTGCAACATTGCACAAGCCACGCAGCGGACTGTATATTCCGGCTCATTAAAACGACTTACAAAATGAATGCACCCGTCAAAAAAATAATTGCTGTAATCACTTTGCTGCTGATCATGTCCGCCGCCGCATTCGCACAAACCGCCGCCGGAAAAATAACCGCGCGGCTTGCGGCGTCGGCGGCGGAAAAATCGGACGATGAAACCGTGAAGGTGATGCTTGTGCTGGAGCGGAAGTCGGACAAGACATACACGCCGGAGGCGTTGCTCTCGGCGCGGGCGATCAAGCGGCGCGAGAAGATGGTGAAGTCGGGCGTGCTTGCCGCGATCATCACGCGGGAAGATTTGCCGTTCGACCCGCAAGACCTTGCGGCGATTGAAGCGGCGGGCGTTCGCATCCGGCACGCGCTCAAATCACTCGGCAGGGTGAGCGGCGAAGTGATGAAGAAAAATCTTGCGCGCGTGGAAGCGATTGCGGCAGTCAAGTCGGTTGATCTGCTGGTATCATACCCGAGGCTGCCCGATGAAAAAAACGTTGAATTGAAAGTTCAGCCTGTGCCGCAAGCCGCGCCGCCGTCGCTGAAAGGCAATCAAACTTTTTCGATTAACTACGGCTCGTCGCTGGGGCAACTTCAGCAGATCGGTGTTCCTGAAGTACATAATCTCGGCCTCACCGGCGCGGGCGTGCTCGTTGCCAACTTTGACAACGGTTTCCGGTTACCTTCGCACGAATCACTGGTGACGATGACGATTGTAGCCACATATGATTTCGTCGATAAGAAAGTCAGCGTGGTGCCGAACAATCCGAGTTCAGGTTTCGGCGCGCACGGCACGAACACACTCAGCACTGTCGGCGGATATAAAGAGGGAAAGTTGATCGGCCCGGCGTTCGGTGCGGATTATATTTTGGCGCGGACGGAAAACGACTCCAGTGAAACGCCGTTTGAAGAAGACAACTGGGCGGCGGCGGCGGCGTGGGCGGACAGCATCGGTGCGGATGTGATTACAAGTTCACTCGGATACACGGACTTTGACGCGCCCTACCAAAACTTCACCTATTCATGGCAGGAACTCGACGGTAAGACGGCGATTTCAACGAAGGCGGCAGTGCGGGCGGCGCAAGTCGGTATCGTGGTATGCAACAGTGCGGGCAACGGCGGATCGGTGAGCGCGCCGGCCAACACGCTCGGCGCGCCTTCGGATGCGGATACAGTTATTTCCGTCGGTGGTGTGTATAGCAGCGGAGTGCGTTGGCCGCAAAGTTCGGTTGGGCCGGCAGCGGACGGACGCATCAAGCCGGACGTGGTAGCGCAGAGCAGCGGCGTGGTTGCGGCCTCGGGAAGTGATCCGACTGCCTATAACAGTCTTGCAGGCACGTCGTTTTCGTGTCCGCTCACGGCGGGCGTGGCCGCATTGGTGCTCGAAGCCAATCCGGGTTTAACGCCGGTTCAGGTGCGTGATATTTTGCGACAGACGGCGAGCAACGCTGCGTCGCCGAACCGCGAATACGGTTGGGGCATCGTCAATGCGCTTGCGGCGGTGAATCTTGCTCAAACGCTTTCCGCATCACTCCCCGAAGCCGTTGCGCCGCGTGCATTCACCCTTTC
>JACMJS010000024.1 GCA_014380515.1 Chlorobiales bacterium
GGCCGAAGCAATATGACGATTGCCGTGTCGCCGGAAATCACGATGTCGGTTTGAAATGAATTGTATCCGGCGAGCAATGCCTGAAGCGTGTAACGACCGGTGTCCGCGGGCGACAAGGAAAACTTTCCGTCGCCATCCGCCGCCGTTCCCACTTTCAATTTTGTGGTTTGATGTTCGAGCGAAACCGTTGCGCCGGTCAGCGGTTCATCGGAGGTGATATCTTTGATGATGCCGGAAAGTACCGCGGTTTGCGCGAAGACCGGCGCGGCGAAGAGAAAAATAAATGCCGCAAGTATGTGCGTTTTCATAACCAAGTTTCCTTTCGTTTAAAATTTAGAAGCGCGCACAGCGAAAAGCTGCGCGCATCGAGCGATTGTTCATCGCACGATTGTTAATTGTACCGGAAAGGAAAATCAGACTAACGGAGGACGGTGAAGCGGGGCTTGAAAAGTGGGTTGCGCGGCAGTTGTAACGGGAAGGTAATAGGGAAAGGAAATAGCAAAGGCTGCGAAGGCTGAGAGCGAAGCAACCACCGTTGGCACGTGGCAAATGCACTGGCAAAGATTTTCCGCACCGCCGCAAGCATCACTGTGCGGCAGCGGCGCGTCCTGAAATGAAAGGTTCGTTTGGGTCAGTACATGTTCATCACTTTCCGAACAAGCTGCCGTGCACGGCAGGAGAAACAAGGTGCAAAGAACGAGCAACACACTACCGATGCTTGCTTGTATGTCTCGCATCTGTTTCATTCAATCGATGTTGATTTTTTCTTTGATGAAATACGGTTCGCTTTGTGCGTACGACTTCGTAATCATTTCGCCGAGCAATCCGCCCAAAAACAACTGCACGCCGAGAATAATCAGCAGCACCGCGAGAAACAGAATCGGACGGTTTGAAAGCGACGCATCATACAAAAGTTTTTCAATCGTCAGATACAAACCCATGCCGAAGCCCAAGAGGAAACAAAAGATGCCGAGCGTGCCGAAGAAATGCATCGGGCGTTTCATGTATTTGGTGATGAAGAGCACCGTCAGCAAATCCAGAAAGCCTTTGAAGAACCGCGAGATGCCGAACTTCGAGACGCCGAATTTTCTTGCGCGGTGCTCGACGACGATCTCCGAAACTCTGAACCCGTTCCACTTCGCCAGTACCGGAATGTAGCGGTGCATCTCGCCGTAAATCTGCACGGATTTTACGACTTCATACCGGTAGGCTTTCAAGCCGCAGTTGAAATCGTGGATCGGAATGCCGGTGAGTGTGCTGGTAACAAAGTTGAAAAATCGTGAAGGCAAGGTTTTTGAAATCGGGTCGTGGCGGATTTTTTTCCAGCCGCTGACGAGGTCGAATCCTTCATCGATCTTGGCCATCAAGTTCGGGATTTCGTAGGGGCTGTCTTGCAAGTCCGCATCCATCGTGATGACATACTCGCCCCGCGCCGCTTCGAACCCAATGTGCAGCCCTGCCGACTTGCCGTAGTTTTTTTGAAACGAAATCAGTTTCAATTCGCGCGTGCCCGCTTTGTGATGTTCCGCGATGAGTGATTTAATCACCGCATCCGAGCCGTCGCTACTGCCGTCGTTGATAAAGATCACTTCGAGCGTAAGTGCGTTACTCGATTTATTTTTGAGTGGCAGCGTCGCCTCGAGAATTTGACGCAGCAGCTCCGGCAACGATTCCGATTCATCGAGAAGCGGAATGACGAGCGAGAGATCGATGGGAAAGGCTTGCGATGACGGCAATCGTTTGAACAAAAGTGAAGCGAAGGTTTGAAGCACTGCGGTTTATCTGGCTGGCAGCGGTGATGAAGTTGCGGTGAAGTGTCCATGAATTCAGAACGCAAAAGTAAACACTCCTGCTCCAAATAAAAAGCCGCTTGCAGTATGCCTTAAAGATGCTTTCCGAAAACGACTTCCCGCCTTATCTAAGGTGAATTGATTTCTAAGTTTCCGTTTCCCTTATCCGAAATTTTCAGCCCAAGGCTGATTCAGTCGGAGGCTGACTGTAAGCCTCTGGCTTAGCGGAGTCCGGCTCAATTTCGGCAAATTCAATCAGGGGTCGGGGGAGATTAACATCTTCAGGCTTTGTGGTATATTTTTTCCGTCTTCAAACCCGCTGCAAAGCAGTGCCGTACGCCTTTCACTCTGAAACATGCAGAAAACACTTTTCATCGTTGATGACGATTTAGGATTTCGTGAATTGTTGAGCGCGGTGCTCGCCCGTGATTACAGCATCCGCACCTTTGCCGAACCCGCCGCGATGCTCAGAGTGATGGAAAAATCCACGCTGAAAGAATTGCCCGCCCTCGTCCTTTCCGATTTCACGATGCCCGCCATGAATGGCCGCGAACTGACGGAGGCCGTCAAAGCCAAGTATCCGCAAGTGCCCGTAATCGTGATGACCGGCTACGGTACGATTGACAACGCCGTAGCGGTGCTCAAAGCGGGCGCGTTTCACTACATGGAAAAAAATAGCGGCGGCACGGTTTCCTCGACCAACTTCACGATTCTAAAGGAACTCATCAAGCGCGCCATCGACGCCGCCGAAGCCAAAGAAGCGACCGAGCTTTACAAAAGCGAAGTCGAAACGCTGAAGACGCAAGTCAAGCGGCTGCGCAACACCGACCTTGCGGGCGACAGTGCGGCGATCAAAAGTGTGCGACTGATGATCGAGCAAGTGGCACTGATTGATTCGACGGTGCTCGTTCGCGGCGAAACCGGCACGGGCAAAAACTTGGCCGCCGAACAAATCCATCAACTCTCGAGCCGCGACCGCACCGGACGCTTTGTCGAAATCAACTGCGCCGCGTTGCCGGAAACCTTGCTCGAGGCCGAACTCTTCGGCTACGAACAGGGCGCCTTTACCGACGCCCGCTCGCAGAAGAAAGGACTTTTCGAGGTTGCCAACGGCGGCACGATTTTTTTGGATGAAGTCGATTCCACAACGCTGCTCGTGCAATCCAAGTTGCTGAGCGTCTTAGAAAGCCGGTCGTTCCGGCGCGTCGGCGGCAACGAGCCGATTACGGTCGATGTGCGGTTGATCTGCGCGACCAATGCGTCGCTCGAAAAGAAAGTCGCCGACGGACGTTTCCGCGAAGATTTATTTTACCGCATCAACGTCGTAACGATTTCGATGCCGCCGCTCCGCGAACTGGGCAACGACGTCATTCTCATCGCCGACCGCTTCGCCGCAAAGTTTTCGCGCGAGATGAAAAAAGTGATCGATGGCCTTTCGCCCGCAGCGGCGGCGAAACTTTTGTCGCATCCGTGGAAAGGAAACGTCCGGGAACTTCGAAACGTGATCGAGCGCGCGGTGATTTTTACGCCCAACGGTCAAGCCATCGACGCCGAGCAAATCGTGCTGACGAGCGTACACCCTTCGGCTGCCGTTGTAGAAATGAACGGCAATTTCACGATGCCCGTCGGCGCGACGATGGAAGACATCAAACTTGCCTACGTCCGCGCAGTGCTCAAGAAATGCGACAACAAATACAGCGACGCCGCCGCGATGCTTGACATCTCGCAAAAGTCGCTGTGGGAAATCCGCCGCCGCTACGGGCTTGATTAAAACGTTGTGTTCGTCTTCGTAGGGGCGAGGCATGCCTCGCCCTTACAATGTCGCCAGTGCAATGCAGATTCTTCGCTGCGTTCAGAATGATGGAAAAAAAATTCAGCAAGAAAATTCATCGAATGAAATACAATTTTGCAGAGATAGAACGGAAGTGGCAAGCTTATTGGGCGGCGCATCAAAGTTTTCAAGTTGCGAATGATGACCGCTCGAAGCCGAA
>JACMJS010000163.1 GCA_014380515.1 Chlorobiales bacterium
CCGTCATGGCGGCACTCAGCCGGCGGCTGCGTGGTGCGCAGGGCGGTGCGCCGGTGATAAGCGCGAGCCTGTCCTTCGACCAGGTGCTGCAGTCGGTCAAGGACCTGAACCGCTCCGGGCGCAGCGGCGGCACGGACCCCGACATCGCTTAGAACGCTCCGGTCACGCCGGTCCGGGCGGCACGCCGTCCGTGAACAGCACCGTCACATGCGCCTCCCCGTCCTCGGTCGTGGCGGACACGCTGCCGCGGGCACTTCTGGCCAGGCGCAGCATGGACGCATTGCGCGCCAGGATTTCGGCGGTGAAGCCGCGCACGCCGCGGCTGGCGGCATACTCCTGCAAGCGCTGCTGCAACGCGGTGCCAAGGCCCCGGCCCTGCCAGTCCGGTGCAACCATGAACGCGACCTCGGCCGGATTTATTTTGATCAGGACCGAATGCACCGCGTGCGGCAGTCCGCTGCCCATCAACGCGCTGGCGACGACCTACTTCTGCTCCAAGTGTCTTACGCCGAACCCGCTTCCCAAGGACAACATGACGGATATGCTTACGGAACTTTACGGAGCGATCACCAAAGATTACGTCATCACGGATTCGATATGGCAATCGGGCGAGTTTCCGTCGCAGAGTTGGTGGAGAGGCGGACGCAAGTTTTTCGTTCAAGTCGCGCGGTTGAAACCCGACACGATCAATTTCCCGCTCGCGGTGGAGCGGAACTACAAAGAGATTTACGGCAAGATGCCGGTGAAAGCAGAAGAGCGCACGCGCGAACCGTTGCAGCGCGAGTGGTTTGAGAAAAATGTAGCGCAGGGATTTTTAGAACTCAACGGCGTCAAGTTGCCCTTGCGTGAGTTGCCGCAAGTGTTTCGCGCCGCCCCGAAAGGCTCGGAATATCTGCGCGGACGGCGGCAGTTTTTGCTTGGTGAAGACGCGGGTCAACTGCCAAGCGATACGCCGCGAGAAGGTAAAGCGATTGCGTTTGATGAAGCCAAGCCGGAAATATTTCAATGTCCGACGTGCAGTGCGGCGTTGAAAGTTGACGGCTCAAGCCGCATGATCACGTGCAGTTACTGCAACACGCCGAGTTATTTCCCCGATGAACTGTGGCGACGCTTGCATCCGGCCACGCAAGCCTTTCCGTGGTATCTCATCATCTTGCCGCCGACGGACGCGGAACTGGCGGCTTACGACAAATCTCAAGCCGAGCGTGCACGCCAAAAGGCCGCACAAGTTGAACGCCAAAATCAAGAGCGACAGGCCAAACGCGACCAAGCCGGACTTGCTGGGAAATCCGAGGCCGAGCGAATTGCGGCGACAAAGCGTGAAGCGACGGAACACGCAAAAGAATTTGCCGCCGCCAGCACCAGCGAAGCCAAACTGGAAGGCGGAGTTATGTGGGGAACTTTGGCCGTGTTTGTTTTCATCGGTCTGTTCGTTTATTTCAGCACGCGCAAAGCGAACACCGAGACTCCCCCTGTTCAGAAAATCCGCTACAGCAATAAGCAACTTGCAGGTTTCGAAAGCCTCGCGGCGCAGTCGTGGGTCGGCAAAGTGAACGGCGAACCGGTGCAGCTCAAGTTTGCGATGCAAAACGATTCGATGACTTGCACGATTGACTATCTCACCTTTCAATCGCCTGCCGTGCGTGAATACGCGAATGTAAATCTCGACGACGCGAGCATCACCATCACCGGCACGCAGTTTAAAAATCTGGACGGCACGTCGGAAACATTTAAGACCGATGTTTTGCGCGGCAAAATTATTGGGTCAATTATCAAAGGCAACGTCTTCGCGGATGATGTGCCGAAGGGTGCAACATGGATGGTTTCGTCCGGCCAAACCGTTGGCAGTGTCAGCAAAGCGTTCGACCGCAAGAAAGCCTTGAGCCTGTTGCTTTCCGGTTCGTGGGAAGTTCGATACAAACGCAATCCATCGACCCGCGCCTCGCTTCAGTTTCGAAAAATCGGCGGTATCGGCGAGGTCATTGCGGCTGTTCGAGAGCCGAACGCGCGTGAACAGATTTATCAGTTCGATCTCAAAAATGACGGAAACTTTTCCTTGCGCAGCTCGGCGGAAACCTTAAACGGCATTTTCACCAGCGAAACCTACCGCGTGGCGCAAAGCACGTTTTCAACTTCGCAAAGCAAGTTAGGCGCGGGCTGGAAGTTCATTCGAAAATCCGCCGCCGCGAAACCTACTCAAATAAACAGCGACAGCAGTGAAACGCCGCGGCGCGAATCTTCGAGCGAGTGATCATTCCGCCGCTTCACGGTGATGAAAAATAATTGCGGTATGTTTGCCGAAGTGAATCACGCATCCAAAAAATTATTCGTGCTTGCGGGCGAAGCTTCCGGCGACTTGCACGCGGCGGAAGTCATCACCGCGCTGCGGCAACAGCGACCGCACTTAGACGTCTTCGGCATCGGCGGCGTGCATCTGAAAGCGGCGGGCGTCAGATTGCTTTATGAAACGTCGCAGATTAATTTTATGGGCTTCGTCGAAGTAGCGAAGCATTATTTTTTTCTGCGCCGCGTGATTGAAGATGTGAAACGCAGCGTGTTGAAAGAGAAACCCATGGCGGCGTTGCTCGTTGATTATCCGGGCATGAACTTGCTGCTTGCGGAATTTTTTCATCAGCAACACATTCCGGTAATTTATTACATCGCGCCGCAAGCGTGGGCGTGGAAAGAAGGCCGCATCGAAAAGATGAAGCGATTCATCACGCGGCTCTGCGTCGTATTTGATTTTGAAGTGGATTTTTTCCAATCGCGCGGCATGAATGCCACGTTCGTCGGGCATCCGATCATCGAAGAAATCGAACGCTTCTCGCCGGAAACACGCGAGGCATTCGGAACGAAGCACAGTCTTTCGCTATCGCAACCGCGCGTTGGATTGTTGCCCGGCAGCCGCCCGCAAGAGTTGGAACGCATTTTTCCCGCGATGCTCGGCGCAGCGCGGTTGCTCAAAGAAAAATTCAACGCCGCGTTTCTGCTCGGTACTGCGCCTACGATTGCGCCGGAGGTCTATGATAAATTTCTTGAAGGTTCAGACCTGAACATCGTTCGAACTTCGGCCTACGGTGTGATGTCGCAAAGTGATCTCGTTCTCGTTACTTCCGGCACGGCGACCTTGGAAACGCTGTGTTTCGGGACGCCGATGGTCGTGCTCTACAAAGCCGCACGGTTGAACTATGAAATTGGCCGCAGGCTCGTCAAGATTCAAAACATCGCGCTAGCCAACATCGTCTCGCAAGGGCTTTACGCAACTGTCAAAACCGTGCCGGAACTCTTGCAAGATGAGATGACGCCGGAGCGGATTGCCCGCGAAGCCGTACGGTTTCTGCAATCACCGGAACTTGCGGCGACGACCCGGCAAGCGTTGCTCAATGCAAAAAGCAAACTCGGCAGCCTGCGTCCATCGGCGGAAGTTTCTAAAATTATTTTGGAAACGCTCGGCGAAACGGACTGAACATATTTTTCATTAGATTTTTTCACCTGTTATTTCCGCTTTAAGCCATAGGCTTACAGGTCACGGGAATGACGTAAAAAATAATTTTTTTACCAACCATGATTGCTGATCCCTTTCCGACATCCGCTGAAACCGTGCGACTTGCACCGGTAGCCAACCGGGTGGCCGACTTCGATAACACTGAAATTGCTTTCCGCCACCATTCCGATTTTGAACTCCGCAAAACTTACTGGCTTTTCAGAGCGATGAACAACGCATGGCTAACAAGCGTCGGCACGGCGGCGGTGAGCTGGGCGATGAAGGCGGGGCTTCCGGTGAAAGGTCTCATCAAGCAAACACTCTTCCGTCATTTTTGTGGCGGTGAGACGATTGAAGAATGCGAAGCGACGGCTTTGCACCTTGAAGCGGAAAACATCCAAACGGTTTTGGATTACTCCGTCGAGGGTGAGAAAACCGAAGCCGGTTTTGAACAGGCCGTGAAGGAAGTAGCCGCAACGATCTCGAAAGCAAAATCTAACCGGCATTTTCCTTTCGCCGTGTTTAAGATAACCTGCCTTGCGGGCTTTGAACTGCTTGCCAAAGTCAGTGCGGGAGAAACCCTTTCGCAAGCGGATCAGGAAGCGTTTGAGCGCGCGCGGCGGCGGGTGGCGTTTCTCTGCGGGCTTGCGGCGGACGGCGGTTTGCCGGTGATGATCGATGCGGAAGAATCATGGATTCAACCGGCGATTGACCGGATTGCGACTGAGATGATGCAGAAGCACAACCGCGAAAAATGTTTGGTGCTCAATACCTTTCAGATGTATCGCCACGACCGGCTCGCGTTTCTGAAAGCATCACTCGAGACTGCCAAGCGTGAAGGATTTTATCTCGGCGTCAAATTGGTCCGCGGCGCGTATATGGAAAAAGAGCGCAAGCGCGCCGCGGATTTTGGCTATGCCTCGCCGATCCACGCCATCAAAGCCGATACCGACCGCGACTACGACTCAGCCTTAAATTTTTGTGTATTGCACCGGGATCATATTTCACTTTGCGCGGGCACGCACAACGAAGCGAGCAGTTCGAAGCTCGCTTCGTTGCTTCAGTCGCCGGTTGATGTACCCGCGTTGCCGACTTATTTCTCGCAACTTTACGGCATGGGCGATCACATCAGTTACAACCTTGCGGCGGCAGGATTCAAGGTCGCCAAGTATGTCCCTTTCGGCCCGATTAAATTCGTGTTGCCGTATCTCATCCGGCGCGCCGAAGAAAACACCTCTATTGCCGGACATGTCAGCCGCGAGCTGCGCCTCATCGAAAGCGAAATGAAACGCCGCGGGCTTTGAAGACAACGCTGCGGCCTGCGGTTTATTTCAGCAGCAATAGTTTTTTCGTCTCAGTCACATTTCCCGCCTGCAACCTGTAGAAATAAACGCCGCTCGTGAGATTCTTCGCATCGAAATTCACCGAATAGTTTCCGGCGGCTTGTGTTGCACTCACCAATGTCGCCACCTCGCGTCCCAATACGTCAAATACTTTGAGTTTGACTTCACTGCCAACTGACAATTGATAGTCAATCGCGGTGGCCGGGTTGAACGGGTTCGGATAATTTTGCGAAAGCGCGAAAGTGGTTGGCCGTTTACCGGCGGCACTTGCCGCAGCGAGGGCGGGAACCTGAAGGCGTTCGAACGCATCGGTCGGGTTGCCGGTGATATATGCGACGTTATCGAACCAAATCGTTCGCCTTTCGTTCGGCGTGTAGTTGGATGGATCCCACGCGTAGATGCCGAACTTCTGATAAGTGCCGTTAATCATCTGGTCATCGTTCTCCGCCCAGCCGTCCGCGCCGATATTGACGCCGGATGTATCGAGCGTCGGCTTGTTCTTGGGTGCGCCGTCATACCAAAGTTGAAACACGCCATCTTTGTTTTTTGAAAAGCGGACGTGCATGATTACATCGACCCAGCGGTTTCGCGGCACAAGGCCAGCCAGATTGTAACCGGTTTTTTCCATCTCAACCGGCGACGGATCTCCGGCAGATGACATGCCGAAATAATATGTGGCCGTCAGCACGCTGTCGTTTCGAACGCCGATGGTCATTGTCTTCGCAGGGTTGTAGGTCGCGGTGTAAGCGTGCATCTGCGCGATGATGGTGTTTTTATCGACTGGAAAATCATCAGGGATAAAGAAGCTGAAAGCGTACCATCCTTCTTTTTTGATGCGCATAGTATCGGCAGTTGAGGAACGCCCTTCGGTGCCACGCGTGTCTCGCATGCCATCATAGAAAACTTGATTCCAAACAATCTTTGCCGCCTTTGTCCCGCTTCTCGCAATAAAGGGCGGCGTCTCAACGGTAATGGTGTTGCCGCTGGAGACTTCGACGGCGTAGGGCGCGATTACGCCGCTTTCAAAATCGTTGGAGACTTGTGTGTTCTGGCCGAAGCACGTTGACGCGGTTACGAGCAGCCCAATCAAGAAGAGTGATGCATGTTTCATGATAGTGCGGTTTGAATGTGGTTGAAATTTTTTTATTTCACACTGCCCCAAAAGTAATATTCAGTTGTAAAGAAATTGTTAACGGGCGTCCGCTTTTTTAAGAAATGTGCATAACGCAAAAAGGCAACCCGCACGGATTGCCTTTGTTAAATTTGGAACGAAGCCGGTGCCTTACTTGGCGGCTTTCGGTTCAGTCGCTTTGGGTTCAACGGACTTGCCGATTTTGTTGACCATTTTTGCCAGCTTCGATTTGCGGTTTGCGGCGGTGTTTTTATGCACGATGCCTTTGACGGACAAACGGTCGAGTTTTTGAACGACGGCCTTGAGGGCTTTTTCCGCGCCGTCTTTATCGGTGGCGGCTTTGACGGCTTTCACAAGTTTCTTGAGGTCAGCTTTTCTTGCGCGGTTACGTTTGTTGCGGCGTTCGGTTTGGCGGACGCGCTTTTCGGCTGATTTATGCTGCGGCATGGTAAAAAATTCTTTGGCGTTACGGTTACGAAAAATTGAGCGGCAAATATAGCACGCCCGCTTTCCAATGCCAAAGTAATCCTCCGGCTAATTTTTTTGTGTCATTCCCGCTTGCGGGCGGGAATGACGTTGCACGACACCAAACCGCGCGGCAATTTTAATTACCCGCGCGATGCTTTATTTTGTCGCCGCAACCTGAAAAAAATTCAATGCCTCAAAATGATTTGCTTCTGCGGGCTTTACGCCGCGAGCCGTGCGAACGCACGCCCATCTGGGTGATGCGTCAGGCCGGAAGATATTTGCCG
>JACMJS010000164.1 GCA_014380515.1 Chlorobiales bacterium
GATGAAGAAGGGCGACCACGAGGGTCGCCCCTACAAATTGAAGAGATGAACGAACCTGAACTTCAAACATCGCAAGCCGTCGCCGGTCATCACGCCGTGCCGGAAATTTCCCTGTCGCGGCAAGTGATGATGTTTCCGCTGACGCGCATCATCCTATCGCTGATCATGGTTTTGATTCCGCTCTTGCTGGTACAAATGGGCGTGCGATACGCGGTGGCAAGCTGGGGTAAACCGCCTGCACTTGAAGTCATTGCGGCAGTGGTTATTTCACTGGCGGCACTTGCCGGATATATTGCCTTTGTGCGATGGGTCGAGCTGCGCAGTGCGGTAGAAGTTTCCGCGAGCGGCGCAGCAGTTGAAACGATGGCAGGCGCCGGCATCGGCGCGTTGCTCATGGCGGTATCAATTGGTTTGATCGCCCTCTTCGGCGGATATACCGTTACGGGCACGAACGACTGGAGCGTTTTGATAAAGGCTTTTGTGATTTCACTGATAGCGGGCGTCGGCGAAGAGATTTTATTTCGCGGCATCTTATTTCGCATCACGGAAGAATCCTTGGGCACGTGGATTGCCCTCGCGCTTTCAGCCGTACTCTTCGGCTTGATACACATTGTCAATCCGAACGCGACATGGTTTAGCAGCGTGGCGATTGCGTTGGAAGCGGGCATCTTGCTTGGCGCGGCCTACATGCTCACGCGAAAACTTTGGCTGGCGATTGGGATTCACTTCGGCTGGAATTTTACGCAAGGCGGTATTTTCGGCGTCGCAGTCTCCGGCACGGACAGCATGAAAGGCGTGTTGCAATCTCAGATGAACGGCGCGGAATGGCTCACCGGCGGCAACTTCGGGGCTGAAGCTTCGGTCATCGCCTTGGCCGTTTGCACCGCTGCCGGCGTGTGGATGCTGATCGTTGCCGTTCGGCGCGGCAGGTTAATACTTCCTTTCTGGATGCGGCGCACATCGCCCGCGGTTCCACAAACACAACCGGAACTAACGACTAACAACTAACGACCGTTCTACATGACAAACCGTAATCTGCGACCGAAAGGCAACTTGGTGATTGACATCGAAGATGTAACGAAACGCTATCAGATGGGCGAAGAAATCGTGCAAGCCTTGCGCGGCGTCAATCTTCAGATTTACCGCAACGAATATGTCGCCATCATGGGACCGTCGGGCAGCGGCAAATCGACGATGATGAACATGCTCGGCTGCTTGGATACGCCGACTTCAGGCCGCTATGAATTTTCCGGCAAAAGCGTTTCGGCGATGTCGGATGACGAACTGGCCAGCATCCGCAACAAGGAAATTGGATTCGTCTTTCAATCCTTCAACTTGCTGCCGCGCTCCGACAGTCTTCACAACGTCGAGCTGCCGCTCATCTACGCCGGTATTTCTTCCGACGACCGCAAGGTGAAAGCCAAAGACGCACTCGGCAAAGTGGGTCTCGCCGACCGCGCGGGACACAAGCCGAATGAACTTTCGGGCGGCCAGCGGCAGCGCGTCGCCATCGCCCGCGCGCTGGTTAATAATCCGTCGATCATCTTGGCTGACGAACCGACCGGCGCGCTCGATACCAAAACGGGCGAAGAGATCATGGAAATTTTCGAGAACCTGTATGATCAGGGCAATACCATCATCGTCGTTACCCACGAGGAAGACGTCGCCCGCCACGCCCGCCGGATCGTGCGTCTGCGCGACGGGTTGATTGAGAGCGATAAATTGGTCGATGAAGACGTGCTCGCCAAACAAAAACAACCGGCCTGAACTTTTCAGTCTCATTCGAATCAACATGCTCAAACGATTATTTCTTTTTCTGGCCGTGATGCTTTCGCTGGCTACGATGCTGCACGCAAGCGAGAGTTACCGCGAGATCGAAAAACTTTTGGAAGCGCGCAAGTTTTCCGAAGCCGAAAAAGCATTGAAGGCAAACATCACGGCCAATCCGCAAGATGATTCGGCGTATTTCTATCTCGGACAAATTCCGGTTCTCACCGGCAAAAGCGACCGCTACGACGAAGCGATTGAGAATCTTGAGAAGTGCGTTGCGCTCAAACCTACTGTTTCGGATTATCACCTGTGGCTCGGCAATGCCTACGGCGTCAAGGCGCAGAAAGCAGGCGTGTTGGCGGCGATGGGCTATGTCGGAAAAATCAAAGGGGCATACGAGAAAGCGATTGAACTCAATCCGAGAAGTTATGAAGCCCGGTACAACCTCATTCAGTTTCACCTGCAAGCGCCCAGCATCGTCGGCGGCAGCATTCGCAAGGCCAAAGAGATTGCGACCGAACAAATGAAATTGAATGTGGTCGAAGGCCGTGTGCTTTGGGCGACGATTCACATTCACGAAAAAGAATTCGCTCAAGCCAAAGATCAACTTTTTGGGATAGCGAAGTTCAGCAGCAACGCGGTGAAAGATAATTACCTGTATTTGCTCGCCGCCGTTGCGGGCAATGATATAAGCGATGGCCGTTACGCCGAAGCCAAGGTAACCTGTCAGCGTTGGGTGTCGCTTGCGCCCGCCGGCAGCGCAGGCTATGCGTCCTTAGGTCGTTGCCTTTACGAATTGGGTGAAGATGATGCGGCGATTGCGGCATGTGAGAAAGCCGTTTCGCTCGACAAGAAATCCGGCTCGCGCTACCGGCTCGGGTTACTTTATCAACGCAAAGGCGATAAAGCGAAGGCGGTTGAAAACCTTGAGACCTTTCTTAAACTTCCCCGCAGCGACGCCGAGAAGACGGCTGACAAAGAACGCCTTGCCGATGCGCAGAAAAGATTAGATGAACTCAAAAAGTAAGTCCGCAAGATTCAAAGCAAACACCGATGAAAAATTTTTTCACTGAACTCTCGA
>JACMJS010000165.1 GCA_014380515.1 Chlorobiales bacterium
CCGAAATCACGCACGTCATGCCGAGTTCGCCTTCCAAGAATTTCCTGAGGCCCCGCGCATAACTTTCCGACGCGACGACGCCGAACGAAACCGTCGGAAACCACTCCGATTGCGGCCCGCGCCACAAGTCCCAAATCATCGCCAGCGTCGTCCGTTTTTCTTCGGCGATGAACGCTTCAGACGCAGTGCTGGTGTCGAGCAACCGGCCAAGTTCCGTAATGAACTTCACCGTATCGTTGAGGCCGAACGGCGCGACGAGCACCGGACGTCCGAGTTTTTCGGCGAGCGATTTGCCGAACTCTTCATACATCACCACGATCACATCGGAATGTTTGAGCGATGAAATGTCGGAGAGTTTCGATTCCATCGGAAAGACGTGCTTCACATTCCCGCCCGCGCCTTTGACGAGCCGTTTAATTTCGGCAAGGTCGGAAGGCGAGTTGAAGCAGCCGAAGGTCGGGCCGATGATGCTCACTGTGCCGCGTTCGATCTTCGCGGATTCACCGTCATCATAGTTTTCGAAGCACCAGCGCAGCACGCGGTCGCGGCCTTGCCACTCGTCTTCGACCAAAGAGTTCGACGGGAAAAATTTGATGTCGGGATATTGCGCTTTCAAAAACTGCGTATGATCGGCGCCGATCATTTCGCTTTCGGCGGTCGACATCACGATAAGCGTTTTGCCGGTGCTCAAAAGTTTTTCAATCGTCGCTTTCGTGATGCCCGTCGTGCCCGAAGTCGAAATCGCTTTCTCGGTCAAATCCGTCGGCGTGAAATTTTTGAGATAGGGAATCGCATCGGTGTAATCAATCACCGCCACGCCGACGAGGTTGTAGCAGCCAATCGGTGCATCGGCGATGACATGTACGTCCGGCATCGGGCACAAGGTATTGACGGCAGCCCAATACGCGCTCGTCGTCGATTCATCTCGAATCAGTTTCATATTTTTACTTCGTTAAGATTTAGATGTGTGTTGACGCCGAAAACCAAAATCATTTGCGGATGACGGCGATTTTGCCGAGCGTCGAACTTTTTTTATCGCTGCTGATGATGGCGGCAAGATAGACGCCCGTTGCGACGTCGCGGCCTTGATCGTCTTTGCCGTCCCACTCAATGATGCCGCCGCCCGGCGAGACAATCGTGCGGACGAGCGCACCCGAAACCGATAAAATTTTCAGCGAAGCGTTTTCCGTCAGCCCTTCGATCACAAGACGTTGCGAGGCCGGAATGATGAACGGGTTCGGATAAATTTTAAGCGCGCCGAGCGACTCGCGCGGTTCAACGGCCACCGTGCCAAGCGACGACAGGCCGCGATCCGTGCCGAAGTAAGCAATGCCGGTTTTATCATCAAAGGCCACGCTGAGCACATTGTTCGAGAGCAACGGCGAGTTCTCCGCGGTGTAGTGAGCGAGCACTTGAGAGCCATCGGGGTTCATCAGCCACACGCCGCTCTTCGAGCCGAACCATTTGCGGTTCGTCGCATCGATGGCGAGCGCGGTCAAACTTTCATTGCGCAAATCGAAGACGAGCGTTGAACTTGGAATGGAAAATCCGGCTTGAATCTGGCTGGGGTCGAAGAAGTAGGCCGCACCGGCTTCGGTGGCGATCCACATCGCGCCGTCGCGGTCGCTCTTCAGATCGGTTACGCCGAGGTTCGGCAACCGGCCATTGCTGCCGCCATCGTTGATGCGCAGATAGAAATCGTCGTTAAGATTATCGGGCGTATCACCGTCGGAAAAAACGAGCGCGCCTGCCGCGCCGCCTTGCGTGGTTTGCAAGCCGATCCATTTGCGCCCGAACGCATCGATGGCCATGATGTTGGCGTTAAACCCCACCGGAAACTCGCGCGTGCCACCGAGATTTGACGAGCCGTATTTTTTAATCGCGCCGCCCGCAGATGCGTTGAAACTGTAGATCGGATTCGTCGCCGTGGCGAAGTTGGCCAGCCAAATCAGGCCGCGCTCATCGGTTGCCATCGAGGGCAAGACGACGAAATTGACGTCGCCGCCGAAGCCGATGAAATCGGAATTGGAGCGGTTGTAAGTTTGAATCGAATCGGCGTCTGAAAATTTCAAAAGGCCGCGTCCCCAAGTTGATACGTAAGTTTCACCGCCAAGGGCAACGAGGCTTGAGAACTGATTGACCGGGCTGCTTTGCGGCGGCACGATGTTGATGAAGTTTTTCCACGTGTTTCCGGCGAAGCGGTAGAAGCCCAAGTTGCCGCGGTCGCCGCGGGCGGAACTGCCCCACAGACGGCTTTCGGCGTCGATTGAAATGACGGCGAAAGTGTTGGAAGCAGGCGAGTTGAAAGTGAAAGATGAAAAACCCGTACCGGTAAATTCGATGAGCGATTGCACTTTGTCAGCGATCACGGCTTTGCCCGCGTCGTCAGCGGCGATGGCGGCGGCTTGCGAAAGGCCGCCGGAAAATTTTTGTACGCCGGTTGCACTGATGACCGCGATTTCATCCGCCGCAAGTACGGACAACCTGCCCGTGTTGCTCGAGAGGCCGATGATGTTTTTCGCGGCGACTTCACTTCGCTGAAGCACGCTCACGTCGCGCACCTCGAACAGACCGCGTTCGGCGGCCACAAATACCGTATCGCGGAATAAAGCGAGCCGGTTGCACTTGCCCGTCTGCGCGGATGAAACGGTTTTCCATGCGGTCGGCGCAACGAGGTTTGAAGCGGAAAGATCGGCAATCGCAAGGCCGCTGGCCGTTGCCGCAATGATGCGGGTTGAGGTCAGCAAAACCCCTGCAACCGCCGTACCGCTACTGAACGCGCCGAGCGCGGTATAACTTTCTTTGATTTCGCGGCGGCTCGGCGAAAGCAGCGCGATGCCGAAATCGGTGGCGACATAAACGGCGTCGCCCGTGCCGATGAAAAAATCACGAACGGTTTTGCTGGTGTATTGCGAGACGCGGGTGAGATCGAGGTAGGTGATGAAGGTTTGCTGCGCGAGATCGTAAAAATTAATCGCGCCGCTCTCAAAGCCAATCCAGAGGCCGCCCCGCAAGCTATCGTAGCGGAGCGCGGTGATGCGGGTTTCATAAAGTCCTTCGCTGTTGGTGATGACTTTCACCGCCGACGCATCGCCGCCCAACCGCCGGTCAAGCCGGTACAGGCCGCCTTCCGTGCCGACGAATGCGGTGTGCTGATCAACGAGCACAACGCTGCTTGATTTCAAAATCGAGGTATAACTTTTCCATTTGCCGATGCCTTGCGCGGCGGCAACGCTTGGGAAAAATACCGGAAGGAATAAAAACGCAGTGAGAATGAAGCGGGAAGCCGGAGAAAAGATGCGGCGAAGAGCAGTCATACCGGAATGGATTTTAAGTTGAGGCCAAGATACGGCATCGCGCGGGTTTCCGGCAAGAGCGGAAAACGCACCCGCGCGCGGTTATCTTTGTAATCAAACTTTGGTTCATCAGCCGTTCCGTTACCAACTACATTTTCAAATGACTTTGCATTCGCCGCTGCCGATGGCCTTGAAGCCGGACGTGTTTCTGCCGTTCCGTTCCGTGATCGCCGCCGAAAGCACGCGGCATGGCGGGGTAAGTTCGCCGCCGTTTGAGACGCTCAACCTCGGCCTATCGTCGGGCGATGAACAGGGACGTGTGATGGAAAACCGGCAACGCTTCTTCGGATCGCTTGGCATCGGGCTGGATGAACTGGTGCTCTCGCATCAGGTGCACGGCGATAAAATTTACGTTGCCGAAAAATCTGAAAACATCGAAGGTTTTGACGCGCTGATAACCCACCGGAAAAATTTATTTCTCGCGGTGTCGGTCGCCGATTGCACGCCGGTATTGATTTACGATTCGAGGCAACAGGCTGTCGCCGCAATCCATGCGGGTTGGCGGGGCACGGCGGCTGGAATTGTTTTTAAAACCCTCGGAAAACTCATGGATACTTTCGGCACGACTCCGGCGGATTGCATGGCCTACATCGGCACGTGCATTGATGAATGTGCATTTGAAGTGGGCGAAGATGTGGCGGAACAATTTCAGGCGGCGCACAAGCGCTTTGATCAATCGACGCAAAAGTTTTTGATCGATCTCAAAGCGGCAAACCGCTTGCAACTTGAAGACGCCGGTGTGCCGCACGCGAACATAGAAGTTTCACCGCGCTCATCTTTCGATGCGGATTTTTTTTCGTACCGCAAAAGCCAAGGTCGCACCGGACGCATGATGGCCGTCATCGGCCTGCGCGAAAATGAAACCCGAAAATAAAACCAACCGCTGATGTTCATCCACGCCTTGACGTCGCTCACCCGCACGGATATGTGGATGCTTGCGCTGGCGTTTGCGCTGCGCTGTCTATTGCTCGTTTATGTGTATCCCAACCGTGAACGCATGTTCAACGGCGATTCATATCTCTACGACGGCCTTGCCGTTCACCTGCTGGACACAGGCGATTACCGCTATCCGCCTGCTGATCCTTACAGCGATCTCGTCCGCCCGCCTGCATATCCGGCACTCATTGCATTCACCTATCTGATGACGGGCAGCCGCAATTTTCTGTTTCCGGTGTTGTGGAATTTCGCCGGTGTGTTCGCGCTCTATGCCGGAATCAAAACGCTGCTTGAAAAATTGAAGTGCGCGCCGCACACATTCACTTTTTTCATCTTTGCAGTTGATTGGGCGTCGGTGCTCTACACGAAAGATGTGGCGACGGAACCGGTCTTTACACCGCTGCTGGTTTGGGGAATCGTTTACTTTACCGGTGCGCTCGAAACGAAACGCATCAAAGATATTACGCTGTCGTCGGTATTGCTGTCGCTCTGCGCATTGATGAAACCGATTGCGCTCTATATGCCGGTGCCTTTGGTCGTGTTCATGCTGCTTGACCACATCCGGCGGATGAAGCGATTTAATTTTTCTGCGTTGATGCTGCCCACGATTTTCGTGCTGATATTCGCCGCAGGCATCGCGCCGTGGCTGGTGCGGAACAAGCTCAAGCATGATGTGTGGAGTTTTACATCCCTGCAAAATGACAACCTGCTGTTTTCTCACGCCGCTTCCGTCTACGCCGGCGAGCATCATCTCACTCTGAAGCAATCGCAAGATTCGCTTGATGCACGGCTCCGGCAAACCATGCAACCGGATTCGCAACCGGATTCATATACCGGACGCGAAGCGGCGAAGGCTAAGCTCGCCAAAGACATTCTGTTTGCCGATCCGGCGGGCTACGCAAAAATTATTTTACGCGGCGCAGCCGTTACGCTTTTTGATCCGGGACGCTTGGATTTTAACCGGACATTTAAACTTGAACCGATAGCGAACGGCTTCAACGATACAGCGGTGCGCGACGGGTTGGCAGGAACCGTGAAACGTCTTTTCGAACGCTCGCCCGTTACCGTCGCTCTGCTGACCGCTTATCTAATTTTCCTCGTTGCAGTGATGAGCCTCGCCGCCGTAGGCGCGGGGCCGCTGTGGAAAAAAAATAAACCGGCGACGCTGTTGCTGCTCACCATTATTTTTTATCTCCTCATCCTTGGCGGGCCGAACGGTTATTTGCGGTTCAGGCTGTATCTCTTTCCGTTCATTCTCATGTTTGTGAACGAAGGACTGAACGGGCTGAAAGCGTATATTCGGCGTCGGGGAGGTAAACCCCCGTCTGCTCCCTCGCTACAGGCGACGGACTTTTCTAAAACCTAACATCATCGTTCATCATGCGCTACACAAAAACCTTTTCGCACGTTACCGCGGTTGCCCTCTTGTTGATTGCTTTGTTCTCGGGTTCAGCACCGGCGTTCGCACAACCGGCATCTGCAAAACAAACCTTGACGGTTGCGCCGTTCAAGACGGGCACGCAGTATGCGGGCGGCGGGCTTGGCATCGGCGGGCTTTCGGGCTTCGGCGGCTACGGCATGATCGGCGGCCAGTGGGAAATCGGCGTGGGCGAGCGCATCGGGGCGGGATACATCGGCGTGGGCGCGCTGGGCGGCATTTACTTTGCGGGACCGATTACCGTTGTGGGCATTGGCGGACAAGGCAACTATCATTTCGATATGAACGACCCGCGCATTGATCTCTTCGCCGGACTCAATTTGCTCGTCGGCTTCGACTCCGGCGCGACGCGGCTTTACGGCGGCATCAACGCGGGCGGCAGATATTTGATCTCGCAACAGTTGGCGGTGTTCGGCAGACTTGGCTTCGGTTACACTTCGCTGATGATCGGCCTTGACATCAACATCTGATCTCGATTTCTTTCACTACTTAAATGCGCTTGAAACCCCGATGGCAACGCCCGAAGAAATACAAAAATATTTGGTGAAAGGTCAATTGATTTCAGTCGTCTGCAAAGACGGGTTTAGAGGTCGCGGCCATGTCGGTGAAGTCGGCATAGCGCAGTTTGTGTTCTTGCTGATCATCAACCCATCTCAATACTTCAGCAACATCAGCGATCCGCCGGTTTATGAGGAACTTAACATACACATCGATGACTTGGTTGAACTCAAGGCTGGATAACCGATCAAAGTCCTTTGTCATTGATAGAACCGGAAAAATGGTGATCACATCACCGCAACACAGATGGGTATAAAGATTACTGAAATTCACGCGGGCGGTTTGGCGGACGAACTCGGCCTCCGGGTCGGCGACGAAATCGCGGAGATCAACGGCGATAAAGTGGCCGACATCATCGACTACCGCTTTTTTATTTCCGACGAACAAATCAAACTCGGCTTCTTCCGCGACATGAAA
>JACMJS010000166.1 GCA_014380515.1 Chlorobiales bacterium
AACAGCGCGTTCTGTGGGACCTTGAGTGTGTTCTAGAAAAACTCAGTGTGGAAATTTTCAAACCGGATTATGAGGGACTGGTTGCAAAGGCGCGAGAAAAAGTAAGAGACAAAGAATAGTGAGGTATGGTTTTCAACGCGCAAGAAAAAAAGTTTTGAAGTCCGCCAGTTCCTTCAACTCTACTTCAACATATTTTTCAAACAGCACCTCGCCAACCTGAGGTTGCAACGCGGAGATGCCGACGTCAATCAATCGCAATCCGGTGGCGGTAAGAAAAATGTTGTCGTACCGCTCGCCGGAAATGTTGGAGGGTCGCCGCAAATCCCGATGCACAAAGCCTTGCCGGTGCAAGTCGCTGAGTTCATCTTCAAACACGCTCAACACCAACTCGCGTTTTTCCACTTCGATGCTGCGGTAATCCATCGGATAGAGCCGCTCCATCACGAGCATTTCCCAGCCTTTCGCTGCATCAAATTCCAACCGGAGGAACTTCGCAACGAGGCCGTTGATCCGGTTGGCAAATTTCATTTTCTCCGATTCCGACCCGATGTCGGAGCGGGTGTCGCCTTCATAAATTTTGGCAACCTCCGTTTCCGAAAGCGCAATCACCAAATTGTTCTCGCCCGACGACAGTGATTTCGGATACCGTTTGTTCATTTCACAGTCCGCATTTCGAAATTCAGTTCGGTTGCTTTTCCAACTGCTCAAAGTACCGGCGAATCAATTTCTCGTATTCTTCCGAGTAGCCTTGCTCCCGAAGTTTGTTGATCGCTTCCTGCAGCCGGCTGCGCTTGGCCTCAAGGCTCACTTCCGCCGGAGATTTTTTTGACAAATTTTTTCCTGTATTCGCTTCGCGCCGTTCTTCTTTCTCGCGCTCTTTCAAGGATTTGGTCGACTCCAGCATCCGCGAAAGAATTTGCTGCTGCCGCTTGACCAACTCGCGCGAAGGTTTCTGCTGCTCCAACTGCTTCGCCGCTTCTTCCATTTCCTCCGCCACTTTATCCATGTTGCCGAGCGGCTTGCCCCCCGCGCCGTTGCCGGACTTGTTCGGATCAGATTGCTGCTGTTGTTGCCGCTGCTGTTGCTCCCGCGCGAGCTGCTGCAACTGTTGCTGAATCAACCGTTGCTGCGCGGCCAGTTGTGAAAGCCGTTCGCCTTTGCCTTGACCTTGTTCGCGCATCGCGCCTTCGGTTTGCTGATTCAAATCACCTTGCTGATCGGACAAACTTTTCATGCCCTTCTGAAAACCCTCGCCGTCTTCACCTTCGCCATCCTCGCCGCCTTCGCCCTGTTCGCCCGGCTGCTGACCGCCTTTGTTGGGTCCCATCATTTGCGATAACATTTTCGATGCGCCGTCGGCAAACTGGTTGAGCGATTGCATCGCGCCCGCCATATTCTGCTCCGCGCCGCCCTGACGGTTTTCCATCTGCGCAATTGCATCCTGCATCTGCTGCTGCGCTTTGCCGAGTTCGCGCGACATCTGCCGTGTAACATCCGCCGACTTCTTTCCGGCTTTCTGCATGTTATCCTGCAACTGCTGCAACGATTGTAACAATTGCTGCTGCTGCGACGCCTGTTCGCGCTGCGTGTTTTGTCCGCTCTGATTATTTTGCTGCGAACTTTGATTCTGTTGCGATTCCTGCCGCAATTCCTCTTGCATCTTCGACAGCTCCAGCGACGACTGCACCGCGTTCTTCACCGCTTCAATCACTTCTTGCTTCTTTTGCCGCTGCATACTTTGTTTCATCTCCGCCAAACTTTGTTGCTGCTTCTGCATCTTTTGCGAGGCTTGCTGCTGCTTCTGCGAGGCTTCTTGCGGCTCACGCTCGCCTAACTTTTTTTCCGCCTCGCGCGAATCTTTTTCAACATTGTCCTGCTTCTGTTGCTCGCGGAGTTTGTCCAAATCTTGCAACGGCATCTTTTCGGCTTTCGGAAACGCTTGCATCTTTTGCTCCAAGTCTTTCATTTGCTGCTCGAAGTTCTTTTGTGCCTCGGTCAGTTTCTGTTGATCTTTCTGAAGATCATTCAGTTTCTTTTGGTTATCAGGATTTTGCTGCGAGGTTTCTTTCTGAACTTCCGCTTGCTTTTGCTCCATCGATTCCAACCGCTTCGAGAGTTCATCAAACTTCTTTTCAATCTGCAACCGCTTGAGCAATTCCGACGTCCGCTCCAAAGTTTTTTTCAACTGCTCTTCGTTCATCGAAAAGTTTTTGAGGGCTTCGCGCACTTGGCGTTCGTTCATTTGCTGCATCGATTGCTGCAATTTTTCGGCGGCGTCTTTCATTTCCTTTGAGGCCAATTCGTCGAACATCTTTTGCAATTCCTGATACTTTTCTAAAGTCTCCGGCGAGACCAACTGATTCTCCGCCATTTTCTCGGCGGCTTCCTGCAACTTCTCGCTCGCTGATTCCGACTTCTGCAACAGTTCCTGCGACTTCGCCAGCGCCGATTCCATCTGCTTCTTATCCTGCCAATCCAATTTAGGTTTCTGTTTCAAATCGCCGGAGAGTTGCTCGAGCTGCTTCTGCAACGCTTCACTTTCTTTCAAACTTTTTTCCAACGCTTCGCTCGCCGCTTTTTCCGCCAGATCGACATCGGCGAAGAGTTCATCAACGCCCGGCAGACGCAACGAATAAGTTTCCGTCCGCGCCGCTTTGAATCCCGACACGGCGTCGTTGTCCGTGACCTCCGCGTAGAACTCCACTTCATCGCCATCGCCAAGGACGAGCGGTTTCAAATCCCACGTATAAAAAACGGTTTGCTCCAACTCTGCGGCGGCAACCGGCAACGGCAATTCGGAAAATTCTTTGCTCGCCGCATCTGCCGATTTCGACACGCGGTATTTGAGCCGGAGTTTTTGAAAACCGTAATCATCTCGAACTTTCAGCGCGAGCGAGGCCGTCATCGATTGCGGCAAATCGGTACGGCGTTCTATCGGTTGCAAAAAAGAAATCTCGGGCACATCGTCGCCGGTTACGCGCAATTGATATTCGGGACTTTTTTCGGAAGGAATACCGCTCCGGCCAAGCAAGGCAAAACGGTAATTGAGATCGTGTGTGAGCGTGAAGCGAAGCGTGGCCGAATCCCCGCCGGTATTCATCAGGTAAATCAACGTGTCGCCGGTGAGCAGCCGCGCGGCTTCGAGGGCTTCGGTCGCTTTGAGTTTGATAAAAACTTTCGTGCCTGCAATCGCGGTGGCATCGCCGAAGTTTTCATCTAAGCGTTGGGCGGCAAGCCGTGTGTAAGCGGGCGGTGTGAGCGAGAGTTGAAATGAGGCGACGCTCGGTTTATCCGTAACCGTAATGCGATGCGTTTTGCTTTCGATGACTTTGCCGCCCGGGGTGGGATCGAAGATCGCAAAATACGTCATCTCGCTTTTTTGATTGCGCAACCGGTGTTGAAACACGCCCGCGCTATCGGCGAAGAGTTTGACTTCCTGCAACTCCAAACCGTCTTTGTCGCGCAACTGCAACGACAATCGCCGCACCGTAACTGAATTTTCTCGCGGCGATGACGTCAGCGGACGCAGTTTGAATGTTACCACCGCATCGCTGCCTTTGGCAACGTCCACATCTTTGCTAAGCGAAACGATTTCGAAGGGCGGTGGCGGGGTGAAGTCTTCCGAGAAATGCGTGATGCGGTAGAAGGCGTGGCCTAAGTCGCTTGGCAGCGCGGCGAAGAGCACCGTTGTGAGCAGCACAATCGCACCGGCAACGATGAACGGCTTTTTGAGATCATCGAAACTGACGGCATCGGAAAAATTGGTTGCGGCGGTGGATGTTGAAAGTCGCTCCAGTTCCGCTTCGGCAAAAGGATTGGGCGTCAAAAGATGATCGTGATAAATCTGCACGGCGTTGAGCAGCCGGTCGCGGAGGCCCGGAAACGCCGCCCCGACAGCCAGTGCAGCTGCATCAATCTGAAACGCCGAGCGGATGAAAGGGTAGAGCAGCAAGCCGAGCGTTACGAGTGAACCAAGCATAAGCGCAATGAGCAGCGCAAGCCGTCCGCCGCCCGGCAGATGCAAAAAAGTTTCGATCAGGCTGAAGATCAGCACCAGCAGTGCAATTGCGGCGAACAATTTGGCTGCGTTCAGGGTCAGCAATTTCAAGCGGCCTTTGTGATAAACGGCGGTGAGGCGCGAGGTCAGGCTTTGATAAGTGTTCATCGTATGTCGTTGTCGAATAAATTTTGTGAAGGTGTAACAACTATATGCTAAAGTCCAATTTGAACGCGCAATTCTTTTAAGTTCAGTTCAGCCGCGTATAACTCCCCGACCAACTCGGTTTGAATGTGCGTGTATCTCGCTTGGAAATCTGCGTAGGCATTCATCACTTGTTGATACTTTCTCTGTTCACTTGAAATGACGAATAGTCGCACATTGGTATAATCAATTAGCGTTGCCATGCGCCCGACGCCTGACCACATGCCCGTCGAGAGTTCAACTTCAAACGCACATTCGGGAATAAAATTTTGTCCCTTCTCTCTGAACCAAAGCACGTCAATTTGCCGGAGTACGTCGTGTTCTGAAAACTGAAGGGTCGGACAAGTTTGTAAGGTTGCGATCTCGGAAAGTTTTCGGTCGTTGAATTTTTTCGATTTGTTCGGACAAAACGTTTGAAAGCCGCGTGCGTTACCGATCTCCAAAAGTCGGCCTTGGACGACGGAATGCAAACTTTCTTCGGCGGTGTTGCGATCGCCTAAATTAAATTGAGAGGAGTTCAGCAGCAACGGCCACGCATTGACGTACTGTGAGCAATCCAACCGGTTGTTGCGTCCGCTCAAAGCAATATTCAAATCTTTATCGATAGTGCTTTTATACTCGCCGTTGCGATCATGGCTGATAAGCGGCAGGTTTGCAACCAAAAGAGATGCGGGCAAAATAACAACTTGTTTAATCGACCCGCAGATAAAGGCGAAGAAGGCATTGTCCAAGTTCGCAACCTCTTCAGCATTGATGTAGTTCAACCCGAAGAAATACATGCGGTTTCCCTCAGACGCTGCACGAATTAAAATATGAGCGTCGCCGATTTTGTAGGCACGGGCTTTGAGAACGCGAACAGGCTCGATGGTAGCATGCAAAGTTTTGGCTCGTTCCAAAAAGGCTTGCGCTAAAACTTCCGTCGGTGAAGTTGCGACCATAAGAGTTATTTGTTGTCTTTGTCTGCTTCTACAATTTCCTCTGTTTCTGTCGCATCATTTTGCATCATATCAATTTCCAGAATTGAGAATTTTCCATCAGTGCGTTCCCTCAGCGTGGACAAGTCAGAGACGCCGACAAAAAATTCCGTCATTCTGGCTGCGTCGTTAGGGTTTGCTGCTTCAATGGTAACGATGAAAGTTTGAGATAATGAAACCTTGTAAAGTGGCACAAGTGTATCCTCGTTTGAGTTGAAAAATTAAAAATAAACTTGTCAATATGTCTGCGTCAGTTTCAATTCCGTTTCAATGTGTGATGGCATAGAGCACGATGTTCGTACCGATGCGAAAAGCTTCGTCGCGTTTCTCCGGCGGGTCGTTGTGAGCGTCGGCGTTCGCCCAGCCGTCGGAGGGGTTCGTTTCGACGGTGTAGTACATCACCAGACGTTCGTTGTAGTAAAGGCCGTAGCCGGACGGCGGTTTGCCGTCGTGCTCATGAACTTTCGGCAGCCCCTGCGGAAACTTATAGAATTGCGTATAGATCGGATGCGTGTAAGGCAGTTCCACCAAATTCATGCCGGTGAAAAGCCGGGCGACCTCACGGCGGAAACTTTTGTCCATGCCGTAATCATCATCAACATAAATGAACCCGCCCGCCTGCAAATACTTCCGCAAGTTATCCAGCTCCGCCTCTGAAAATTTCACATTGCCGTGTCCGGTCATAAAGACGAACGGATACTGAAAAATGTTCGGGCTTCCGGCTTCGACCGTTTCTTCCTTCGCAGGCGCAGCGATGCCCGTCGTGCGGCGAATGTAGTCCATCAGGTTCGGCACCGCGGAAGGATCGTTGTACCAATCACCGCCGCCGGAGTACTTCAAACGCGCACACTTGAAAGCCGGTAACGGTTTCTGCACGGCGGCTTCGGCGGTGAAAAATAAAGCAAGCATAATGGCCGCAATGGCAACAACGAAAGCATTCAATCGCATGGCGTTCAGGGTTAAAGATGTGGCCGGAACTTTTTCAATGCCGGTGTGTTAGCAGAGCCAACCGGTATCCGACCGACGGGTCGGTCAAACTTAAAATCTTTTCAACAAAAATTACTTACACAGATGTCCGCAACCGAACCCGAAATCAAATCCGCCGTCTTGGACGTTCTCAAAGCCAACAACGCCATCACGCTTGCATCGACCGGCGGCCTGTATTCGCCGTGGGTGCTTGGCGCGTTCTTCGCCGCCGATGCCCATGACCTCGCCCTTTATCTGATGCTGGAAAGCTCCGGCAAAACGCTTACTAACCTCAAACAAAATTCCGACGTCGCCTTGCTCGTTTCACAGAACGATCCGACGAAAGATTTCGTGCAGGCTCAGGGCACCGCGACGCTCCTGCCCGCCACCGAGGAAGCCGCGGTGATGATGCGCCTCAAAGAAAAGATGCCGTGGTTTCAACTTTATACGCCGTCCGTGCCCGTCCGCATCGATGTCAAAATATGGTTCATCAGTTCGTTCTCACGCAACTGGTTTCCGGCCAAAGTTCTAAATACCGGCAGCGCGTCAAAAGCGTAAGCCGTTCATACATTTAATAAGCCTGCGTGCAGGTGGAGCATTTAATAAAGTAAAACCCGTTCGCACTTCAATGGTGAAAAAATGGTTTCTCGCGCTCAGGCCTTATTCCTTCACCGCCTCGATCATTCCGGCGGTTTTAGGCGGCGTCATCGCACTCTCGGTGCGGTCGTCGGGACAAGTGCAGTTCGAGTTCAGCGTACCTAGCTTCGGGCTGTGCATTCTGGGCTGCGTGGCGATTCACAGCGTCTCCAATCTGATCAACGATTACTACGACTTCAAGAGCGGCTTAGATAACATAGAAAATTTCGGCGCCGTCAATCCACTTGTGCAAGGCTCGCTCACGCCCAAAGAAATGATGACCGGCGCGATTGTCAGTTTCGCGGTCGCCGCGGCGATTGGCATTTACTTCATCATCGAGGCGGGGGATAAAGCAAGCGTGCTGATTTATCTCGTCGTCATCGGTGCCGTCTCCGCGTTTTTTTATACCGCGCCGCCGCTCTCGCTGAAGTATCGCGGCTTCGGCGATGTTCAGGTGATTTTATCATTCGCCGTCTTAATGGTAACCGGCGCGTATTACGTGCAAACGAAATCTTTTTCGTGGTTGCCCGTGCTCTACTCGCTGCCCATCGGCTTGCTCGTCGATGATATTCTGCACATCAACAACCTGCGTGATATTCCCGCCGATGCAAAAGCAAAAATTTCGACGCTGGCGATCTGGCTCGGCGAAGACGGCGCGAAAAAATTTCATTACGTCTTGACCTACGGTGCCTACCTGATTTTAGCAGCCTTGATTCTCTTTGCGAAACTGACGCCTTTCACCTTGCTGACGCTGCTGTCGTTGCCCGTCGCACTGAAACTCGCCAAGGAAGTCAGCGCGCTTAAGCAACCGGACGTCGACCCGATGATCGTCGCCCGTGCGGCGGGGCTGCATGCGCAATTCGGCGTACTGATGATTCTGGGTCTGATCGCGGGTATCTTCATCCGGTTTTAAGGCGGGCGGGAGGATCACCGTGAAATAAAGCATTTCTTCGGGGCTGTTAGCGTGCTATATTCCCCGCAGAGATCGTTGTTATTTAAAAGCCAGTTGATGTGATCACCACCCTAATCGCCTACCTCAATTCGCTGCCGCGTCCGGCGGCATTTACACTTGCGATCTACGCCGTAGCACTGCTTGGCATTGCGGATTATTTCACGGTGTATGAAATCGGCGTCGTCGGTTTTTATTTGTTGCCGGTTTTGCTGATTGCTTGGAAAAACGGACGCCGCGACGGATTTATGATTGCGACCCTCAGTTTGCTATTGCACCTCGTCATCAACCTTTTCGCTCGCCGGGACTTGCAACCGCTGATGATCTTCGCCATTGAGTTCGCAGTACGCATCACTATTTTCTGTGCGCTCGTGGCTGCAACCGCCTTCGTCAAAATGTTACTGGATCGGGAGCGACAACGCGCGCGGCGGGATTTTCTGACCGGCCTCGCCAACCGCCAAGCGTTCGATGAAGCGGCGACGGTGGAAATCGCCCGCTCGCGCAGACACCGCCACGTGATGACGCTCGTCAGCATCGATTGCGATCACTTTAAAGAAGTCAACGATACGCTCGGCCACGATGCCGGAGATGAAGTCTTGCGAACGGTAGCGTCGGTGCTTCAACAACGCTTGCGCCTCACCGATTTGCCCGCGCGGCTCGGCGGTGATGAATTCGCATTGCTCCTGCCGGAAACCAATGCCGAAGCCGCGCGAGAAGTATTGGAAAAATTGCGCCACCGGTTGCTGGCCGCGATGCGCCTTAAAAAATGTCCCGTAACCTTCAGCATCGGAGTAGCGACTTTTACCGAACCGCCCGACTCCATCAGCCGCGCGATGGCCATCACCGATAAAATACTTTACCGGGTCAAGTACGATGGCAAGAACGCGATTGCCTACGATGTGATCAATGCAAAAACCGATGCGGAAACTTCGGGAACGACGGATAAGCAACCCGCGACCGCATCAAAAAAATAACCGCGCCGACTTCAATCATTCAACTCAATCACATACATCGTCAATGATGAGAAAACATCTGAAAAAACTTTTACCGCTGTGCCTTGCCCTGTCGCTCGCGGGTTGCGCCGCAACCCAAACCGGCACACAGATCGCCGCCTCGACCGCGACGCAGGATTCACTCCGCGCGGTAGTCGCTGCACAGACCTCGCAACGTCTGGCGGATTCCATCAACGCGGCGGAAACCACGCTGGCGGCGGAAGCCCAGCGGCGACGGGCGGATTCACTCGCGGCAACGCTCGTGCCGCAACTTCGCAAAATGAAAACGATGGCCACCGATTCGTGCCCGAAGTCAATTGTCATTTCGCCCGACGGGGCAACGGCCTACTCGATCAACCTCGAAGGCATGTCGGTCTATGCCTACGATGTCGCGGCCAAAACTTTAAAATGGCGCATCAAGTTTTTTCCGACGCCCGCCAAAGGTTGGGATTATGACGCGGGCAAAGAGATTTCGTCGTTCGCTGAAAAACCCGTCGAAGCCGCTTTCACCGCAAATGGAAAATACTTGTGGGTCTCGCTGCACAACGGCGGCAACATGGTCATTATCGATACCGAATGGAAAACCGATTGGCAGGCTCAGGCTATGAAGCCCGGCAGTACGATGCCCGCGCCGACACTGAAAGTCAAATACTACGAGGGCGAAAGCGATTCGGCGCAAGTCGTGATGCTGAAAGAAATCAAGGTCGGCAAGACGCCGAAGGTGATCGCCGCCACGCCCAACGACAGCATTGTGTATGTGGCCAACTGGCATTCACACTCGATGTCGGTTGTTGATACGAAAACGTTTGAGGTGCTCAAAGAGGTGAAAGTGAATTCGATTCCACGCGGCATCGCTTTCACGCCCGATGGGAACACCGCATACATCGCCATTATGGGTTTGGATTCGCTGTGCAAAATGGACGCGCGGACGCATACCGTTTTGAAGAGCATCAAGGTCGGGCGCACGCCGCGCCACGTCGTCTGCACGCGCGACGGGAAAACCTTGTTCGTCTCGCTCAACAGTCCGGGCGATTTGGTCAAGTTCGATGTCGCTACGGAAACGGTGTCGCAAACGGTGCATGTCGGATCGAACCCGCGAACGCTGACGCTCTCGCCCGATGAACGCTATGTTTATGTCGTGCAATACAAAGACAATCAGATGGCGGTGCTGGATGCGGCGACGCTCAAAACGGTAGGGTATCAACCGACCGGCCAAAGTCCCGTCGGCGTGGCGGTAACCCCCGACGGCAGGGAAGTGTGGGCGGTCAATTACGGTTCATCGACGATTGACGTGTTCGGCGTGGAAATGGTGTCGCAGGAAATCCTCGCCGCCGCGCAAGCCGCACAAACATCCGCTGAGAACATGATCAAGACCCCGAAGCCGAAAAGCAAGCGGAAGAAAAACCGGTAACCCCTCTGTCCCTTGGGGGACATCTCCCCTTTGGTAAAGGGGAGAGTGTTGAAGACGGCGGCGTTGAGGACGGGGGGAAGTACAAGTTTTCAAGTTTCGATTCTTTCTTAACCACTGTCTCCTTTGCCAAAGGGGACGTCATCCCGCCACGTGGGATGACAGAGGGTTGGATTAAAAAATAAAACTCACGCCAAGGGTGAAATAAAAAATACCGGCAGGCGAAGGCAGGAAAAGTGGAATATTGCCACGTTTATCGGGCGGGATGAAGAGGAACGGACGGCTGGTATTGAGTGAATTGCTAAACGATTTATCTACCGCGGCTCCTTTCTGGTTCAGAGGCCGCGTGTAACCCAGTTCCGGCGTGATCGCAATGATGCCCGTTTGATACGTCAGGGGCAATGAAAAAGTAAGATCAGTAACTGTGAAAGCCGGCGCGGAAACCGACTGTGGTTTCGGGATGTAGGTAACTTCGCCGGAAGTTCGGTTGTAGAACGGCCACACTTCCAACGCCCGCGATCCCAGCGTGCCCAGCGACAGGCTCGCCGCCGGTTCAAGCGTGAGCGAGCCGGAAAGGAAATCGCCGAACTCAAACGGATGCGAGAAACCGAGCGAAACAATGAAGTCGCTGACGCTGCCGCTTGTATTTCCGCCGAACGAAAATGCAACCGTCGCGGCTGGCGTCAGCACCGGCGTCTCGTAGGTGAGAAGAACCGAAAATGTGTTGGTGAGGACGGATCGGGATTGCGGACTTTCGGCGGTAAAAAAATAGTGGGAGTAATCGGCGGTGAGCGAGAGCCGGTCGTTCAGGAAATCTTGTTGGTAGCCGCCGGAGATCGTCCATTGATCAAACGGTTTTTCCTGCCCAAACAAAACCGCCGTGCCGACGCCCGCGTAAAGTCCCGATGAATGGACGTAACTCGCCGCGGGTGAGAACACCGGCTTGCCATTGTTTTGATCCAGACCTTGATAGGTAGAACGGCTTTGATAATTGGTGCTCAAAATAAATTGCGACGTTTTCGCCGTGCGGAAAATATCCGTAAGGCTGATGTTGCCGGGGCTTCCGAAACTGCTGAGCGACACGGCGGCACGGGCGTCCGCAGCAGCGTCCGCTTGATCGAGTTGATCGATGAGCAAGGCTTCGGCCAGATCATAAAGGGAATCTTGCAACACGCCGGTTGAATCCCGCATCATCGCTTCGAAGGCCGCGAATGCTTTGCGCTCGGAGGCGACAAACTGTTTTGCGAAGGGTTGCGTCTCTGAAACCGGCTTCGATGCCAGTCGCCGCGAAAATTCCGAGAGCCGCGCGGCAAGTTGATTTTGAAAAAAGGTTGTCGATGCCCTGAGCGGTTTCTGAAGGGCGCGGGCGGCGACTTGCACCAAATCTTTGCGCAGCGAATCCAAATCGGCCATCACTACCGCCGTCAAAGTATCGCCGAAAGATTTCAATTCGGCGATGCGCAGGCTCGACAGCGCAGATGAAGATGCGCGAAGCGTTTCGGCTGAATCGGTCGCCGTCTGAATCAACTGCGTTCTGAGAGCGTCATCACTTTGAGCGGATGAGGGCAACAGGGCTACCGCTTTTTTTGACGGCGGTCTGGGCGGAAGTTTGGGCGCGGAGGCTTGAGCCGCGGCGTCGCTCGAAAAAAGCAACGCCAGTGCGAACGGTAACGCGAACGCTGATATGGCGGCGGGCAGCCATGCCGGAGTAAAAATCTTCATAACCGTTTCAGGGTTAAACGACCGGGATGTTTGCATTCCCGGCAATATCCGCCCGTTCCAAGTTTGAATCAAGCCCTTCGAAACGCCGTCAGCGCGAGGCGGAGGCGGGCTTTGCTGAAACGGGTCGCCGCAACAATTTCTTTGCATTCGGCGAAGCGGAAAGATACGCAATCGCCGCATCAAGCACTTCATCTTTGCCCGCGCGAAGCCCTGCCAGGGTTGGCCGCACGAACACATCCGGCTGAAGTCCCACGCGCTGCAACTGCCGCCCGTCGCTGTGGCGCACGCCTTGTCCCGAAAATGAAATCGTAATACCGCCCGGCACGTTGAAGTTGGTTACGTCGCCGTTCGCGCCCGAAGTCGGACTGCCGATAAACTTTGTGCCGTTCGCCGCCTCAAAAAATAATCCGGTGTGTTCGGCTTGGCTTTGCGTGCGTTCATCAATCAGCATCACGGTTTTGCCGGTGTAGCGCGGCTTATCGGTTTTCGGTAAATACTGGGTGAAGTAAAAAATCGTTTTGTCCGGTGTTTCCGAAACGTCGTCGCGGTCGGGATCGGTAACATTCTTGCGGTAGAACTGTGCGGCGGCCACGCGCTCTCTCGGCGTCAATCGCGGCGCAATCGGCCACGCGGTGCCTTGCGGATAACCGCGCATATCAAAGACGATGGCTTTGGTGTCTTTGAACTTTTCGAACATCACATCCACTTGCGACACGGGCAGCAATTCTAAATTCACATAACCGATGTTCCCTCCGGCAAGCAACTTCAACGTATCCGAAGGCGGCGGCGTAAAGTTGGATGAATATCGTTTCAACCGTTGCAGCCGAAAATCTTTCACCGTGCCTGATGCGGATTGAAGCGTGAAAGTTGAAAAAGAACTGTCATTGCCGGTGAGCAATCGGAAGTTGGCTGAATAGGTGCGGCGGGGCGAGGTTGATGCGGCGATATAAGTTTCAAGCCGCTTCAAACGTGCTTGCGCAGTTTCATTATCTACTTTCAAAAGCAAGTCGCCAATATGAATGCCCGCGGCGGCGGCACTGTCGAAAATGTTATCGACCATCGGCATGTTCTCAACGATGCGCGTGCTGAAAGGCGGTTTGGATTGACCGTAGTACGCGGTGAGAATCTTACTGCGAATGAAGCCGTGCGTATCATAAATGTGCGAAACCATTTCCGCGACGCCCAAGTGATACGCCGTCGCATCTTTGGCTTCGAGCACTTTCGGAATGAAGGTTCGAAGTACCTCGTTCCAGTCTTCGCCGATAAGGTCTTTGTACGGAAAAAAATAATTGATCACCGTCCAGATATGTGCGGCGGCGAGCAGCCTGTAGCCGCGGTCGGGATAAGGCGTTGCGGCGTAGGCACTGTCGGGCTTGCTCGTCGCCGTGTGCATGAGCGCGGAGCGTTTAGATGGCAACGGTTTAAAATTTCGCAGCAGCGACAACGCTTTTTGATACGCTGCATTTTGTTCGCCCGCCGCGGACAAGGCAAGGATGAGATCAGGTTGAAAGCCGGTTGTCCCGTCGGGATAGACGAACTCGCCCAACCGGTATTCGGCGGTTACACCTTCGCCCATCTTCAATAAAGTCGTCGAGACCGCGCCCGCATCCGTCATGTCGCCTTCGGAAATAACGATGGCTTTGTTTTCCGATTGCAGCGCGAGCGCATCGCCGGGCACGGCGGCGTTGCCGTTCACCAAAAACACGACGGGTTTAGTTGTGGCGCCGGAAAGGGCGGGAAGCAACCGGCTCTGTCTGGTAACAAACGCCGAAGCGTAGCTCCCGCTGGTGACACCGTTATGCGGTGTGAACCCTTCGTGCATCCGCCGCCGCTCGGCAAGCGTCCTGACGGGCGATGCGGTGAGATATTTACTGAAACCCTGAAAAACGTAGGACAAGTAATCTTCTTCAGAAGCCACCTGAGCGCCCGACCGGAAATCAAACAACACGCCTTTGGCTGTGAGCGCAAGGCCGCCGATGGTTTGAAATTTTTGCAGAGATGCTCCTACATCTTCAAGGTCGGTGTAGTTCGAGACGGTAACGACGAGCAAACTATCAGCAGTGTATTTGAACGTTGGTGAGGCTTCGCCGTTCGTTGTGCCCAAGGTGTTCAGTTGCTTCGGTTGTGTGGATAGTGAAAGCGGCTTCACACTTGTTGCGGGGTCGCCGAGCACTGTAAGCATCGATTGAACTGCTGCGGCGTATTCCGCGGGTGTAGATGCGGCCTCTACTTTCGGGACAGCGGCGGCGAAAGCGGAATCCCAGTTGATCTCACGGTAAGCGAGGTAAGGATGGAAGTATTTGATGTTGCCCCACAGTTGCGACAGTTTCATCAAGCGATTCACCCGCAACGAATCCACTGAACGCATTACGGCAACTTTGTTATCAGAAGGCGCGGCGGGCTGTGCGAAGCACGGTGAGGCAATCGAACCGAGGCCGAGCATCAGGCAGCAAGCCAAATAGAGAAAGGAAGTTTTCATGGACGGTTGTGTTTAAGGCGGTTGAAGTGCGTTTGATGCAGATTGAACGTTTGAACACCATCAAATTCGCAAAACAGGCTGCCGGAGTTGCCACGTCTTTGTCAAAGAATTGTCAAAAATTTGTCATGGACGAAGTGAGTGAAGCAGGCGCCATCATCGAACGCTGTTTGCAAGAAACGATTGCGTTACGGTTGCCCAGCCGTTTCGGTCGCGGCGGCGGGGACTTCAACGCGCGCGAGGAAAAAAAATCCGGCGATGAAAAAAACGAGGATCGAGAGAATCGCAAAGCGTTGGCTGCCGAGCAAAACGGACATCAAGCCGAACACGAGCGGCCCGATCACTGCCGAAGCCTTGCCGAACAGGCCGTCATAGAAACCGAAGAACTCCGCCGCCCGGTCTTTGGGCGTGAGGCGCGTCATCAAACTGCGCGACGCCGATTGCGATGAGCCGATTGAGATTCCCGCCAGCAATCCGACGCCGTAGAACATCGCCTTCGATGTCGTAAAGAACGCGAGTAAAATGACGCCCATCCAGATGAGCAGCGTGATCATAATCGTATGCTTCGCGCCGATGCGGTCGGAAATAAATCCGAACACGACCGAGCCAGCAATGGCCGTCGTTTGAATGGTGATAAAGAAGATGATGAGTTCTTGCAGCGTGAAGCCCAGCGTGTTCTCGGCGAAGATGGCGGCGAAGGAAATAATCGTCAGCACGCCGTCGTTGTAAAAAAAGAACGCGAGCAAAAACCGCGCGATGTTCGGGTAATCGCGGATGTTGCGAAGCGTCGACCGCACTTCGCCGAAGCCCGCTTGAATGAACGAGAGCGAGGTCGTTCGTTGCACTTTCGGATCGGGCACGAAAATAAAAAGGGGCAAAGCGAAGACGAGAAAAAATGCGGCGGTGAGCAGAAACAGCAAGCGGATGTTCGATAAGTTTTCCGGCGCGAACCCGCCCGATAAAAGCGGCAAGGCAACGATGAGCGACGTGAGCGCGCCCAAGTAGCCCATCGCAAAGCCGTAGCCGGAAATGCGTCCGTAGGTTTTCGGTGTCGCAAGGCCGGGCAGATACGCATCGTAAAAAACAATGCCGCCTTCGAAGCCGATGTTGGCGAGAATGAAAAGTGCGGCGGCAAAGAATATCATACCTGCGCCGGTAAAGGAAAGCAGTGCGGTGCAGGCGATGCAAGTCAGGGTGAAAGCGAGCAAATATGTTTTGCGATGCCCCGAATAATCGGACGCTGCGCCGAGCACGGGCGCGATGAACGCGCAGATGAGCATCGAGACGCTGGTTGCGATTCCCCAAAGCCCGTCGCCGAACGGGGCGTCGCCGCAGATAATTTTTTTGAAGTAGAGCGGAAAAACAAAAGTAACCATCATCACGCTGAAGGCGGTGTTGCCGAAATCGAACAGCGTCCACGCGAAAATTTTTCCGCCCGAAGGTTTTAATGAAGCGGCGTGCTGTTGTTCCGGCATGATGAAAGCATTTTTTTTCAAGTCAGTGCGCCGGGGGATTCGGAGATGACGGCGAATCTAATTGCTGTGTGAAGGTTTCGAGCCGAGCATCCAACTGAGGAAGGAACGGCGCAGGGCGGGTTCGGTGCGGTTGGAGATTTGAACGATCTCGCGCGAGGGTAACTTAATCGCCGTCAGCATTCCGAGATGCCGGGAGACATTATAAACGCAGCCGGTATCGATGCTGATGAGTTTGTCCATCACAATCGGATGCGGCTGGGGCGTGTGTCCGCACACCACCGTTTTCTCCCACGCATAGTCGCCCGTCCGCAGCACGTCCGGCGCGAGGTGCGAGCGTTCCCACGCCAGATCAACCATCGTCATCCGCGCAAGATTTTCAGCAATCGTGCGGTGCGGTTTGAGGCCGCCGTGCACGAAAAAATAATCGGGCGTTTCGTAGTAGTAGGCGCAGTCGGAAAGGAATTGTAAATGCGATTCGGGGACGTACAGTTTACCGCTCGCGCTGTAGGATTCCAGCGTCGTATCGCCGCCTTGCCGCTCCCAGTGTGCGTTGCGGCCAAAGGAGAGATAATCCAAAAATTCCAGTTCGTGATTGCCCATCAAAAACAAACAGGTGTGTTGCTCACGCAGGTGCAGCAAGTAATCAATGACGCCTTTGCTGTCGGGACCGCGGTCGACGTAATCGCCGAGGAAAATGAGCGCGTCGTCTTTCGTCGGAGCAAGTTCGGTGATGAGCGATTTCAACGGCGCGAGGCAGCCGTGAATATCGCCGATGGCAATCAGTTGCGGTGCGGAAGCGATTGCGGGTTCATTCGGTTTCATCAGTGTGAATCGGAAGGTCAATGTTAAAATCACGCATAAGTTTTTTCCATCAAGCGACAATCAGGTTTTTGTTGTTGTGATAACGGTGAAAGGTAGAACGGCGACTAATCATTTTTCAAAACCGGTAATTTTTGCGGCTAATAACTTTTCCGGTTGCCGCCCTGCGAGTTCGGACGCGGTTTGCCGCCGGGCTTGTATCCGCCGCCCTGATTGCCGCCTTGGCCTCCGCCACTGTATCCACCACCTTGACCTCCTTGGCCGCTCCCCTGATTGCCTTGTCCGCTTTGGGGTTTCGGACGAAACGGCTTGCCCGTTTGCGGGTTCGTGCCGCTTTGGTATCCGCTGCCTTGATTACCGCCTCCACTATATCCACCTTGGCCACCTTGATTGCCGTAGGGCTTCTGGCCTTGCGGCTTGAAAGGCGGTTTCGAAGGCGCGGGTTCTTTGGGCGGTGCGGGCGGCGGCGCAGCGGTCGTCTTGGGTTTTTTCGCCGGACTGTCGACGAGGCCGCGACCGGATTTTTGCAAATGGCCTGCGCCCTTCAGTTCATTGAGCGTCGCATCTAAAATGCCGTTGACAAACTTGCTGCTCTTATCGGTGCTAAATCTTTTTGCGATCTCAATAGCCTCGTTGATCGAAACTTTCGGCGGAATGTCATCGAGATACAGCATTTCGGCGACGGCCATCCGCATCAAGTTTTTATCGATGACGGCCATGCGGTCAAGTTCCCAGTTGTCGGCGTGCTTGACGATGTAGGCATCGATGGCCTCACGGTTGGCGATAATGCTGTCGATGATTTTGTAAGTGAAGTCTTTGGATTTCATATCCGCGAGGACGTCGGCGGGCATCAGGTCGGTAACGATTTTATGAATGTTCTCCTTGCCGAGTTCGTGGGCGTAAAGAACCTGCATAATCGTTTCGCGGATTTGTCGGCGATTGATAGTCATTGGTGGTAAAGAACCAGAGTTTGATAACAGCAAAAATGAGGGTGATGGCGTGTGCCGCCGGTGCAACACGGTTGCGGCGCGGCGACGCAGCGAACAAAGGTAAAGAAAAGCGTGCAATTATTCCAACCGGAGCACTGCCTCGTTTGTAATAAGAAACAAAGCAAAAAAATCTTATTTCGGGTTTTATTCTTGTGTCATTCCAGCTTGTCTGGAATCTCTCTTTGTTCGAATCAAGAAGGATTCCCGGCGCGGCGGGAATGACACATAAAGAAGTTCGAGAAAAACTATCGGGAAATTTTCTGGCTCATCTCGCCCAAGCGTCCCGTGAAGCCGCTTGATCCCGCGTAGATTTGTTTGATCTGTCCGATGCGCTGCAGCCGTTCTTCGGCGAGCCGCACGGCGGCGGAGTTCGTCGTCATCCGTTCTTCCTTCGAAAGTTTGACGATGGCTTTGATCACATCATAAATCCCGCGCGCCTGCGAAAGTGCCCGGTCTTGATTGTAGCCTTCGAGTTCATTGGCGACGTTAATCAGTCCGCCCGCATTGATCACGAAGTCGGGCACGTAGAGCACGCCCTTATCGATCAACTGTTGTTCGTGAATCGTCTCATCGGCCAGTTGGTTATTGGCCGCACCGGCGATGATCGCAAAGTGCATTTGCGGAATCGTATCGCTATTTAAAATGCCACCGAGCGCGCAGGGGCAAAAGATGTCGGCGTCTTGCGCATAAACGTCTTCGGCCTTGATGTACGTCGCGCCATATTCGGCGACGATGCGGCGGGCTTTGTCTTCGTAGATGTCGCTGATAAAAACTTTGGCGCCTTCGCTGCGCAAGTGTCCGCAGAGATAGTAGGCGACTTGCCCCGCGCCTTGCACGACGATTTTTTTGCCGGTCAAACTATCGTTGCCGTAGCGTTCCGAGCACGCGGCCTTCATGCCCATATACACGCCGAGCGCGGTAACCGGCGAGGGATCGCCGCTGCCGCCCAAGGCTTTCGAAATGCCGGTTACATACTTGGTTTCCATTCGCACCCATTCCATATCGCGGACGTTCGTGCCGACGTCTTCCGCCGTAATGTATCTGCCGCCGAGACCCTCGACGAATCGTCCGTACGTTCGAAATAAACTTTCCGACTTCTCCGACTGCGAGTTGCCGATGATAACCGCCTTGCCGCCGCCGAGATTGAGACCGGCGACCGCGGCTTTATACGTCATGCCGCGCGAGAGCCGCAGGACGTCCGTCAAGGCTTCGCGGTCATTATGATAGTTCCACATCCGCGTGCCGCCGAGCGCAGGCCCCAACGTGGTGTTATGCACGGCGATGATCGCGCGGAGTCCCGCTTTTTCATCGGCGCAAAAAATAAGTTGTTCGTGATCGTGCTTGGAAATTTCAGCGAAGATGCTGAGGGCGTCGTCCTGTTCGGAGAGATGATCGGAGTGAGTGCGCAGAACCGTCATAGTAAAAAACAGTTGAAGTTGAAAAAGGTGTGAGCAAAAATGGTGTGAATAAGTACGAGGCGAAGTTAAATTTTTTTCCGATGAAGCAACACAAATAATTTTGTCATTCTGATCGCAGCAAAGAATCTGCATTTATTTTCGTAGGGGCGAGGCATGCCTCGCCCTTACAGCGGTGTTCAGAATCAACGGCGGAAGAAATCAATCGACGATCCGTTTGCCGAGGGCGGAGCAGATGAGTTCGACCGCGGTCTCGCTGGTGCGGTTGCGGATGTCGAGAATCGGATTGGCTTCGGCGATTTCAATCGAGCAGAGTTTGCCGCAGTCCGCCGCCGTTTCCATAATCAAATGCGCCTCGCGGTAATCCAAGCCGCCTTTGACGGGCGTGGCGACGCCGGGCGTGATTTCAGGATCGAGGCCGTCGAGATCAAGGCTGATGTGAATCGCATCGACGTGGCGGGCGAGATCGTCAATGGCGTGATTGAGAATATCGGGCATGCCGCGCTTGTCGATATCGGTCATGGTGAAAAAGTTCACGCCCATTTTTTTGAGCAACGCTTTCTCGGCTTTGTCGACCGAACGAATGCCGAGCAGAACGACGTTTTGCGGATTGACTTTTTGAAAGTCGCCGCCGATGTGCGTCAATTCCGGTACGCCCATGCCGATAATCGCGGCGAGCGGCATCCCGTGAATGTTGCCGGAAAGCGAAGTCTCTGCGGTGTTGATGTCGGCGTGCGCATCGATCCAGATGACGCCGATTTTTTTTTCTTGTTTGCGATAAAACCGCGCGACGCCCGAGATCGTCCCGACGGCCATTGCGTGGTCGCCGCCCAAAACGACGGGGAAGTCGCCGTGTTCCAACGCGCGCTCGACGTGATCGCAGAGCACGGAATCGATCCGCTGAATTTCAGAAAGGTATTTGGCGTGTTCGCTGCCGATGTCGAGCGATTGGCGGGAGGCGATAAGCAAATCGCCTTCATCGGTTACGCTGTGTCCGAGGTCTTCTAATTTTTCCTGCAAGCCCGCGATACGCATCGCCGTCGGGCCGATGCCTGCGCCTTTGAAGTCCGAGCCTAAGTCGAGCGGGACGCCGATGATTCTGATATTCATAATCGTGGCATAACAAATAGTGATGATGTGGTGATGCTTTTTCTTGTGTCCTACCGTTGTAGCGGGCGAGGCATGCCTCGCCCCTACGGTGATTCGATTAACCTTTGAGCAAGTTCAAAAGTTGTTCGAGCTTCGATTTTAATTCTTTACGGTGCACGATGAGATCGATGAAGCCGTGCTCCTGCACAAACTCCGCGCGTTGAAATCCTTGCGGCAATTCTTTGCGGATAGTTTCCTTGATGACGCGCGGCCCGGCAAAGCCGATCAGGGCTTGCGGCTCGGCGATATTAAAATCGCCAAGCATGGCGAATGACGCGGTTACACCGCCGGTCGTCGGGTCGGTAAGCAGTGAGATGTAGGGAATGCCCGCATCGTGCAGCCGGGTGAGCCGCGCGGAGGTTTTCGCCATCTGCATGAGTGAGAGTGCGGCTTCCTGCATCCGCGCCCCGCCCGATTGCGAGATGACGATCACGGGCGCCTTCAACGCCAAGCCTTTGTCCATCGCCCGCGCAATTTTTTCACCGACGACCGAACCCATCGATCCGCCGATGAATCCGAAATCCATCGCTGAAATCACACTTTGATTGCCGCCGATAACCCCCACCGCATTGCGGCACGCATCCGTCATGCCGGATTTTTTAATCGTGGCGGTAAGACGCTCGCTGTACTTTTTCGTGTCGACAAAGTTCAGCGGATCGGCGGAGCGGAGTTGCTGATCGAACTCGGTGAAGTCCGCGCCGTCGAACAAAATTTCGAAATACTTTTGCGCCGAGATGCGGAAGTGATGATTGCATTCGGGACAGGTGAACAGATTTTCTTCCATCTGTTTGCGGTGCAAGGTCGCGCCGCAATTATCGCATTTCCACCAAAGCCCCTCGGGCATATCGCGTTTTTGCTCGGTGAGAATGGAGGGCTTCGCCCGTTTAAACCATGACATAATGTTCGGATTGGATTCGTGAAAAAGGCCGCGTCAAGATATGCCCTTGCCCTGTGAGAACAAAGCGGACGGCGGCGCGAGAGATAAGCGGCTATAGTTAAACCAAAGGCTGTATCCTGCGTCGGAGAAAGGCTTCCCGCCGTGATGCCACCAAGTCATTTAAACAAAACAATGAAACGAAAAGTACTTGCACTTTCGCCGCTGCTGCTGTTTGTCTGCATGTTCGCCTCGCAACTTCCCGCACAAACTTTTCAAATTGATGAT